>MELE01000104.1:0-28878 GCA_001768615.1 Acidobacteria bacterium RIFCSPLOWO2_12_FULL_67_14b | reverse complement strand
GCGTTCAACGCTGCGGCGGACAAGGAAGACCCGCCGCTGCCATCGCCACCCGAGCGGTGCACGAGCCCCGACTCCTGCAGCACGCCGAGCACGTCCTGGACGTTGACCTGCCCGTAGGATTCTTCGGTGGTGAACGGCAGCTCGAAGGCGGCGCACTTCACGTGATCGACCAGGATGTGCAGGTTGTCGGGATTGACGAGCGCGTGCTCCGGCGACGCATCGAAGAAATACGACGGGTGGCGCACGACGAACTGATCGATGGGCGCGCTCGACGACACCATGACGGCGGCCGACTGCCCGGCGCGCCGGCCGGCGCGGCCCGCCCGCTGCCACGTCGACGCGATCGTGCCCGGATAGCCCGCCATCACGCTCACGTCCAGAGCGCCGATGTCGATGCCCAGCTCGAGCGCGTTGGTGGCGATCACGCCGCGGACCTGGCCCGCGCGCAGCCCCTTCTCGATTTCACGGCGGCGGAGCGGGAGGTAGCCGCCGCGGTAGCCCCGGATCCGCTCCGGCATACCCGGGCTGTCTTCGAAGTCTTCCTTCAAGTAGGTCGTGAGGATCTCGGTGGTGAGCCGGCTTTGCGCGAACACGATCACCTGGAGATTGCGCCGCAGGAATTCACCGGCCACGCGGCGCGCCTCGGCCACGTAGGACCGCCGGATCCCCAGCTCCCGGTTCACGACGGGCGGGTTGACGAACACGAAGAACTTCTCCCCGCGCGGCGCCCCGCTCTTGTCGACGAGGGCGAAGGGCCGGCCGGCGAGGCGCTCGGCCAGGTCAGCGGGATTGGCGATCGTCGCCGACGAGCAGATGAACTGCGGGTCCGATCCGTAGTGCCGGCAGATCCGCTGCAGCCGCCGCAGGACGTTGGCCAGGTGGCTGCCGAAGACGCCGCGATAGGCGTGCAGCTCGTCGATCACCACGAACTGCAGGTTCTCGAAGAGCTTCGCCCACCGCGGGTGATGCGGCAGGATGCCCGAGTGCACCATGTCGGGGTTGCTCAACACGATGTGCGCGCGCGTGCGGATGGTGCGCCGCGCGTCTTGCGGCGTGTCGCCATCGTAGGTGTGCACGCCGATCGCCTCGCCGCCCACCTCGCCGATCGCGCCGGCCAGTTCGTGGAGCTCGGCCATCTGATCCTGCGCGAGCGCCTTGGTGGGAAACAGGTAGAGCGCGCGCGTGGCGGGCTGCTTGAGGATGCGATCGAGGACCGGCAGGTTGTAGCAGAGCGTCTTGCCCGACGCCGTGGGCGTGGTCACGACGAGGTGGCGCCCGGCGGCCACGTGAGCGAACGCTTCGGCCTGGTGCGTGTAGAGCTGGCGGATGCCGCGCGATTCGAAGGCCGCGCGCAGCCGATCGTCGAGACCGTCAGGGAACGGCGCGTAGGCCGCTTCGACGGGCGGCAGCCGCCGCACCGCGGTCACGACTTCGTCAGGGGTATCGGGCCGGTCGAGCGCGGCGCCCGACGCCAGGACCTGAAGCGCGCTCTGGAGGGCGACCTGCTTGGGCTCCTGGGTGCGCCGTGCGGGCAGCGTCGTCGGGTCGGACGCCATGGGCAATCGTGAGCAATGCTACACGATCAGGAGACGAAAGGGCGAACAAATCACAAAACAGCCTTCAGGCCTTCAGCCTTCGGTCTCTACTGTTTCACTAGCACCACGCGGCGATTCTTCGTCCGGCCATCCGCGGTGGCGTTGTCGGCCACGGGCTGGGTGTCGCCAAGTCCGGCGGCCGACAGCCTTGCCGCGTCGATGCCCTTCGCGGTGAGCCAGCCCACCACGGCGGCGGCGCGCGCATTGGAGAGCTTGAGGTTCGCGGCCTTGTCGCCGACGTTGTCGGTATGCCCTTCGACGCGCAGCTTCCAGTCGGCGTTGGCCGAGAGCACCGCCAGCACGTCGTTCAGGACCGCGTCCGACGCCGGCGTGATCGTCGCCTGGCCGGTCGCGAAGGTGATCCCGTAGACATCGAGCTTGCCGCTCTTCGCGATGGCATCGGACATCGCCTGCGCGCTCGCGGAGATGTCCTGCGCCATGGCCTTCACGAGCACCGCGGTCTGCTCATAGGCCATGAATTCGTTGAACAGGTAGGTCTGCACCGAGATCCACTGGGCGCCTTTGCGGGCGGTGACCACGGGAAGGTCGTTGTTGGCGTGTGGGCCGCTGAACACGAGCGTGTAGCCGGCCTTCTTCAAGGCAGCCTCGGTGTTCCGACGCACCTGCAAGGCCGACAGGTTCGCGGGGCACACCAGCTTCAGCGATTCGATTTCGCCCTCGACCGATTCGGTGCCGGCGTCCTTGTTGATCACCAGTTCGGCCACGTCGAAATCCTTTTTGGCGCATTCATAGATCCCGCAGCCCGGCATGCGGCTGAGCAGGGCGGACTCCTTGCAACCGTCCTCGTCGACCCCGGGCTCCTGCGCCAGCGCCGTCAGGGGCCACACCAGCGCCAGCAAGAGAATCGAGGCCGGTCTCGTCATGTTTCCATTATAGTTCCCCACCATGACAGCGACGCTCGTCCGACGGCTCGGCCTGTGGAGTTCGATTGGCCTCGTGATCGGCATCACGATCGGCGGCGGCATCTTCCGCACGCCGGCGGGCATTGCGTCGCGCGTGCCCGATCCGGTGTTCATGCTCGGCGTCTGGGTGCTCGGCGGCATCATCGTCATGTGCGGCGCGCTCGCGTTCGCGGAGCTCTCCGCGTCGATGCCCGAGACCGGCGGCATGTACGTGTACCTGCGCGAAGGCTGGGGGCGGCCGTACGGGTTCCTGTACGGCTGGGCGCAACTGGTCCTGATCCGCGCGGCCGCGCTCGGCGGCATCTCGTCGGTGTTCGGCGAGTACTTCATGCGCGTCTTCGGGCTGGACCCGGTCGCCCATCCCGCCTGGGCCGACTACATCGCGGCCGGCGCCATTGTCTTCGCCGGCGCCACCAACATCGTCGGCGTGCAGCTTGGCGCCCTGTTCGCGGGCATTTCGACCGTCACCAAGTTCGGCGCCCTGACGCTGCTCGTGGTGGCCTCGTTCGTGCTCGGGGGCGGAGCGGGCGCGTCGGTCGGGCACCTCGCGTCGACCGGCGCCGCCGTGGATGCCGGGGTGTTCGGCCTGGCCCTCATCTCGGTGATGTGGGCCTACGATGGCTTCGCCGATCTCACGTTTGCGAGCGGCGAGGTGAAGGACCCGCAGCGCAACCTCCCGCGCGCCATCGTCATCGGCACCGTGATGATCATCACCATCTACCTGCTCGCCAACGCGGCCTACCTGTATGTGAACCCGATCGACAAGATGGCGACCTCGCCGCTGATTGCGGCCGACACGATGGGCGCCATCTTCGGCCAGGCCGGCGTGTCGTTCATCGCCGTGGTCGTGATGATCTCGACGTTCGGATCGCTGATGGGCAGCATGCTCGCCTCGCCCCGGATCTTCTTCGCGATGGCCGACGACCGGCTCCTGTTCGCGCCCATCGCCAAGGTGCACCCGAGGTGGAAGACACCCTACGTCGCCATCTCGCTCGCGTGCGTCCTCGGCGTGGCGATGGTGATGACGCAGACGTTCGAGCAGCTCACCGACACGTTCGTGCTGGCGATGTGGCCGTTCTACGCGCTCAGCGTCGCGGCCATCTACACGCTCCGTAAATCGCAGCCCAACCTCAACCGGCCGTACCGGGTGGTGGGCTATCCGGTCGTGCCGGCGGTGTTCATCGCGGCCGCCATCTACCTGGTGGTGAACGCGCTGATCACGGATCCGGTGTGGACCTCGATCACGTTCGGCGTCGTCCTGCTCGGGTTGCCGGTCTATTACCTCTCGTTCCGCACGAACCCTCGTGAGGAACCCTCGTGAGGAACCCTCGTGAGGAACCCTCGTTAGAACATGCGTGACTGGCAGCCGTCGACGACGACGGTGGTGCCGCTGATCCAGCTGGCCTTGGGCGAGGCGAGGAAGGCGATGGTCGCGCCCACTTCGTCGGGCCGGCCGAACCGGCCGAACGGCAGCTCGCGCCCGATGAAGTCGGCGATCCCCGCCGGGTCGGCCTGCTGCCGCTTCCACCACGACCCGCCCTCGAACAGGATCGATCCGGGCGCCACCGAGACGACGCGGATCCGATCCTTCGCCAGTTGCTGCGCCAGCGACTTCGTCAGGCTGATCTCGGCGGCCTTCACCGCGTTGTAGGTCATGCGGCCCCCCGACTCGCGGCCGAAGATCGACGACACGATCACGATGGCGCCGCCCTGCGCCCGCAGGTGCGGCACGGCCTGGCGAGACATGCGGATCGCGGGGAACAGCGTCTGGTCGATCGCTTCCTGCCACTCGGCATCGGACGTCGACTCGATGTCCGCGCCTTTCCCCAGGCCGACGTTGTTCACGACCACGTCAAGACGGCCGAACGCCTTCAGGGCACCGTCGATGACCTTCCCGACGCCGCCTTCGGTCGACACGTCGGCGACCACGCCCTCGGCCGTCGCGCCCTGCCCCGCTCCCGAGCGCAACTGCCCGACCGCGCGTTGCAGCTGCTCCCCACCCCGCGCGCAAATCACGACGTGCGCGCCCTCGGCAACGATGGCCTGCGCCGCCGCAAACCCCAATCCGCGGCTGCCTCCGGTCACGATCGCCACCTTGCCAGTGAGTCCCAAGTCCATGGTCTAGCGCCCGGTGAGATCGTTCAGCCGCCAGTCGAAGTCGTGAAAGACCATTCGAAACTCGTTCTTCTTCAGGAAGTCCGCTTCGTTGGGCACCACCAGCGGCTCGATCAGCGCGAGCACCGCCCGCTCGAGCGGGCTGCGCGAGCCGAACAGGCTCTGGCCCCGGCCCGCACTCGACCTGACGAAGATGGCTTCACGCCACGAGAAGATCGGGCTTACCGATAGGGTGTTGGTGGCCTGGTCGACGCGAACCAACTGGCGATGGTTGACCAATTCACCCGCCATCGTCGTCAACTGCGCGTCGAGCCGCTGGGACGTGTAGGCCTCGCTCTTGAGCCGCGGGCCGCCCTGGGCGCCGCGGCTGAGCGCCAGCAGCGCCCGCGCATCACCGAAGCCGCCGATCACGTCGCGCTCGAGGCCGTCGAGCGTGAGCGCCCGCCCGCCGGCGCGGAACGTCTGGCGCTCGAACGCGCCCGGTACCTGGCGGATGCTGCTGGCCGGGTAGTCGGCCGCGCGGCCGCGAATCGGATAGTGATCGATCACCGTCCGCAACACGAACGCGTTGTAGGCGTTGATCCAATAGGCCAGCTGGCGCTGGGGTGACCAGCCATTGATCTCGGCCGCCGTCACGGCCGACACCGCCGCCAGGTACCGATCGAACTTCGCGCGCTCGACCTTGAGCGCGTGGTAGTAGACGAGCCCGTCGCGGACGTAGATGTCGAGGATCTCGTCAAACGCCTGGTGGATTGGGTCGACGACAGGAGGGGCGGGATCCTGCGCGGTGGCCGTCGCCACGGTGAGGGCCAGCGCCAGCGCGATCGCAGTCAGTCGCATGGGTTATTTCAAGCTGACGAGGAATCCCGCCAGGGCCGCGTTGAAGGCGTCCGGCTGTTCGAGATTCGACAGGTGTCCGGCCGCCGGAATGGTCACCAACGTCGAGCCGGTAACCGCCTCGGCCATTCGCTGCGATTCCTGTACCGGCGTCAGCGTGTCCTCCTCACCCACGATGATAAGGGTTGGCACGCGGATCGTGGCCAGCAGGGCCGTCGAGTCCGGGCGATGCATCATGCGATGAATCGCGCCGCGAATGGCCACCGGCGATTGCTGTTTGATCAGCCGGCGCACCGTGGCCTCGGCGCTCGGGTTGGTGTCGCGCGTAGTCTGGCCGAGCAGCTTCGGCATCATCTCGCGCGCGACGCCGGAAGGCCCCTCGCGATCGACGACGGCCAGCATGTTGCGGCGGTTCGCCCGGGATTCCTGCGAGTCGGCGCCCGCGCGCGTGTCGGCGAGGACTAGCGCGTCGATGCTGCCGGGCCTGGACTGCACCAGCGCCAGCGCCGCGTAGCCGCCCATCGACAGCCCGCCGATCACGGCGCTGGTGACCGACAACTCGCCGAGCAGGTCCACCACATCGTCGGCATAGTCGGCGATGGAGAGGGCGCTCAGCGAATCGAGCTCCGTCGATCCGCCAAACCCCCGCAGGTCCGGGGTGATCAGCCGCCATCCCTTCGGAATGCTGCGGATTTGCGGTTCCCACATGTTCGCGCCGAGGGGAAACGCATGCAGCAGGACGTAGGTACGAAGGTCGTGATTGCCAGGAGCGGAGTCGAGATACGCAATGGTCCTGGAGCCGATGTGGCAATACTGGCGCGTCATCGAGGGTGTGGCGGCATTGTATATCGCCGCCGCCGCCGGACCGGGGACGATCAGCGGGCCGGTCGCACGCGACGAAGGTGATATCCGGTGTCGCCGAGCGGCAGCCAATCGGGTGACGGCGACGCCGGCATGTCGGTCAGGACAACCGCGTCGGCAGCCGATCCGGCTCCGGACAGGCACTCGAACCAGCGCGACGCGGCGCCGGGCGCGGCCTCGATCGATTCGGGCGGCGGCGCTTCGGCCACGATCTGCACTCGCGCCAGCTGCGCCCAGCTCGGCTCGGCGAAGGAGTTGCCGGCGACGGCAATGCGCGTGCCCGGCGCGATGCCCTGCGCGCGTAGCGCACTGGCGACGCGCTGGGCCAGCGTCGGCGCGCGGCCGGGGCCCTCGACGATGTCCAGTGCTGTGTTGCGGATCGCGCCCGCCAGGACCGGGCCCGCGGCCACGACGATGCCCCACGTCCATGCCGTCGCCTGCCTTCTGCCTTCTGCCTTCTGCCTTCAGATCTCGATCGCGCCACCAAATGACTTGAGGTGGTCGCGGAACGTGTAGGACGGATCGGACTCCCGCTTCTGTACGTATCCATTCAGGTCAAGCTGTACCCGCAGGAGATCGCCCTCGAGGAGCCGCGCCGCCTGGGCGCCCTCGCGCGCGGCGATGTCCTGCGCCGCGGCCACCACGCGATCGATCGTCGGCGCGGCCGTGACCACCACGCCGTCATCATCCGCGAACACGATGTCGTCGAGGCCGATCGTCAGATCGCCGAAGCGCGCGGAGGCCAGCGCGTCTGCGGGCCGCGGGCGCAGCGACAGCGGACCGTTCGGACAGGTGCCGAGGCTCCACACCTTCGCCGCCATGGCCAGGATGGCGCCGGTGTCGCGATGCGTGCCCCAGCACAGCGTGGCCGCCAGGCCGCTCATGTGGGCCTCGCCCACCACGAGATCGCCGATGCAGCCTTCGTCGGTGCGGCCGCCGTTGTCGATCACGAGGATCTCGCCCGCGCGCGCGTTGGCGATGGCCTCGAGGAACACGTCGGTGCTGCCGGCGTGCCGCGCCGGCCGCGCCGGCCCCGCCGCTTTGGCGCCAGCGATATTGGGCCGAAGTCCCGGAGGACCGATGCGGACCGGGAGTCCGAGCTGCACGCACGCGTCAGCAATGAAGGGCGTGGTCCAGTCGAAACCGGCAGGAATGATGGCCATGCCTGAGTCTAACTGCTCATCCGCATCGACGGTGGGGACAAAACCTTCAGGTTTGTCCTTGGACTTCCTGCAACACTCTCTCGCCCAGATCGTCCGCTTTCCGGGCTCCCACGCCGTACACATGTCGCAGCGCCTCCATCGTCGTCGGCTTGAGCCGCGCGATCTCCCTGAGCGTGGTGTCGTGGAAGATGACATACGGCGGCACGCCGCGCTTCCTCGCCACCTGCAGCCGCATGGCGCGGAGGCGCTCGAACAGGTCGCGATCGACGCCCTCCCACCCTTCGGTCTCGACGCGCGCGCGCTTCGGCAAGCGGGTCTTGTCGGGGCGCTTCTGCCGCGCCAGCGTCAGTTCCGGTTGCGCGCCCGCGTCCTTCAGCAGCGCCAGGCCGTCCGCGGTCAGCTGCAGGATCGGGTACTCGGCGCCGCCCTGCTGCAGCAATCCGTGGGCGAGCAGCTGGTCGACATAGCCGCGCAGCTCGTCGATGGTGGCGTCTTTCATCAAGCCGAAGACCGACAGCGCGTGATGCCCGCGCGCGCGCACCGGCTCGCTGTCGCTGCCGCGCAGCACGTTGGTGACGTGGGCGGCGCCGAAGCGCTGGCCGACCCTGGCCACGCACGACAGCACCTTGCGGGCGACCGTCACCGGATCCGCCACGGTTTCGAGCTCGCCGAGGCAGTAGTCGCACGCGCCGCAATCGTGCTTGGCAAACGCCTCGCCGAAATAGCCGACGAGCCGCCTGTGCCGGCACCCGACGCTGGCGGCGTAGCGCTCCATGTCGCGCAGCAGCGCCCGCCTCGCGTCCGACATCTCGCCGTTCTTCTCGAGCATCACGCGCCACTTCAGGAAGTCGGCGCCCGAGGCGATCAGCACGCACTCGGCTTCGAGCCCGTCGCGCCCGGCGCGGCCGGATTCCTGCTGGTAGTGCTCGAGCGACTGCGGCGCGCCGGCGTGGATCACGAACCGCACGTCGGATCGATCGATACCCATGCCGAAGGCAACGGTGGCGACGACGAGGTCGACCTCTTCGTTCAGGAAGGCATCCTGGTTGCGATGCCGGTCCTCGTCCGCCAGGCCGGCGTGGTACGGCCGGGCGCGCCAGCCCGTGTCCTGCAGCCACTGGGTGATTCCGTCCACCTCCTTGCGCGAGGTGCAGTAGATGATGCCCGCCTGCCCGCGATGGCGCTCGAGCACCTCGAGGATCTGCGCCTTCAGCGTCGCCCGCGCGAACACGCGGTAGACGAGGTTCGGCCGATCGAACGAGCCGACCAGTTCGGCCGCGTCCCGCAGGCCCAGTTGCGAGACGATGTCCTTGCGAACGCGCGCGGTGGCTGTGGCCGTGTAGGCGTGCAGGCTGACCGAGGGCCATCGTTCGCGCAACCGCGCCAGTTGCCGGTACTCCGGCCGGAAGTCGTGTCCCCACTGGCTGATGCAGTGCGCCTCGTCCACGGCGATGAAGCTCACCGGTTTCGATTCCAGCATCGACAAGAAGAGATCGCCGCCGTCGCCGACCAGCCGCTCGGGCGCCACATACAGCAGGCGGTAGCGGCCATCGCGAACCCCGCGGGCCACGTCCGACTTGTGTTCCGAGGGCATCGAGCTGTTGTAGCAGGCCGCCGCCACGCCGTTGCCGACGAGCGTGTCCACCTGGTCCTTCATCAACGAGATGAGCGGCGACACGACGATCGCGAGGCCCTCGCGGGCGATCGCCGGCGCCTGGAAGCACAGCGACTTCCCTCCGCCCGTCGGCAGCACCAGCAGCGAGTCGCGATTGGCCATCACCGCCTCCATGGCTTCGAGCTGAAGCGGGCGGAAGGAGCTGTAGCCCCAATAACGTTCGAGAATCGCGGGAAGGGTCAAGGGCACAAGCTTACCAGAACTGCACTTGAACTAGTCATCATTCTGGTCAATAATATGGTCATGAAGGAGGTCGGACTAGCGGAGGCCAAGGCGACCCTGTCCGCCTTGCTCGATCGGGTCGAACGGGGCGAAACGATCGTGATCACCCGCCATCACGAGCCCGTCGCCGAGATCCGGCCGCTGAAGACCCAGGCTCGCGGGCTCCGGCCGTGGGGACTGGCCAAGGGCGAATTCGTTGTGCCCGATGATTTCAACGACCCGCTTCCCGACGATCTGCTCGACCTGTTCGAGGGGAAGGGCGACAAGGATCTGCTGTCGTGAAGTTGCTGCTCGACACCCATGCGTTTCTCTGGATGATCCTGGGTGACCAGCGGATGCCAGAATCGCTGCGCTCGACCTTGCGCTCGGAGGACAACAGCGTGTGGCTCAGCACGATTTCGATCTGGGAGATCGTCCTGAAACAGACCAGGGGGCGTCTGGTGCTGCCCGGCCCCGGGGCGGGCTACGCCGCCGGCCATCGCCGCCGGCACTACATCGCCTCCCTGCCGCTCGAGGAAGCCACGGCCGGCCATCTGGCGAAGCTGCCGCCGCTGCATCGAGACCCCTTCGATCGGATGTTGATCTGTCAGGCCATCGAGCACGAGATGACGATGGTTACCGCCGACGAGCAGATTCGCCGCTACCCGATCAAGACGCTCTGGGCGTAGCCGGCCGCCCTGCTTCCCTGCCACACATCTGCGTGGGGCGGTTCCTGACGGCGGGCCGGCAGGTCTGCGAACCTTCGTGCAAAGGAAAAGGGCCAGGTTATCCCGGCCCTTTGCTCTAGTCAGCACTCAAGAATCGAAGACTTCGTGATCTTCGTGGTCGCGTTTTTCTACGCACACCCGCTCGTCGTGCCGCAGTTGCTGCACTTGTAGCAGGCGCCGCTTCTCACCATGATCGACCCGCAGGTGGTGCACGGCGGCGCATCCTCCTGGTTCTGGATGGCCGCGAACTGCGAGGTCGACGGCACGATCGCGCCGGTCCGGCTCACCCTCGCCGTCGGGTCCGTCGACGCCTTCGGTTCGGGCACCGCGGCCGGTTCGGCGGCATAGCCGTCCGCCGCGTCGTCGCGATTGTTGACGCCGGCGCGGAACTGCGCCTCGACCGAGAGGAACTTCGACGCCATCCACCGGAAGATGTAGTCGACGATCGACTTGGCGAAGCGGACGTCGGGGTTCTTGGTCATGCCCGACGGCTCGAAGCGCACGTGGCTGAATTTGTCGACCAGCGCCTGCAGCGGCACGCCGTACTGCAGCGCGTAGCTGATGGCCTGCGCGAAGGCGTCGGCAAAGCCCGAGATCGTCGAGCCTTCCTTCGCCATCACCAGGAAGATCTCGCCCGGCATCCCGTCTTCGAAGAGGCCCACCGTGATGTAGCCCTCGTGGCCGGAGATATCGAACTTGTGCGTGATCGCCTGCCGCTCGTCGGGCAGCTTGCGGCGCTGCGGCGCCCGGCTGGCGAGGGCCGCGGCCACGGCGGTGTCGACCGCTTCCTTGGCGCCCTTGCTCATCTCGGGCGCCTTGTCCTTCGAGGTGTTGAGCGGCTGCGTGCGCTTGGAGCCGTCGCGGTAGATCGAGATGGCCTTGGCGCCCAGGCGCCACGACTCGAGGTAGGCCTGCTCGATGTCTTCCACCGAGGCGTCCTTCGGCACGTTCACCGTCTTGCTGATCGCGCCCGAGATGAACGGCTGCGTCGCGCCCATCATCTTGATGTGGCCCATGTAATGGATGGAGCGCTCGCCCTTGGACGCCTTGAACGCGCAGTCGAACACCGGCAGGTCGCGCTCCAGCAGGTGCGGCGCGCCCTCGATGGTCTCATGCTCGTCGATGTACTTGATGATGTCGTCGATCTGCGCGGCCGTGTAGCCAAGCTTCTGCAGCGCCGGCGGCACGGTCTGGTTGACGATCTTCATCATCCCGCCGCCGACCAGCTTCTTGTACTTGACGAGCGCGATGTCGGGCTCGACGCCGGTCGTGTCGCAATCCATCATGAAGCCGATGGTGCCGGTCGGCGCGAGCACGGTGGCCTGGGCGTTGCGGTAGCCGAAGTCTTCGCCGAGCTCGACGGCCTCGTCCCACGCCTGCTTGGCGCCGTTGTAGAGGTCGTCCGGCACGTGCTTGGCGGTGATGCCCTTGATGGCGTCGCGGTGCTTGCGCATGACGCGCAGGAACGGCTCGCGGTTGGCGTCGTAACCGGCGAAGGGGCCGCCGTGGTCGCGCGCGATGCGGGCCGACTGCGCGTAGGCTTCACCGGTCATCACCGCGGTGATGGCGCCGGAGAAATCGCGGCCGGCGTCGCTGTCGTAGGGCAGGCCGCGCGACATCAGCAGCGCGCCGAGGTTGGCGTAGCCGAGGCCGAGCGGCCGATAGGCGTGGCTGTTCTTCGCGATCGCCGGGGTCGGGTAGCTCGAGTTGTCGACCAGGATCTCCTGCGCGGTGATCATCGTCCGGCACGCCGCGCGGAACGCGTCGACGTCGAACTCGCCGTCGTCCTTCCCATCATTCTTAATGAATGTCATCAGGTTCAGCGACGACAGGTTGCAGGCCGAATCGTCCAGGAACATGTACTCCGAGCACGGGTTGCTGGCGTTGATGCGCGCCGTGTTCGGGCTGGTGTGCCACTCGTTGACGGTGGTGTCGAACTGCATGCCGGGGTCGCCGCACACCCACGTGCCTTCGGCGATCAGCCGCATCAGGTCGCGCGCCCGGTAGGTTTCCATCACCTCGCCGGTCGTCACCGCCTTGGTCTGCCAGAGGCCGTCGTCGAGCACCGAACGCATGAACTCGTCGGTCACGCGCACGGAGTTGTTCGAGTTCTGGAAGAACACCGAGCCGTAGGCCGTCCCCGTGAACGAGCCGTCGTAGCCGGCGTCGATCAGCGCCCACGCCTTCTTCTCTTCATCGACCTTGCAGTTGATGAACTCGACGATGTCCGGATGCTCGGCGTTGAGGATGACCATCTTCGCCGCGCGGCGCGTCTTGCCGCCCGACTTGATCACGCCGGCAAACGCGTCGAAGCCCTTCATGAACGACACCGGCCCCGACGCGGTGCCGCCGCCGGCCAGCAGTTCCTTCGACGAGCGGATCGCCGAGAGGTTGCTGCCCGTGCCGGATCCGAACTTGAACAGCATGCCCTCGGTCTTGGCCAGGCCGAGGATCGAGTCCATCGTGTCGTCCACCGAGTTGATGAAGCACGCCGAGCACTGCGGCGCCTTCTCGAACCCGCAGTTGAACCACACCGGGCTGTTGAAGGCCGCCTTTTGGTTGACGAGCAGGTACTTCAGGTCGTCGCTGAACGCCGACAGTGCGGCGTCGGAGGCGAAGTACAGCTGCTTGCGCGCCCACTCGGTGATGGTGTCGACGACCCGGCCGATGAGCTGCTTGACCGAGCGCTCGCGCTCGGGCGCCCCGACGTGGCCCCGGAAATACTTTGAGACAACGATGTTGGTGGCCTGCTGCGACCACGGCTTGGGCATCTCGACGCCCCGTTGCTCGAACACAACGGTGCCCTTTTCGTTGCCAATGACCGCGTCGCGCAGTTCCCATTCGAGCTGGTCGAACGGGTCGGCGCCGGCGGTGGTGAAAAATCGCGGAAACTCCAGGCCGGGGGAGGCCTGAGACTTTCGGCTGGCTCGCGTCGACTCTGCCGATTCCACGTTCGCCGACGACGAACTGACAGTCTGTCCGGCTGGTGAGGCCGACAACTTCTGGGAAGCGCCTTCCTGCATGCTTCTTCCTCCGAATAGCGACACCCCTCCCCATGGGGCAATCGCCCTAGCTAATCGAACGGTCCTTCTAAGTTGGCTTGGTACGCGCGGTCTGACGTTTCTGAATCGGCGCTGTTCTCGTTTAATCTTCGCTGCGATCTCGTCTCAATCGTCCGGCGCCGGGAGGAGCCTGGCGACTGAAAGTCATCTTCGCGCGCGACGCCCAATATGCGCCTGTAATAATTTGTTGTCAAGCTCTTAAGCCACAACATGTTGCGGTTTTCTTTTAGGTCGTCCGCAATAGCTCGCGGATTCCAGCCAAAAAACTTTAGTTCGCCCTATTTTCGCTTAACGAAAGTTTTTCGGCAATGAAAACAAAGGCTGAGGTGCAGGAGTGTGCAGAGTTGCACAGTCTACTTTGTAAGCTAAAGTTCTCTTCGGTCTAGCGGACGAGGACGGCGGCCATGGTCGCGGCCTTGTCGGCGAGCTTGCCCGCAAACACCACGTTGCGGGCCTTGAGGGCGTCTTCGGCCTGCTGCAGAAAGCGGCGGGCCGTCTCGTACTGGGTCCGCCCGTCGGCGTCGAGCGACGCCGCGTTGACCCGGGAGAGGTCGCGCGCCGCCCGGGCGAGCAGATCGCGGATCGCCGCCGCCGTCTGCGCCTCGGTGCCGGGCGACGGCGTCAGCGTCAGCGACAGCGGCGCGGCGGCGCGGGCGGCGTCCTGAGGGGGTTCCGGCACCGGCGCGTTGGGCTCGGGTTTCGACTCGGGCCGCGCCGGGCGCGCCGGCGGACGCACGGGCACCGCGGGTTCGACGACGGGCGCCACCGGCGCCACCTCGGGCTCTTCCGGGTACATCACCACCACGCGCGGCGGCGGCGGCGGCGGATCGAGCAGCGGTAACTCCGCCTCGGTGCGCACCTGTGCCTTGGCGGCACACGCGCCCAGCGAGGCGATCAGCCCGACAAGCAGGACGAGGCGACCCGCGCGCATCATGGTGATTGTATTCCGCCTCCGCCCGGTTCTTCCCCGGCCGAGCTTCGGCGAGACAGGCTTGGCGACGACGAGGGCAGCGTCACGACAAACACCGTGCCCACGCCGACCGTGGATTCCACGTCGATGGTGCCGTTGTGAATCTGCACCGCCCGGTAGACCAGCGCCAACCCCATGCCGGTGCCCTTGTCCTTCGTCGTGAAATACAGCTCGAAGATCCGCGACAGGTGCTCCGGCGGAATGCCGACCCCGGTATCTTCGACGCGCACGCGGACGCGGCGGCCGGCCACGGCGGCGCAGTCGATCGTCAGGCGGCCCCCCTTCGGCATCGCCTGAATGGCGTTCTGCGCCAGGTTGAGAAAGACGTCGCGCAGCTGCGCGGCATCGCCTTCGACCACCAGCGCGGCATCGGTGCAGCCGCGGTGAATCGTGACGCCGGCCTTGGCGGCCTGCGGCCCCACGGCGACGAGCACGTTCCCCACCAGGGCCGCGATCGGGACCGGGCCGAACGAGACTTCCTCGGGCCGGACGAACTTCAGGAGGCCCTGCACGCGATCGTCGAGCTTGCGGATCTCATGCTCGATGATGTCGACGTGGGCCGACGCGGGATCGCCCGGCTGCAGCTTCTTGCTGAGCAGCTCCAGGTGAATCCTCATCGCGTTGAGCGGGTTCTTCATTTCGTGAGGCACGCCCGAGAACTGGCGGCCCACCATCACGATGCGCCGCGACAGCTCGGCGAGCTGGGCGGGCTTGAGGCCTTCGGGCGAGGCGGCCCGCAGCTGCGCGGTGACCTGATCGAAAACGTCGCCCAGGTCCTGGAACTCCGCGTCGTCCCGCAGGTCGAGCGTCGCGCCGAGCTCGCCGCGCCCGAGGCGCGACAGGCCGCTGCGAATCACGTGCATCGGGCGCAGGACGAGCTGGGCCAGCAGCATCGCGACGACCACGGCGACCAGCAGCGAGACCCCGGCCGCCAGGGCCGCCGGCGCGAGCGACTGGTTGAGGTCGCGCCGCACCAGCAGGGTCGAGAGGCCGATCCGGATTTCGCCGAACGGCTCGTCGCCGAGCGCGATTGGCTGCGTCCACTCGAGCGTCTGCTGCGTCGCGTAGATGGCGCGGATCTGCCCGTAGCCGTTCAAGGCCAGGATGTTGTTGAGGGGCGTGCGCGGCGCCAGCGTCGCGCCGACCTGGATCGGGTCGCTCGACGCGATCACCGTGCCCGTCGGATCGGCGATCACCGCGTCGGTCACGTCCTGCGAGTAGATCGCCGCTTCGAGCGCCGACTGCACGCTGCGGCTGGACCGCAGCTGGTCGTAGGCGGTCTCGCGGCTCGTGACCACCTCTTTGGCCTGGTGATACACGGCATTGGCCAGCAGCTCGGCGCGCGCCCGGCTCTCGACGAGCAGCACGCGGGCCACGTTCACCAGGTGCAGCAGGCTGAGCGCGGTCACGATGATGGCGACCATCGCCGTGACGCCGAGCACCTGCTTCTGCTTTATCGAAAGGCGCATCGCAACTCAGGCGCCTGATGCACCTGATGCACCCGCCTCTTTGAACCGGTTCAGTTTGTTATGCAGCGTCTTGAGGCTGATGCCGAGCATCTCGGCGGCGCGCGTCTTATTGCCGCCCGCCGCATCGAGCGTGGCGAGGATCAGTTTCTGTTCGGCCTCGTCCACCGTCATGCCCGGGGCAATCGTTAGACTGTTGGCCGGCGCGGCCGCCTGGGCGCCGAGCGCCGGCAGGTGGGCCAGCTCGATCATGTCGCCGCGCGCGAGGATGGTGGCGCGCTCGATCACGTTGCGCAGTTCGCGGACGTTGCCCGGCCAGGCGTGCTGTTCCAGCACCCGCATGGCGTCGGGCGTGACCCCGCGGACGCTGCGGCGGTCGCGGGCGTTGAATTCGTCGATGAAGGCGTGGATCAGCAGCGGCAGGTCCTCCTTCCGCTCGCGCAGCGGCGGCAGCGCAAGCGAAAAGACGTTGAGCCGGTAGTAGAGGTCTTCGCGCAGCCGGCCGTCGCGGATGGCGATCGCCGGATCGATGTTGGTCGCGGCAATGACGCGCACGTCCACCTCCTGCTCGATGCGCCCGCCGAGCCGGCGGAACTTGCGCTCCTGCAGGACGCGCAGCAGCTTCACCTGCGTGGCCGGCGTCATCTCCGCGATCTCGTCGAGGAACAGCGTGCCGCGGTCGGCCAGCTCGAAGCACCCCGCCCGCCGATCCGTCGCCCCCGTGAACGCGCCCTTCTCGTGGCCGAAGATCTCGCTCTCCAGCAGCGTGTCGGGAATGGCGGCGCAGTTGAGCGCAATGAACGCCGCGCCGGCGCGCGGGCTCAGCTCGTGGATCGTCTGCGCCACGAGCTCTTTGCCGGTGCCGGATTCGCCGAGGATCAGCATCGACGCCGGGGTGGGGCCGGCCTGCTCGAGCACCTGGTAGAGCGCCCGCATCGCCGGGCTGTGGCCGATGATGCGGCCGAACCGCCCGTGCTCGCTCAACTTCCGCCGCAACGACTGGTTCTCGCGCTTCTGCCGGTTGATCTCGGCCAGGCGTTCGAGCAGGCGCTGCAGCTTGTTCGGGTCGAGCGGCTTGGTCAGGTAGTCTTCCGCGCCGGCCTTCACCGCCTCGACGGCGGTATCGACGGTGCCCTGCGCGGTCAGCAGGATCACGCGGATGTGATCGACCTCGTCCTTGAGGGCCTTCAATAACTCCATCCCGCTCATCCGCGGCATCACCATGTCGGTGACGATGATCGAGGGCCGGAACGTCGTCACGCCCTCGAGGGCTTCGTCGCCGTCGGCGGCGGCCTCGGCCGTAAAGCCCCAGGCCCGCACCAGTTCGGTCAGCCCGCTGCGGGTCGCGGGATCGTCCTCGACGATCAGGACGCGTTCAGCGGCGTGCACGATCGGTTCGGCCACCATTCGAGTGTACCATCGCCCCTACGAGCCCGCGACCGTCCATGCCGCCCCCAGACATCGACTCGTCAGAGCCCGCGCCCGCGGAGGCGCCGAATCCGTGGCGCGCATGGATCGAAATCGTGCTCTGCTCCGGCTATCCAACGCAGCTGCTGCTGGGACTGGCGATCCAGGCCGCCGGGCTCAGGCCGCTCCGGCCCGACGGCAGCCTCTCCGGTCCGTTCATCTTCACGTTGTCATTGCTCGACACGATCGTGCTGCTGTCGCTGATCTTCTCGTTGATGCGCGTCCGCGGCGAGCGGCCCTCGCTGGTATTTTTTGGCGGCCGCCCGGCCGCGCCGGAGATTGGCGCCGGCATCCTCTCCCTGCCCGTGGTCGTGGCCATCGTAATCGCGATTTCGATCCTGGTCCGGGTGTTGGTGCCGGCGCTGCACGACGTACCGGACAACCCGCTCGAGGCGCTGCTCGGCTCCCAGACCGGGCTGCTGGCGTTCCTGTTCGTGGTGATCGTCGCCGGCGGCCTGCGCGAGGAGCTGCAGCGCGCGTTCCTGCTCCACCGCTTTCGCACGGACCTGGGACACGCGGGCGTCGGGCTCGCCGTCACCAGCGTCGCGTTCGGGCTCGGCCACACGCTGCAGGGGTCGGACGCGGCGATCATCACGGCCGTGCTCGGCGCCACGTGGGGCGCGCTGTATCTGATGCGCGGCAGCGCGCTCGCGCCGATCGTCTCTCACTCGCTGTTCAACAGCGGCGAGCTGCTGCGCGCGTTCTTCCGGTAGTTGACCGGCGGAACAGGTTCACAGCTCAGGGTTCACGGTTCAGGGTTCACTAGGTTCACAGGTTCAACCGGTTCACGGTTCGGAGGAACCCTGAACCTGATGAACCCTGAACCTGATGAACCGTGAACGCTGAACCGTGAACTATTGAACCAGCAGGATCACCTCGGTCCGTCGTCTGAGATCTGCCACCCAGTCGGCAATCAGCTCGCGGCGCCGGGAGGCGATCAGGCGCTCGCGCAGGATCGGCGCGGCGTGCTCGAACGTCGTGCCGGCGGCATCGAACTCGGGGCGCTGCTGCACGTAGGCGGCCGCGATCTCGGCGTCGGTCGGCGTGCTGGCCGAGGCGAATCGCTGCAAGAGGTAGGTCTGCGTGCGCAGGTCGTCGCGGACCCAGGCGCGCAAGCGCGCCTCGGTCAGGCCGGTGGCCTCGAACACGCGCGTCAAGGTCGGCTCGGGGAACGCCTGCCTGAGCTCGGCCAGCCGCGCGTCGATGGCGGCCTCGCTCGGCGCGGGCGGCGCGTAGCGCCGCACCTCGCGGAGCATCAGTTCGCGATCCACCAGCCGCGCCGTGGCGGTCTGATCGGGCTCGACCGACCGGCCGACGTCCACGAGCCCGAGCGACGCCGCCGCCCTGGCGTCGCTCAACGTGATCGCCTGGCCGCCGACGATCGCCATCGTGCGCTCGATCAGCTCGGGTTGCTGGGCCGAGGCCGGCGACAGCGCCAGCACCGCCAGCGCCGCGGCCCGCGCGAAGCGGCGCGGCGCCATCAGAACGCCTGCCCCAGGGAAACGTGCAGGACGTTGGACCGCTCGCGCCCGCCGGTCAGCAGGAGCCGGGTGCTGATCTTCCAGCCCCAATCCACGCGCAGGGGGCCGATCGGCGATCGGTAGCGGAACCCGAGGCCGCTGGTCAGGCGCATCTCGTCGAGCCGGATGTCGGACGCGCGCTTGAACACGTTGCCGGCATCGGTGAACCACACGAACTGGATGTTTTTCCAGTACGGCGCCCGCGCCTCGAAGTTGAGCACCGCCAGGCCGTTGCCGCCTTGCGGAAACCCCTGCGGATCCAGCGTCTCGGCCGTGCCGAGCCGATCGAGCGCGAACCCGCGCACCGTGGTGTCGCCGCCGGCGAAGAACCGCTCGCTCGCCGGCAGTTCGCGAATGACCGTCGCGAACTCGGCGGCGTCGACATGCCGCACGCGATCGCCCCGCCGCTCGGCGATCTCGAACACGGGCGGCACCTCCTGCTTGAAGCCGACGGCCACGCCGAGCCGCGCGCCCGCGGCGAACACGATGCCGCGGCCGGGGAGCCGCCGATACAGGAACCCCTGCATGAACGTCCGCGCGAAGCCCACTTCGGAACCGAAGACCTTGGCGGCCACCGAGGCATCGATGCCGACGACGGCGCCGCGCTGCGGATCCAGCACGTCGTCCCGCGAGTCGCGGAGCACCGATCCGAAGAACTTCGACAGCTTCACTTGCGGAAACAGCCGATCGATCAGCAGCAGGTCCTCCTGCTCGATCCGCTCGCCGAACAGCTTGGTGTAGTCGAAGGTGTAGCGGCCGGTGACGGTGAAGGTGCGGATCCGCCGCGCGTAGTCGGCGCTCACGCCCTTGCGGTTGAAGTCGAAGCTGGAGCGCTGCGCCTGCTCGACGAAGGCCGTGACCTGGCCGTCGCCGCCGGTGCCGAACGCGCGCGGTTCGCGGAAGGAGAAGAAGGCGCGGTAGTCATTGAAGCCGTAACCGCCGCTGTCGGCGCCCGCGGCGTCGGCGGCGCTGCGATCGAGCGGCCGCAGCGTCACCCGCGCAAACAGCGTCACCGATCGGTTCTTGCCCCAGAAGTTGCGGCGGCTGATGTCGAAAAAGCCGCGCGGCGCGATGTCGAGATCCTCATCGGCGGTCTCGTCGTCGCCCAGCCGGTAGCGGCGGCCGACCTCGAAGCCGCCGCCGACGGTGACCGTGGTGGTCTCGGCCTCCTCCAGCTCCACGAGCACGTCGCGCGTCGACGCGCCGGTGCGCGGCAGCTCCGAAACGCGCACGCGGCGGAACAGACCGGTCTCCGCCAGCCGCCGCTGGCTCTCGATGATGGCCTCGTCGCTCATCGGGCTGCCCGGCTGCAGCGTCAGCTCGCGCTTCACCAGGTCGACGCTGGTGCGCGCGTTGCCGTTGATCAGGATGCGATCGACGGTGATCTGCTCGCCCTCGCGGACGGTCCAGGTCAGCGAGACGAGCTGCTGGTCGTTCTCGAAGGCGAGCTGCGAGGTCACCGACACGGCCTGGAACCCGAGGTGGCGATAGGCGCGCTCGATGGCATCGCGGTCGGCCGCCAGTTGCGGCCGGTAGAACGGGCGGCCCGGCGTGAGCGCGAGGATCGCCGTCAACTGGCCGGCGGTCATCGCCGCGGTGCCCTCGACCGCGAGCCCCTTGACGAGGGTCTGGGGCCCTTCGGTGAGGATGAACCGGACGTCGACCGGCCGGAACGGCCCGTCGGCCCGCGTCTCGGCCGGCAGCACCTGCACGTCCAGCTTGACGGCGGCCTGCAGGAAGCCGCGCACGCGATAGAGCTCGGCGATGGCGGCCGCCACGGCGCCCACCCTGGCCTCGACGAAGGGCTCGCCCGGCTTGATCTGCAGGAGGGGCGCGAGTTCTTCGCGGGGGAGCTTCGCGGCGCCCTCGATGTCCACCGACACCACGCGATACACGGGTCCGCGCGTGATCGTGAAGGTCAGCACGAGCTCGGCGCCGTCCTGCCGGCGCGCGTACGGCGCCTGCGCCGCCCGGTAGCCCTGCTCGCGCAAGGCGCTCTCCAAGCGGGCGCTCACGTCTTCGAGCAGATCCTGGTCGACGGATCGCTCCTCGCGGATCGGCGCGAGGGCCTGGCGCTCGTTGGCCGGCAGCGGGTCGCCGGCGAAGACGACGCGGACGCGCGGCCCGGTCTCGACCTCCAGCGCAATCGCCACCGACCGGCCGTCGGCGCCGAAGACGCGGTTCTCGCGGACGCGGGCTTCGTAATAGCCGAGGCCCCGCAGTTCTTCCTCGTACGCCGCCAGCCGCGTGTCGAGCGCGGGCCCGTCGAACGGCCGGCCGGCCTCGAGGCCCAGCCGCCGCAGCAGCTCGGGCACCGGCTCGAGCGGCGTGCCCGTGACCGTGGCCTCGCCGATCGTGGTCCGGGCGCCGGCCTCGATCGACAGGATCATCGTCACCCGCTCGGGGACCGGCCCTTCATCGTCGAGCCTCGGCAGAATCACGGCGTTGCGGTAGCCGCGATCGGCGTAGAAACTTTGCAGGGCGACCACCATGTCGGGCACACGGTTGGCGGAGGGCAGCGATCCGTACCGATCCGACAGCTCGGCACGGATCGCGCGCTCCGACAACACGGCGTGACCGGTCACCGAGACCAGCCCGACGCGCCGCACCGGCGTGAGCTGCCACCAAATCACCACGGCCTGGTCCGACGGCGACGCGAACACGCGCACGTCTTCGAACCGCCCGAGGCCCACCAGGTGATCGATGGTCGATCGGACGCGCCGCATCGTCAGCGGCTCGCCGACGCGGGTTTCGATCAGTTCGAGCACGGCGGGGTCGAGCAGCGGCTCTCCCGCCACTTCGACCCGCATGTCGGCAACGGTGCGGCCGATGAACTGGTCGTCCACCTCCGCTCGCTCGATTGCAGGCGAGCTACGGTGGACGCCCGCCGCAGCGGCTGTGGCCGCGTAGGCGGGCGACATACAGAGAGCGGGGACCGTCAGGAACGCCGCCAGCATGACGATCTGCCGCGCGGTCCGGCGCATCAGAAGGCGACCCGCTTGCGGACTTCCAGCGCGTAGGTGCGGTCTTCGTTCTGCGACAACACCCACGCGAGCGTGTCGCTTTGGTCGAACTCGAGCAGGATGATCTCGTCGCGCGTCGACGACGACAGGCTGCGCGCGTAGGTCAGGAAGATCCGGTTGGAAATGCGCTTGCCGATGGTGACGCGCGCCGTCGGGTTGAGGTTCAGCCGCGCCGACTGCTGGTACGGATCGTTCAGCAGTGGCGTGATCTGGAAGGTGTCGACGCCGAAGGTCTGTTCGACCACGCGGCCGACTTCATCGGAGAGGACGCCCGTGAGCGCGCGCGTCGCGCGGGCCTCGACCAGCCGCTGCTCGCGCTCGTTCGGGCGCTGGAGGCGCGCCAGCTCGATGTCGCCGCTCGGCGCCTGGTCGCTGAAAAGCAGCGTCAGGATGTCGAGGGTCTGGAGCGGCGGGTCCGAGCTGAACTGCGGCTGCATGCGCTCGGTGGTGCCGGCCATGCGCATGGTCACCCGATAGGTCTGCCCCGGCACGCGCACGCGGGTTTCCGCCTCGACGTCGAAGAACGGCTGAATGCGGTTCGGATTGGCGAAATCCAGGCTGCCCCGCGTCACCAGGTAGCGCCGCCCCTCGAACTCCACCTCGCCCCGCTCGATGTCGGCGCGGCCGAACAACAATGGCCGATCGAAGGTGCCGCGCAGCGTGAGGTCGGCGCTGGCAACGATGCGCGCCGTGTCGTTCTCGATGCTGAGCGTCGAGGGGGCGACCACGCGGATGTCGTAGCGCAGGGCCGACGCCGCCGTGAGCTGCCCTTCGACCGCGGGCAACGCGGCCTCGCCGCCGGTGAGGCCGCTGAAGAGATTGCCCGAGGTCGAGAACCCCCGGGTCCACGTCGCCCGCCGCACGGTCAGGGTACCGCTTACGACGGGCGCGTCGGCGGGCCCCTGCAGCGCGAGCGTGCCGTCCACGCGCGAGCGCATCCCTTCCGGATACCGCAGCTGCATCTCTTCACCCGTGGCCGTGAGGTCGAATTCGCTGATGCGGTAGCCGAACAGGCCGATGCGGCCGCCGAAGCGGATCGGTCCGCCGCCCAGCCGGGCGGTGACGCCGTCGACGCGGATGCCGGTGGCGTCGAACGTCACGATGCCGCTCAGGTTCTCCAGCGCGTGCGGGAACGACAGCTGCCGCAGCCGCCCGTCGGTCAGCAGCGCATTGCCCGAGACGAGCGGTTCCTTCACCGTGCCGGTGATGCGCGCCGACACCTCGGCGCGGCCGGAACTGCGCACGTCGGTGAGGAACCCCTGCAGGACGGCCAGGTTCGCGGCGCCGTTGGCCTGCAGCGCCAAAGATTGATCGCGGAGATCGACCGTGCCGCTGAGGTCGAGCTCGGTGTCGTCGCCGATCAGCCTGAAGGCGTCGACCTGGAGGATTTGCCGATCGACGTTCAGCCGCAGCGGCGCGGCGTTGCGCAGGCGATAGTCGTACAGCCGCACGTCGATCTGCTCGACGCTGGTGTCGATGCGGAGGGCGTCGGGGTTGTAGAGCTCGCCGACAATGCGGATGGTGCCGCTCGCCACCGCCGAGGTGTAGGGCGACAGCGTCGGCTGAAAGGCGCGCGCGTAGGGATCGAGCGACGTATCGGTCACGCGGAACGACATCTCCGCGTCCATCTCGTCGTTCAGCTCGATGCGGCCGGTGCCCGAGACCGCCAGCCGCGGCGACGCCGCCTCGAGCTCGTAGGTCATCAGCAAGCCGCGGATCGACAGGCGACCGGTCACCTCGCCGATGCCTTCCTCGCCGAAGAACAGGTCGCGGGCGTTCCACTTGACGTCGTAGCGCGGCAGCTCGAACGTGCCGGAGCCGGTGGCCGAGAAGTCCAGCGAGCCGCTGAGCACCGGGTAGCCCGGAAACGCCGTCATTTCGAGGGCATCGACCGCCAGCCCGTGGCCGTCGGCGTCGAACGAATACGTCCCGTTCCATCCGACGTACGCGGCGCCGGTCACCGCGCCGCCGGCCTTGCGCATCTGCATGCCATCGAGGCGAACGCCGGCGCCCTCGAACCGCAGCGCCGTTTCCGCCTCGGCAAACGGCTCGTCGTACGCCACCCCGCGGGCAATCGACATGCGGCCGAACCCGTGCGGCCCCTCGTAGTCGCCGTAGATGTGGAAGTCGCCCGACAGCGACCCGTCGACGTCGTAGTCCTGCAGATCGAAGGCTTCGCGGAAGTCGCGCAGCTCGCGGTCTTCGATGCGGATGCGCGCATCGAATTCTTCGCCGCCGTCGGCCCGCGGGTAGCCCAGCGAGAACTGCCCCGACACGTCCATGCGCGACAGGCCCGAGCGGATGGCGGCGCGGCTCACGTGCGCATACGAGTTCTCGACCACGAAGTCGCCGTCGACATCGCCCCAGGTGACCTCCCACGCGCGCATTTCGAGGCCGCTGAAGCGGCCCTCGATGCGCGGCCGCCGGAACGCCCCGAGCATGACGCCGTCGAACTTGCCGATGCCGTCCACGGAAATGGCGCGGGTCGGCGCGCCGAAGGCCGTCATGATGCCCGCCAGCAGCCGATCGCTTTCCTGCCAGTTCCGGCTCGTCACGCGGAAGGGCATCTTCGATCGCTCGCCGTAGGCGGTGGCGCCCTCGAACGACACGTAGGTGTCGTCCGTGAACACCCGGCTCGGCTCGAAGCGCAGCGCCTCGGGATCGAACGCGTAGGTCACCTGTCCGGCGACGGCCACCGGCGCCATCGGCGTGTCGTTGCTGAAGGGCCCGACGATGGTGGCCCGCCGCCGTGTCTCCGCGGCGGCGCCTTCGGTCAACTCCGGGCCCTGGAGCGGCTCGCCCGCCGGCGCGGTGAAGGTGGCGGTGCCGGACCCGGTGCGCTCGGCGTAGCGCCCGAGCGGCCACGCCATTTCGTTGCGGCCCGCCGCCCGCCCCGCCAGCCGTAAGCCGCGCATCTGGAAGAACTCGGTCAGCGCCGACAGGTCGACGTCGGTGTAGTCGACGTCGAACTGCGCGCGGGCGCGGACGTCGCGCTTGCCGAGCGGCGACATCTCGTAGCGGAACGCGGCCGTACCGCCCGAAAACTCCGCCGTCGCGTGGGTCACTTCCATGCGATCCGGCACCCAGATCAACGAGCCCGCCAGGTTCGGGAACCGGTAGTCGTTCACGCCGGCGACGGCGCTTGTGAAGTCGCCCTTCAGCTCGCGGCCGCCCTTGAACATGCGGAACGTGCCGGTGAAGTCCCCTTCGCCGAACAGGCTGAAGGTGTCGTGGGCGAAGAAGATTTCGCGCATGCGCGGAAACTGCACGCGCGACTTCACGCGGTACTGTTGCTCGGGCCACTTCGCCAGCTGCACGACGCCGGTGGCCGACGACACGGCGCCGGCGCTCGTCAGATCGATGCGGTCGAGCACGAGATCGCCGCCGGAAAGCTTAAAGTCGGCCACCATGTCGGCGGCCATCGGCAGGTACTTCTGGATGGTAATCGTGCCGCCGGTGAATCGCGCCTGGCCGCGATACTCCCCCGCCTTCGACACCGTGATGTCCATGTTGGGCGCCACGGCCTTCCAGTCGGATCCGTAGTCGTTGTAGACCAGCTCGCCGCGGTGCGCGTGGACGTATTGCAGCGTCGTGACCACGGGACGCGGCCCGGTGCGGGGCGCGCGCGGCGGACCGGTCACGCGCGGAAACGTCTGCCGGCCGTCGGGAAACGACTCGACGACCATCCGCCAGTCGGTCATCTCGACGGTGTCAATCAGCACCTCGCGGCCGACGAGCGCCGACCACGTGAGCGACACGTCGATCCGCTTGGCGACCAGCCACGGCGGCTCGTTCGGGAACATGCCGTCGATGCGGAGGTCCTCGACCACGAAGCGGCCGCGCCCGAGGTGCACGCCCAGGCGTCCGATCGTGAGCTTGCGCTCGAACCACCGGCTGCCCTCCCGCTCGGCCCGCGCCTTCAGCGCCGGGCCGAGGTCGATCGTGATCGTCGACACCAGCAACACCGCGAGCGTCACGCCGATGACCACCGCCAGCCGGCGCGCGTACCGATACGCGCCGCCGAAAGCCGAACGCGTGACCTCCCGGATCGTCATCGCCCGCCCACTACTCCACGATCACCAGGACGGCGCCGGCCTCGACCGACTGGCCCTCGGCGACCGCCACGTCGCGGACGCGTCCGTCGCGAGCGGCCCGGAGCTCGTTTTCCATCTTCATGGCTTCCACCACCACGAGGCCCTGCCGGGCCTTCACCTCGTCCCCCGCTTTCACGAGCACCCGCACGATCTTGCCGGGCATCGGCGCGACCACGCGCTGCGGGCCGGCCGCGGCCGCGCTGCCGCCCTCACGCCGTTGCCGGCCGAAGGCGCCCGCCGGCCTGATCTGGACGGGGATCATCCGCCCCGCCAGGTGCACATCGAACGCGCCGGGGGTCGCGCCCGCCGCCAGCGCCACATCCACGCTCACCACCGGGGTCGTCGTCTCGCCGGCGCCGACCAGCAGCGACCACTGGCACTCGCCGATCCGCCGGGCATCGACGATGTGCGCGCGGCCGCAGACGTCGACGTGCAGGGCCTGCCCCTTGCGATGCACGGTGACCGTCCGCAGGGTGTTTCCGATTTCGACGTCGAAGGTCATCGGCGCGCTTCTGCCCGCCCGGTGTCGCGCCATCGGCTGGCCGCGGCCCCCGGGCCGCCCTTGGCCGCCGGCCCGGTGAACAGGTGCACGGCGGCGGCGATGGCCGCCAAATCTTCGTGGGCCGCGTCGCCGGCATGCAGGACCCGGTTCCGCGACGCCGCCAGCTTGCGATCCAGGAACCCCGTGTCGAACCGCCCCGCGAGGAAGTCCTCGTCCGTCAGCATCCACTGGAAGAAGGGGATGGTCGTCCGGATGCCGCGCACCTCGTACTCGGTCAGCGCGCGCTTCATCCGCGCGATGGCGTGCTCGCGCGTCTCGCCCCACGTCACGAGCTTCGAGATCAGGGGATCGTAGAAAATCGGGACCTCGCCGCCTTCGTAGGCGCCGCTGTCGTCGCGGATCCCGGGCCCCTGCGGCACGCGCAGCCCCAGGATGCGGCCCGGCGACGGCATGAAGCCGTTGTCCGGATCCTCGGCGTAGATGCGGCACTCGATGGCATGCGCCTGCGGCGCGAGCAACCGCTCGGGATCGAGGTCGAGCCGCTCGCCGCGCGCGATGCGGATCTGCCATTGCACCAGGTCCACACCGGTGACCATCTCGGTGATCGGGTGCTCGACCTGCAGCCGCGTGTTCATCTCGAGGAAATAGAACGAGCCGCCGGTGTCGAGCAGGAACTCGATGGTGCCGGCGTTGGTGTAGCCGACCGCCTTCGCGACCGCGGCCGCGGCGGAGGTCATTCGCCGGCGCAGGTCGGGGCCGACCGCGAGCGACGGGCTCTCCTCCACCACCTTCTGGTGCCGGCGCTGGATCGAGCACTCGCGCTCGACGAAGGGTAGCACCGTGCCGTGATGATCGCCGAGCAGCTGGACTTCGATGTGACGCGGCGCCAGCAGGCGGCGCTCGAGGTAGACCGCGCCATCGCCAAACGCCGACTGTGCTTCGGACCGCGCGGCGCGAAGCGCGGGCGGCAGCTCGGCGGGCGCGCTCACCATCCGCATGCCCTTGCCCCCGCCACCGGCCACGGCCTTCAACATCAACGGGTAGCCGATGCCTTCGGCCACCTTGAGCACGTCGGCATCGGCGGTGCGATCGTCGAGCGGCTCCTCGGTTCCCGGCACCACGGGCACGCCTGCCGCCAGAGCCGCCCGCCGCGCCGCGGTTTTGCTGCCCATCATCGTGATGGCTTCGGGTGACGGGCCGATGAACGTGAGGCCCGCGTCGCGGCACGCCGCCGCGAAGTCTGGGTTCTCGGCGAGGAACCCGTAACCGGGATGCACGGCGTCGGCGCCGGACCGCGCCGCGACCTCGATGATGGTGTCGATGCGCAGGTAGCTCTCGCGCGGCGCGCTCGGGCCCACCGGCCAGGCTTCGTCGGCGAGCCGCACGTGCAGCGCGGCACGGTCGCACTCGGAATAGATCGCCACGGTGGCGATCCCCATGTCGCGGCACGCGCGGATGACCCGCACCGCAACCTCGCCGCGGTTGGCGATCAGGACCTTCTTCATGAGACAGAACCGCTTACGATTCTATCAGTTGGAAGGACCGGGCCGGCAGCGTTAGCGCTTCGGTTCGATGATCAGGGCGTGGATGTCGGTCGTGCCCGCGTTCTCGATCGCGTGGGTCGTGTTGTCGCGCCAGCCGACATCTCCCCGCGTGACCTTGGTTTCGGCCTTCGTGCCGTCGGCCGCCGTCGATCGCACCAGCGCGTCGCCGAGGAAATACACGACGTAGGGCGGGTGATCGTGCCTGGGCTCGATGCCCCCGGGAGCCATGCGGTACTCGAGCACCCGCACGCGATCGTTTTCGAGCCGCACTTTGTACAGCTGCGGCGACACTTTCACGGCGTCCTGAAGGGCGGGCAGGGCCCAGGTGGTGGCGCTGCCGATCACGGCGCCGATGGCGAGCAGAAGGAGTCGGGACATGCGCCGATGATACCTGCAGCCGCGCTAGACCGCCGGCCGGCAAGGGCCTTCGACGCTGACGTCTTCATCGAGGTCGGGCCAGGGAATTCCCTCGTCCCACCAATTAATCCCAGTTCGTACGTTCAGCTTGGCTTCCGTGGCTGAACGACATAGCCCTGCAGCGGCGCTCGCCGCCCAGTGGCTTGCTCCATCACTCCGACCGCGGCTGCGTTCGAGCGCCGTTGACTCAAGCGGCGTAACGAAACGGTCCACGGAATCGGATTAAGCCCAATGCACTTCCGCTAAATCCCCGTCCGCCCAACGACCTGCCGCTCAACCGCGAGCGGCGGTCACGGTTTCGCGAAGGAGTCGAATGCATCCGCCGCTCGTCGGCTGATACGGGTTAGGCGGCGTGTACCGCGATCAATTCGCCCGTAGACGACGGCGGTGGCACTGGCTGCCCACTCTGCCTGAGATCCTCAATGTGAAGCTCGATGGCTTCACGGATGAGACGCAAGGCTTCATCGCGAGTGTCCGCCGCTGCTACGCAGCCCGGAAGATCGGGGACATACGCACCGAAGGACGTTGGGCCTTGTTCAAGCACCACTAGGTAACGCATTCGCGAATCTCCTATTTCTTCAGGCCAGCCTGCTTCAACACGCTATTGAGCGTACCCGGCGGCACGTCGGTTCCGGGCTGTCCAGCGACGGTGACCGTCCCAGGTTTTGTTGGGTGATGATACTGGCGGTGGCTCCCAGTAACACGCACAAGCACC
>MELE01000103.1 GCA_001768615.1 Acidobacteria bacterium RIFCSPLOWO2_12_FULL_67_14b | reverse complement strand
CGCCGACGAGACAGCTACTCGCGACCTCATGGTGGGCTTCCACCGCCGCCTGTCCTCAGGGATGGCGGCTGCCGAAGCCCTCACCGATCTCCAACGCAACGTACTGCAGAGCAACGGCCGTCGACTCGGCGCTTGGAGTGCGTTGGTGCTGTACGGCTCCGATCGATAGCCCCCCAACGTCAGGAGCACACAATGAATCGTCGCCAGTTTGTCAGTCGAGTTTCGCTCGGCGCAGCCGCCGCATGTACAACCCTCGCCCAACCATCGCTTGCCGCCCCGGCTCCTTCGGGTCGCCTCAACCTCCGGTTCGTCGGAATGATGGCGTTTGTTCAGAGGGCCGACCGATCGTTTCTGGTAGCCACTCCAGGGCAGCACGCAAGCCACCACATGACGCACGTGCCGTTTCTGATGGCGCGTGCGGGTTCTCCAATTGCCAAGGCATTCAGTTTCGCGCCCGTTGCCGGAGTAGTTCCTGCCGCGTTCGACACGGCCCTGATCGACAGCAGGCCAGAGGAGTTCGTCTTCCGGTCGCTGAGCAACACGGCCCTTGACATCGTTTCGGGTAGCGAAGATGCAGTGATCAACGACGCAACCGAAATGGCGCAAATGAATCGAATTGCCCCTGGCAAACGCGTGCGGGGCAACATCGAGAAGTGGGCGTCCTCGACGATTTCGCTCCGTGGAGGCCACCTGGAAAACTCGCACGGCCATCCGGATGCGGGTAAGGTGTGGTCGTTCGGTTCGCACAAGCAGCGCCTGACCGATGCGGTGAACTTCAACAACCTCGTCGGAGACTCCACGGTCATCCGTCTCACAGGCGCCACCGATGCCCGGACATACAGGCTGTCCGCTGGCGAAAGGGTCGATCTCTGGATGTTCAGTGCCGCGACAATGGAGGCTCGAGGCGGCGACCCTACGCGGTTGGCGCACAGCGAGTTGTTGTTTGAATACTTGGTGGACGCTACCACGGTCTATGCCGAGTGTCCCGATGCCACTGGCAGGCCCGTGCCGGCTACCGAGGTACCCTTCGTTAACCCGTCGAGCGCGAGTCTGGGCATCGTGGCGGCAGAAACCCGGTTCCCACCGGATACCGAACTCTGCTACATCGCTGCCATCCTGCTCGACCTTCTCGGTGTGAAGTAGTAGGCGGATCTGTTCCCTCGTCGAAGGCCGGGCTACCTGGGCCCGGCCTTCACTTTTTCCCACTCCGCCATCGCACCCTGCACCGCCGCCGACGCGGCCTTCCACGCCTCGAGCACCACCGGCATCGGCCGCGCGTCCGCGGCCTCGACCGTGCCGAACAACTGGCCGAGCGGCCCGCCCGCCCTCGCCAGCCGCTGGTCGATCTCGGTGGTCTGCGCGGTCTTGGGCGCGGCCCGCACCTCGCGCAGCGCCTCTGCCACGCGCCGCATCGCGGCATCGATCGCGCGCGAGGTGTCGTACTGCACTTGGAGATCGGCCGCGGTCGCCTTCACCCGCGGATCGATCTTCACCACCAGCGGCTGCGATTGCGACGCGCCATCCGCCGTGAGCCGGACCGTATAGCGGCCCGGGAGCGCCCACGACCCCAGCGGCGTCCTCGGCGTGTTCGCCAGGATCGCCGCAATCGGATAGCTGAAGCCGCCGGCGGCCGGGCGCTCGTGATGCACGTCCCACACGAAGCGATGCAGGCCCGCCGTCTTCAGGAGCGGGCGATGAGGGCGCAGCCAGTAATCGGGCGTGTTGCGTCCTTCCACGAGCGGCTCGACCGGATCGTCGCTCGAGTAGCGGCGCACGAGCGCGCCCTGCGCGTCGAGAATCTCGAGCGTCACCGGCCCGGCGGCGGCGCCCTTCAGGTAGTAGTGCACGATGGCGCCGTCCGGCGGGTTCTGCCCGGCCGGCTCGTCGGGCGGGAGCGGCGTGTCGGTGTTCTTGTTCCAGCGGAAGCGCCACGCGTCCTGGGGCGCGAACAGGTGCACCGCGGCCGCCGTCGTGGCGGCGGCGATCTGACGCAGCGGCGTGATGTCGTCCAGGATGTAGAAGGAACGCCCGTGCGTGCCCAGCACGAGGTCGTCGTCCTTGATCACCAGGTCGCGGATCGACGTCGCCGGCAGGTTGTTCCTGAGCGACTGCCAATGCTCGCCATCGTCGAACGACACGTAGACGGTTTGTTCGCCGCCGGCAAAAAGGAGTCCGCGCCGCTTGGGGTCCTCGCGCACGACATTGATGATCGCGCCGTCGGGAATGCCCGTGGTGATGTGGGCCCACGTCTTGCCGCCATCGCGCGTCCGGAAGATATGCGGCCGCAGATCGTCGAGGCGAATGGTGTTGACCGCGGCGTAGGCGGTGTTCACGTCGAAATGCGACGCATCCATGATCGAGACCTTCGACCAGGGCGTCAGCGCCGGCGGCGTCACGTCCTGCCAGGTCTTCCCGCCATCACGCGTCACGTGGATCAGCCCGTCGTCGGTGCCGGCCCAGATCGTGCGCTCGTCGGTATGGGACGGCGCAATGGTGTAGATGACGCCTCGCTGCGTGGCCTGCGCCTCGGGCAAGCTCGTATAGATGCCGACGTTCTTCGGGATGTCCCAGGTCTTGCGGGTCAGGTCGGGGCTGATCTGGTCCCACGACTGCCCGCCGTTGACGGTCTGCCACAGGACGTTCGACGAGAAGTACAGCTTCCGCGGGTTGATCGGCGAGAACAACACCGGCATGGTGCGGACCACGCGGTAGCCCGCATCGCGGCCGAACTTCGGGCCCACCTGCTGCACCTGTCCGGTGCGCCGATCCCAGCGCGAGACCTTGCCGCCGTAGACGATGTCGGGATCGAGCGGATCCGGCGCCACGTAGCCGTACTCTTCGACGCCGACCGGCGACCACTCGCGGAACGTAATCTGCCCGTGGTCGCCGCGGCTCTGCACGCACGCGGAGCCGCTCTCCTGCTGGCCGCTGCACACGCGGTACGGGAACGCGTTGTCGGTGCTCACGTGATAGAAGGCGGCGGTTGGCTGGTTGTACCAACTGCTCCACGACGCGCCGCCGTTCAAGGTGATCACGGCGCCCTGATCCGATGTCAGCGCGAGGATGTCCGGATTGGCCGGATTGAACCACGCCTTCTGGTAGTCGTCGCCGCCGGGCGCACCGCGGATGGCGGTGAACGTGCGGCCGCCGTCGGTGGACTTCCACGTGACGATCGTCGGGACGATCACGATGTCGGGATTGGTCGGATGCACGCGGACATCGCTCGCATCGGACGGGCGCGCCAGCACGCGCGGGTCACTGTTGACGCGCGTCCAGGTCTCGCCGCTGTCGTCCGAGCGGAACACGCCGGCACTGCGGGCCTCGGCGATCACGAACAGGCGCGAGGGACGGCTGGGCGCGATGCCGATGCCGATGCGGCCGACGCGATCGCCATCCCAGGTCGGCAGCCCCGAGGTCAGCTGCCGCCACGTGCTGCCGCCGTCGGTCGACTTGAACAGGCCGCTGTTGGGCCCGCGAAAATCGCCGTTCTCCCACGGCCCCTGGCGCGCCTGCCAGAGCGAGGCATAGACGACGCTGGAATTCGAGGGATCGATCGCGACGTCGACGCCGCCGGTGTTCTCGTCCTTGTAGAGCACGCGATCGAACGTCCGGCCGCCATCGGTCGATCGAAAAATCCCGCGCTCCGTGTTCGGGCCATACGGATGGCCGAGGGCGGCCACGAACAGGCGATCCGCATTCTTCGGGTCGACCACGACCTGCGCGATCTGCTGCGAGTCGCGCAGGCCGAGGTGGGTCCAGGTCTTCCCCGCATCCGACGACTTGTACATGCCGTCGCCCGTGGCCAGGTCGGGGCGTTGCTGGGCTTCGCCCGTGCCGACGTAAATGATATTGGGGTCGGACGGCGCCACCGCAAGCGCACCGATCGAGCCGGTCGGCTGGTCGTCGAAGATCGGGATCCACGTGCGGCCCGCGTCGGTCGTCTTCCAGACGCCGCCGTTGACCACGCCGATGTAGAACGTGTGCGGCTGGCTTGGCACCCCGTCGAGCGCCTTGGTCCGGCTCGCGCGATGCGGGCCGATGTTCCGCCACTGCAGCTCGCGGAACAGTCCTGGATCGAACGCGGCGGGCCTGCCCTGAGCGTCGTCTTGCGCAGCGTCGAAGGGACCCTGGGCCACGGCCACCGGCCATCCCGCGAACGCCACGACCGCCACCGCACCAAGCAAGAGGGCTTTGCGCATTGCCAGAGTGTAGCCCTTCGACTCGAAGGGTGCGATACTCCCGCCATGCGTACCCTCCTGTTTACTACCCTGACCCTGACGATGGTGGCGGCGGCGACGGGAACGGCGCAACAGCGTGCGGCCGACGCGCCCAGGGCGCTCACCATCGCCGACTACGAGCGGGCCGAGCGCTTCATGACCTACAACACGACCCCGCTGGTGTCGAACGGAGCGGTACGCGCGACCTGGTTGCCCGGTGATGTGTTCTGGTACCGCAACCAGGCCGCGGCCGGCAGCGAGTTCATCCTCGTCGACGCGGCGCGGGCCGCCCGGGCGCCGGCGTTCGACCACGCCGCGGTCGCGGCGACCTTGTCGACCGCCATGGGCAAGCCGGTCGCATCAGGCCGCCTGCCCTTTACGCAGATCACGTTCGACGCCGGCCGCACGAACTTCTCGTTCGACGCCGAAGGCAAGCGCTGGACCTGCGACGTGCAGGGCAAGGCGTGCGAGAACGGCAACCGTCCGTCGACCCCGCCCAACAGCGTGACCTCGCCGGATGGCAAGCTTGCCGTCTTCATCCGCGACTTCAACCTCTGGGTCCGCGACCTCGCGGCGGGCACCGACAAGCCGCTCACCACCGACGGCGTGAAGGACTTCGGCTACGCCACCGACAACGCCGGCTGGATCCGCAGCGATCGGCCGGTCGTGTTGTGGTCTCCCGATTCGAAGAAGCTGGCGACGTTCCAGCAGGACGAGCGCGGCGTCGGCGAGATGTACCTCGTGAACACCACGGCGGGCCACCCAACCCTGCAGGCGTGGAAGTATCCGCTGCCGGGCGATGCGGTGATCACCACCATTCAGCGCGTGATCGTGGAGGTCGACGGCCCCAGGGTGGTTCGGCTCCAGATGCCCGCCGATCAGCACCGCTCCACGCTCTGTGACGACGTGAAGTGCGGCGGCGAGTGGGTCGATGTGCAGTGGAAGCCGGACGGCAGCGAAGTGGCGTTCGTGTCGAGCTCCCGCAACCACCAGGAAGCGCAGCTGCGCGTGGCCAGCGCCGCTACCGGCGCCTTCCGCGAAGTTCTCAGCGAAAAGGCCGAGACCTTCTACGAGTCGGGCAACGGCAAGGTGAACTGGCGCTACCTGCCCAAGTCGAACGAGGCGATCTGGTTCTCGCAGAAGGACAACTGGGGCCATCTCTATCTGCACGACCTGCAGACCGGGCAGCTGAAGCAGCCGATCACCGGCGGCGAGGGCAACGTCACGCAGCTCGAGCGCGTCGATGAAGACAATCGCGTCGTCTACTTCGAGGGCGTGGGCCGCGAGCGGGGCCGCGACCCGTACTTCCGCCACTTCTACCGCGCCGGCATGGACGGCAAGAGCGCCCGGCTGCTGACGCCCGAGGATGCCGATCACGACATCCAGCTGTCGCCGTCCGGCCAGTACTTCGTCGACAACTACTCGAAGCCGGATGCGCCGAGCGTGTCGGTGTTGCGCGATGCCACCGGCAAGGTGGTGCTGGAGCTCCAGCGGGCCGATGTCTCGCGGCTGCTGGCGACCGGATGGAAGCCGCCGATGCCGATCACGGTCAAGGATCGGGGTGGCGTGGGCGACCTCTACGGCCTGCTCTACCGGCCGACCAACTTCGATCCGTCGAAGCAGTACCCCATCGTCAATCGCATCTACCCCGGACCGCAGACCGGCAGCGTCGGCAGCCGCAGCTTCTCGGCGGCGCGCGCCGACTCGCAGGCGCTCGCCGAGCTCGGCTTCGTCGTGGTCGAAATCGACGGCATGGGCACGCCGTGGCGCTCGAAGCGGTTCCACGCCGCCTACTACGGCGACATGGGCGACAACACGCTGCCCGACCAGGTCGCGGGCATGAAAGAGCTGGCGGCGCGCTATCCGTGGATCGACATCAATCGCGCCGGCATCTACGGCCACTCCGGCGGCGGCTTTGCCACGGCCGGCGCGATGTTTCGCTATCCGGACTTCTTCAAGGTCGGCGTCTCACAAGCCGGCAACCACGACAACCGCGTCTACGAAGACGACTGGGCCGAGAAGTGGCACGGCCTGCTGGTGAAGAACGCCGACGGCACGACCAACTACGACAGCCAGGCCAACCAGAACTTCGCGAAGAACCTGAAGGGCAAGCTGCTGCTCGCGCATGGATCGATGGACAACAACGTGCCGTTCTACAGCACGCTGCTGGTGGTCGACGCGTTGATCAAGGCGAACAAGGACTTCGATCTGATCATCTTCCCGAACCGCGGGCATGGCTTCGGCAACGAGCCGTACATGGTGAGGCGGCGGTGGGATTATTTCGTGAAGCACCTGCTCGGCGCGGAACCGCCGGCCGGGTTCGAGCTGAAGGGGCCGGCGCAAGCGCCGGCCCCTCCGACACCCTAGTTTCCCGGCGCGTGGGGCGCCGTCGGCTACGTCGGACACGCGGCGGCCACCGGCGGCGGCAGCGCTCCGGGCGCGGCCTACCTCGCGGCCCTCGGCGAGATCTTCTGGGCGACGTCGTACGAGGATGCGCTGCTCGCGGGCCAGCATGTGTCGAGCCACGGCGGCGACGCCGAGCTGATCGAAGAGGCGTTCAAGGACAGCTTTGCCGACAGCCTCGGATGGAGCGACCAGGAGTTCGAGCAGTTCTGGAACGATCCCGACCACGAGTTCACGGCCGAAGTCGCGCGCCGGTTCGACGACACATGGGACGCGCGGGAGTGGATGACGCGCCGCCGATGACACCGATCTAAACAGCTCCTGGCAGTCCAGCCGCACAAGATGCACCATGGGGATCAGGCACCGTACGCACTGTACGCACCGTACGCACTGTACGCACCGTACGCACCGTACGCACTGTACGCACCGTTTCTACGGCGTGGGACTCGATTGCCACTGGCCGCGCCGATACGTCCACGCATGCCCGCCGATCGCCTCGAATTCGACGCCGATCGCGTCGCCGGATCGAGCCTCACGAATGAGATGGAGAAACTGGCGCGCATCGTGGGGCGCGGCTTGTTCGAGGACGAACATCGTGAAGACCTGGCCGTTGCCGAGGAAGGCCAGCAGCCGAACGGCGGAGCCGCCCCTGACGGCGGCATCCGGGTACTCGACCAGTACCGCGACGTCGGTCTCATGGTTGCCGTCGAAGTCGCCGAGAATCAGGTTCGGAGGCCACGTCGGCGTGCGCCCGCGAATCTCGAGTTCCACCTCCGGCAGCACCCGCGCCAGCCGCCATTCCCGATGCAGGGCATCGATCTGTTGGCGGACGGCGGCCGGCAATGTCACGTCTTGCGTCGACGCCGCCCACGCGGCGAGTGCCAGCAGCGCGATCATCGCTTCAGCCTCCCCGCCGGGGAGAGGCCTTGGCAGCGGGCTTGATCTTCACGGGAAACACCCCCAGGATGGGCGAGTGTAGTCCACCAACGAACCTTCCCGGGGCTGGTTCGTAATGTGTCTGTAGAAGGAGCCTATGGTGTTTGGACCTGTGCGCCGCGTGAAGTTCCTCGTCACTGCGCCGTTCATCCTGCTGATGCTGGTGGTCATCAACGTGATGACCTCGCCGGGCGAGTGGTGGGTCCAGTGGGCCGCGCTCGGCATCGGCATCGCGTGGGTCATCAACCTGTTCAAGCTGATCCGCGACATTGTGGTCATCGGCGGCCTCGCGGCGTTCGGCGCCTACATCTTCAACCGCAACCGGCAGAACTAGGTGGCCGCCACCACCACGCGATTGCGGCCCGCCGCCTTCGCCTGGTAGAGCGCATCGTCCGCCGTGCGGATGATCGTATCCAGCACGATCGCCGAGGCGTGCGGATCGCGGCTGAGGCCGACGCCGATGCTGACGGTGACCTTCACCTGGATGTCGCCTTCGACCCGCATCGGCGCCGCTTCGATCAGGGTCCGTAGCCGTTCGGCGGCCACGAGCGCCTGCTCGCGGTCCGACTCGGGCAGCAGCACGAGGAACTCCTCGCCTCCCCACCGCCCCACGTTGTCGGACGCCCGCACGGCCGCGGTCAGCCGGGCCGCCAGCTGCGACAACACCTGATCGCCTGCGGCATGGCCGTAGGTGTCGTTGACCGACTTGAAGTGATCGATGTCCACCATGGCCAAGGCGAACGGATGCTGCTTGCGCTTCGCCCGGGCCAGGCCCGCCATGGCTTGATCGGTGAGCGCGCGGCGATTGAGCAGGCCGGTGAGCCCGTCGCGCAACGCGAGCTCTTCCATCCGCCGGTAGGCGGCGCTGAGCTCGCGCGTGCGGTCCTCGACGCGGGTCTCGAGTTCCTGCCGAAGCAACTCCACGTCGCCGAGCGCGCGCTGGAACCGGTACGCCAGCGTCAGGCTCATCCCCAGCACGAGCACGCCGAAGCCGTAGACGCCGTAGCGGGGCCCCACGTATAAGTTGCGCTCGACCAGCGCGTCGTTGGAGAAGGCCAGGGCAACCAGCACAGCCGCCAGCCCCACGGCGCGCGCCTCGCGATCGCCGGCCCGGATGCGCCTGTAGATCAGGCGCAGCAGGGCCAGGATGAGCACGGCGAGCATCACGTACAGAAACGGCAGCATGCGGCGGGCCAAGGCGATGCCCGGCGAGACGATCACTACGGCGCAGCCGATCAGCAGGATGGCCTGCGTCGCCCGCAGCCACTTGCTGAACGGCTCCCGGAAGAACACCCAGATGAACTGCACGAAGGTTGGGACCGTCGCGTAGAGCAGGAAGTGTTCGAACTTCTTCATCAGGATGAAGTCGTCGAACAGCTCGTACTTCCACTGGGTCCGGAAGAAGCAGTAGAGCGCCGCTTCGATGGCGAGCAGCCCGAACCACCCGTAATCGGCGGTGCCGGGGCGCATGACGCGGAGGCCGAGGTGGTAGACCGCGGCCACCAGGAACACGAACAGGAGCGCGAGCAACCCGGTTTCGCCGCGCGACCCCTGCTCCACGATCCTGACCAGTGGCCCCGCGAAGAACGGGCCTTCGACCGGTCCCGCGGCCCCGGGCGCGCTGCCGGGCTCACGCCACACCCGCAGCGCGAGCATGAACGATCCGTCTGGCTCACGCAGGTCCGGCCCCACCGTGAACACGGTGTGCTTGTCGTAGTTGGCCTGGGGATCCGGCGGCAGCCGGCCGACGCCGCCGAGTGCGCGGCCGCCGATAAACACCTCGTACGCGCTCTCGACCTTTCCCAACTGGACGCCGAGGATCTCGTCGGCCGCCCACGGGCCGGCGACACGAACGCGGTACCACGCGAAGCCGGTGACGTGATGGAAACCCTGGCGGCCCCAGCTCATCGGGACCTGCAGCCGGGGCCAGGCGGAGCTGTCGAATTCAGGAGCGGCCCACGCGAGGTTGTCGCCCGCCTGGAACGCCCACGGCCCGGCCAGCGCGATGACGCCGGCGCCGCGGCCCCAGGGCGCACACGCGCCGAGCATCGCGAGCAGCGCCGTCGCGACGCACGCACGGCGGACCGCCCGGCCGTCGTGCGGGACCATCAGCGTCCGGCGACGCTGCGCAGCAGCGTGAGCAGCAAGTCGACGGCGACGGTATTGTGGCCGCCCAGCGGAATGAGCACGTCGGCGTATCGCTTGCTGGGCTCGACAAACTCGAGGTGCATCGGCTTCACCGTCGATTGGTACTGATCGATCACCGACTCCATGGTCCGGCCGCGTTCGGCGACGTCGCGCTGCAGCCGGCGGATGAACCGCGTGTCGGAGTCGGTGTCGACGAACACCTTGATGTCCATCAGGTCGCGAAGCGCCGCGTCGGTAAAGACCAGGATGCCTTCGACGATCAGCGCGCGCCGCGGCTGGAACGTGTCGGTTTGCGCCAGGCGCGCGTGGCGCGTGAAGTCGTACTGCGGAACGTCCACCGCCTCGCCGGCCTTCAGCGCGCGCACGTGCCGCACCATCAGGTCGGTCTCGAGCGCATCCGGATGATCGTAGTTGAGGGCGGCGCGCTCTTCCAGCCGCAGGTCGTTGCGATCGCGATAGTAGCGATCGTGATCGAGCAGCGTGACTTGCTCGGGTCCCAGGCTGTCAACGATGCGGCGGACAACGGTGGTCTTGCCGGAGCCGGATCCGCCGGCGACGCCGATGACGAATGAAGCCATACAGCGGCTCGATCATACAACGCCGCTCCGATAGGGGATGGTCGGCCATGAGCGAGCCGAGCGATTCGCCAAAGGCGAATCGTGAGGCGAGTCGACTGGTGCGGAAGAGAGGACTCGAACCTCCACCCGGTTGCCCGGACTAGCTCCTGAGGCTAGCGCGTCTGCCAATTCCGCCACTCCCGCACGGAGGGTATTTCACGCCGGCAGTAAGCTCTCAGTATAGCTAGCGTTCCGCCGCGAACGCAAACCTGCCCTTCTTGAGCGCGCTCTGCGCTTCCACCACCGACAGCATCGCTTCCGCCGCGTGCGACAGCGTGCCTTCGCGGCGGTGAATCAAGCGGAGCTTGCGATCGAACGCCAGCTCGGGCACCTGCACGCGCACCAGCTCCTTGTGGCCGAGTTCCTTCTCCACCGTGATCGCGGGCAGCAGCGCCACGCCGTTGCCCATCGCCACGAACTTCTTGATCGCGTCGATGGTCGGCATCTCGACCGGCATGCGCAGCTCGACGCGCCGGCGCCGGAACGTGTCGATCACCTTTTGCCGGTACGGCGACGACACGTGATGCGCCACGAACGACTCGCGCGCCAGTTCCGTGATCGACACCTTCGCCCGGCGCGCCAACGGATGCGACGGCGGCACCACGAACGCCAGCTCGTCGTGATAGACGACGATCGAGTGCAACGCCGCGGTGTCGGGCCGGAAGGTGACGACGCCGAAGTCGGCGCCGTAGTCGAGCACCTGCGCCGGCACGCGGCTGCCAAGCGCCCGCTGCACCGTGATGTGCACTTCCGGGTAAAGCCGACGGTATTCGTGCAGGATCGGCAACAGGTACAGGCACGTCAGCTCGTTGGCGGCCACCGTCAGACGGCCCGTCCGCAACTGCCGCACATCGTCGAGCGCCGCCATCGCGCGCAGGCGCAGGTTGACGAGCCGCTCGGCGTGGTCCGCCAGCACCCGCCCGGCATCGGTGAGCACGCCCCGCCGGCTCGAACGGTCGAACAGCGGACGGCCGATCTCGTCTTCCAGCTTCTTGATCGTCTGGCTGATGGCCGGTTGTGTCCGGTAGAGCGCCTTGGCGGCAGCCGAGAAACTCCCTTCGCGAACCACCGCCAGGAAGGCTTCGAGCTGGAACAGTTCCATAAAGATTCATACTATAAGCAATCTTCCACGTTGGTATAGATATTATTACTTTGACTTATTTTGGTCGCCGGCCCGAGACTGGGTACCTAGCTGGAACCCGATGGCGACCACTACCCGCATCCACGTGTTCGACACCACGCTGCGCGACGGCGAGCAGGCCCCCGGCTTCAGCATGACGCCGGCGGAGAAGCTGCGACTGGCACAGCAACTCGATCGCCTGGGCGTGGACATCATCGAGGCCGGCTTTCCGATCTCGTCCGACGGCGACTTCGAGGCCGTCCGCACGATCGCGGGCGCCGTCCGGCGGCCGATCATCGCCGGCCTGGCGCGCGCGATCCCGGCCGACATCGATCGGGCGTGGGCGGCGCTCGCGGGCGCCGCCCGGCCGCGTATTCACGTGTTCCTCGCCACCTCCGACATTCACCTGGAGCACAAGCTGCGCATCACGCGGCAGCAGTGCCTCGAACAGGTCCGCACGGC
>MELE01000102.1 GCA_001768615.1 Acidobacteria bacterium RIFCSPLOWO2_12_FULL_67_14b | reverse complement strand
ACGATGAAGGCGACGACGACGCCGGCCAGGACGCCGACGCCGATGAGCAGGCTTCTCACCGAGCGCTCTTCACGACAGCGCGCGTGCGACTGCCTCGACCGCCTTCATCCCCTGGCCAAATCGTGCCATCGAGTGACGGTGAGTCTCCAGCTCGCTGTACGCCAGGAAGCGCACGCGCAGGTCGCCGACCCGGCTGAACGCGGGCCTCGCCAGTTGAGCACGCACCTCTTCCTCGCGGTCGTCCGGGGCGACGAGGAAGAGTCCCCGTGCCGACTCGGCTGCCGCACCGAGCGCCAGATCGAGCAAGCGGATGATACCCGAGTAGATCGACGTCGTGTGCTCCACCTCGAATGCCGCGGCGACACGCCCGGTGCCACTGTGGAGCCACAGCACGTCGATGAGCCGCACGGCATCCCCGCCTGGCCCGCCCGCGAGCGCCTCGGGGAGCGCTTCCAGGCAGCCCTCCCCCAGCCGTCCTCCGGTATATGCCCGACCGCGGTCGTTGGCCGCAACCCAGACACGGAAGCCCAATCCGCTTCCCAGATCGCGGAGCCAGCCCTGCACCTCCGCGTGCGTCCGGTCTCCGTCTCGTTGCGCGGCCAGCCGCTTCTCGGCCTTGGCGCCTTCCTCGCGAACGCGGGCGAGGTCCGCCTCCCACGCGGCCCGCGCCACCTCGTCGTCGGCTCTTGGCGGCGCGGCGTATCGTCCCGAGCCGAGGTCGAAAAGAAGGCCGGCGATGGCTCCGAGATCGTTCGACAAGAGATCCCGGTAACGCGAGTTCGTCGCGACGATACCCGACCGCATGGCCAGGTACTCGTCCCAACGGCCGAGCTTCACGCTCGCGCCCGTGAGCGCGTTGTACCCCTTGACGATCGCGGTGTTGAACGGCGGCGCGATCGTCGGGTGCACGAAGTAGATCAGGTTCGCGGCGGCCGGGCCCAAGCCCTTGATCCGCCGGGCGTCGAGGTCCCGGATCGCCGCGACCACGCCCTCGTCCCCGGTGCAGCAGACGCATGAATTCAGGAACCGCGCGAAGGCGAGCTGGTTCTCGCGGTTCTCGTAGATGTCGGGGATGCGCAGCTTGGGCTTCCAGAGAAACGCGTGATCAGCGCCCCGGAAGATCTGCCGCTGCTCGGCGATGGACCCGACCACGGTTTCCAGCGACGAGCCCTTGTAGGCGTTCCCGAATGTGCCCGCGTCGACCTCCGCGACGACCTGGCCGATGCCGCGCCGGATCGACCGGAAGTTCTTGAGCCGATCCTCCCACAGGAACCACGTCTGGTAGGTCGCGTTCGGGTCGGCCTTCCACCGGGCCAGGAGCGCCCGGATGGGCTCGAGGCCGGTGGGGGTCAGCTCAACCTGTGGGTCAGGTTCCGACCTGCTCAAAGGAGAAGTGAGGGAGGTCAGCGCGTTCCTTGGCATGCTCGATCGTGATGGCGCACATGTTCCCCGCGCGATCGAGATCAACCTGGGTGTTCTCGTCGAGATCCTTGGTCTCGACGACGGCGCCGCTCCTGAACTCGATGTAGAGAGTATCGGTGTCCTGGAAGTATTTGATCTTCATGGCGCGAACAAACGATCGAAGAAGGCGTTGTGTACAGTCTCGCCGTCGGCCAGCAACACCACGCGGAGGTACCTACCGTCCATCTCGTGGATCGGCGCCCAGCGGCGAATGCGACCGTCCGCCTGAATCACCTCCCTGACAGGATGTTGGACGACATACTGGATCCACTCCACGCGAATCATCGCACGATCCGAGCGTGCGCGTATCGTTTCGAAATATCGTGTGAACTTCAATCGGCCGCCCGATCAATCAGCTCGCTGGAAGTGAAGTCAGCCGTCCGTCACGCGGTTCGCCCGCGACACTCGGAAAGCCGGGACTTGAGCTCAGCTTCTCCAACGATGCCGACACTGCGGTCCTCAGGCAGCACAGGGTCTGGAGCTGCCATGTACACAACCTCATAGGCCTTCTCCCAACGGTCAACCTCGTCATCGGTAAGCTCCGCGTCGACCCACAGGTCCACGAACGCATTGTGGAAGTCCCAAAACCCCTGGCCTCCGGCCAGATACTCGTCAACAACGCGTTCGAGATCACCAACCCTCGCCTTCACGGGTTGCTCTCTTGCTCCGCCGAACGTCCGGCATCAGCCGCGCGCGGCTTCTTGCGCGTCGGCTGCATGCCGTCGTTAGGTTTGCAGATCGCACACCATCACCAGCACCGTCTTGCCCTTATAGGGTTCTTCGCCGAGCGGGTGCCAACCTAACCGGCGGTACAGGGACGCCGCGCTATCTGTCCACAGGTAGAGGTGTCGGTCGCCGAACCGTCGCGCCTGCGCAAGCGCGTGAGTCACCAACGCGGTGGCGATCCCGCGCCGTCGAAAGGCGGGTAGGACGTACACCGCAGCGAGCCAAGGTGAGAGCTCCGGCCTCGTGTCCATGTCGCAGACCACCAGGCTGGCCGAGCCGACGGCCTCAGAATCCACCAGCGCCACAAAAGTGATGGGGAGCTGATCCCGTTCGCACCGACCTGCCAGCTCCGCTGTCCAAGCGGCGCGTGTTGACCCGGGATAGCGGTCGCTCCACTCGTCGAAGTGCCACCCTGAGACAACCGGAACGAGCAACGGATGGTCGGCAAGCAACTCAATTGGCATGCAGCATCTCACCTCGCCGGCTAACGCCGGTATCAGCCGCGGCCGAAGGCCGCCGGCTGCATGCCGAAGTTAGATTGTCTCCAGCGTCTAGTAGATCTCAATCCGGCCCTCCGGAGGATCGGCGGGTACAAGGTCTCCGCCTTCGGATCGGGCGAAAAACCGTACGCGTGTGCTGGACATCAGAATGCAATACTTCGGATCGTACTGGAGAAACGCGCTCGGATGAAACTCCGCTGGACCTTCGGCGACCGCTCCTGACCAGCTGAGGGCAATGCGCTGCGTTGTCAGCCAATACCGGACTGCCGCAAGGGACGCGTGCATAAAGTCATGCTCACCGAGCGTCGCATGTTGGATGAAGAGGCCGTTTCGGAGGAACCGGAAGCCCCGGCCAGGGTCGTACTCGAACATCGCGCTGACGGACAGCGAGTTGTTGCGCCCGGAATCACGCAGAGGGCCGTGCTTCCAGAAGTCACCAACATCAGACATCAGCTTATTGTCGAGCGACGCCGCGTCGATTGCCGAACGATCAGCGTAGCCGGCAAGATCTGCTTGGTGCTTGATGGCCACCGCCAAGGTGCCCGCGAGGCGAGTCACGTCCGACAGATCTGGCTGAAACGCGTACCGCTGCGACAGCAGAGCGTTGAGCTCGTCCCACGGCTTGACCACGTCGTTGACGAAGCGTTGCGGATTCACGTGGTAGCGTCCCGCTTGATGTGGAAAATCGAGAGGCGATCTTCCGGCATTCCATCGATCGCCGGTCGCGACCGACACCGTCGTGAATCGCGGCGAGGGGGATATCAGGGTATTGCCTCGCTCGCGATCGTCGCTCTACGAGGCTCTGAGCGATCGCGATTCTCTCGTCCCTGGACGCGAAGCGCAAGAGCCCGGCTCGATGGCGTCACGCCGCGGGCCGCAGCCGCTTGCTGATGACGGTCGCGATCGTCGCGTGCCCATCGATCTTCCGGAGCTTGATCTGCCCGCTGGCGACCAGGCTGAAGAGCAGGATCAGGGCGGCGTCCTCCGTCGGAAGGGATCCCTGCGTCTTCACGCGCCGGCGGAATTCCTCATTGAGCCGTTCGATCACGTTCGTGGTGCGCAGCGTCTTCCACTGCGCCTTCGGGAAGGTGAAGAAGGTCAGCAGCTCCGCGCCGCCCTCGTGCAGGCTGCGCCCGACGCCGGGACAGCGCGTCGCCCACTTGCGTTCGAACGCCGTGTACGCCGCGCGGCCCGCGTCGGCAGACGCCGCGTAGACGATGCGATGAAAGTCCTCGCGGAGCTCGTCGAGCGCGTGCTTGGGCGCCTTGCGCTCGAGGTTGCGCAGCTTGTGGACCGCGCAGCGCTGCACGGCCGTCGCCGGCCACGTCCGGCTCAGGGCCGGGCGCAGGCCCGGATTGCCGTCGATGATCGCCAAGAGCGGGGCGCGGAGCCCGCGGGCTTGCAAGTCCGCGACGAAGCCCTTCAGGCGTCGCCCGATTCGCTGCCGCACAGCTCCAGCGCGAGCAACTCCTTGCGGCCGTCGGCGAGCACGGCCACGGCCGTCAGCACGGGCGCGCTCGCGACCTTGCCCGCGCTGCGCACCCGGACGCACACCGCGTCGAGATAGAGGTAGACGAGGTCGACCTCGGCGAGCGCACGCGCCGTCCAGGCCGTCAGCCCATCTTTCAGCGTGGCGACGATCCGGGAGACCGCGCTCTTGGAAAGCGGCGCCGCCTTGAGCAGCGGGTGCAGCGCGCCGCGGATCCGCCGCTGGTTCCCCCCCGCCAAGTACGTCGCGATCACCGCCTCGTTCACCTCGCGCATCCGGCGCTGATAGCGCGGCACGATCGTCGAGCGCCATTCGCCGCCCGGCGCCCCCAGTGTGGCGCGGGGCAACGTGAGCGCCAGCGGCCCGGTCGGGCCCGTCAGCGTGCGCGTCTTGACGCCGTTCCGGTACCCGCGCCGCGCGTCGTGGCGCTCGTAGCGCCCGGCCCCGAGCGCGAGCGCCAGCTCTTCGTGCACCGCCGTCTCGATCGCGACCCGGACCTGGGCATGAATCAGCTCGCCCAACGCGGCCGGCCGATCCTCAGGCAGCCGCTCCGACTTCTTGATACGCTTCGCCATGGCGCATTCCTCCGGCGGCCGTCTTGCCGGACGGCCGGTTGGTGGTTGGACTTCCCACCGGAAGAATGCGCCATTTCTCTATTTCCACACCACTCGGGACACAACCATTCACGTTGAGCAATCTAACGTTCGCGGTCACCGGCCGGAGCGAGCAACGCGAGCCCCGGCCCGGTGCACTGCGAGGTTCGGCGGCCTCTAGTTGAAACGGACACGTCGGTAGACGGCCTTCTTCGACTGCGAGTGAAAGACACCGCAATGGAATCTGCCGCGCGTACCGTATTTCTTGATCGCGTCGTCCTGATCGATCGCGCCTGTCCATCGCTCACCCGGCGGCAAGACATGGGGAAAAGGCGTACCGAGAGCATTGTTGAAGACAAGAAAGTGCTGGCCTTTACGACGCATCAGCTTGTGCCGGAGCGACGGGTAGTGGACTCCTGCCAGGTGGGTCACAGTGGTGCGGAATGTGTCAACGACTTTGAGACACCGAGGGCACGCATTTACTGTCGAACCCCGGACGTGAGGGCCGGCCGCCTGACGGCGGTGGCCTCGTTTTCCGGGGTGTCGAGATAGCGGCCCCCCTCGAGATCGTCGATCGTGGAGCCGCTGAGACGCTGGTCTTGGAGCTGAGAAGCCATGGCGTCCGGAATTCTTGGTTCTGGCCCGACGTTCGGCGCCGGCGGGTTGATCCAGACGGTGTCCGGCACCGCGGGCGGCGTCGGCGGCTTGCGCACGAAGCGCTCGGGATGGGCCGCGTACGCCGCGGCAAGCACGTCCGCGCGCTGGGCGCGGACGGCCTCGGCTTGGCCGTAGTGCACCATCGCTGGCGTCAGCAGCGCAATGCCGGTGTGGCGGTGCTCGGCGTTGTACCAGCGGAAGAACGGCTGGCAGAAAGCCCGCGCCGCCTGGAGGCTCCCGAACCGCTCTGGGAAGGTCGGGCGGTACTTGAGCGTTTTGAACTGCGCCTCCGAGAACGGGTTGTCGTTGGAGACGTGCGGGCGGCTGTGCGTGCGGGTGATGCCGAGATCGGCGAGCAGCAAGGCGACGGGCTTCGAGGTCATCGAGGCGCCACGGTCGGCGTGGATCGTCAGTTGGC
>MELE01000101.1:4569-5729 GCA_001768615.1 Acidobacteria bacterium RIFCSPLOWO2_12_FULL_67_14b | reverse complement strand
GCATCACCTGGAAGAAGCCGGAGTTCGACGTCGTGCGCGGCACCAACATCGTCAACACGGCGATGCGCGACTCGACCACCGTCTGGCTGGACCACTTCGCGGCCGATCCCCGACAGCGATTCAAGATGTCGGGATGGTACGACCACGCCCTGGTGCTGTTCGTCTCGCCCGATGGCGTTCACTGGACCGAGATCGGCGCCACCGGCCGCGCCGGCGACCGTTCGACATTCTTCTACAATCCCTTCCGCAAGGTCTGGGTGTTCAGCGTGCGTGACCATCAGCAGCCGACGGCGCTGCTTGGGCGGTACCGGCGCTATTGGGAGGCGCCGGACTTTGTTTCCGCGCGGGCCTGGGACGATCGGCCCTCGGTCGCCTGGGTCAAGTCCGACTCGAAGGACTTCGCCCTTCCTGGCAGCCCCACTCGGCCGGACCTCTATAACCTGGACTCTGTCGCCTACGAGAGCCTGATGATCGGCCTGTTTTCCGTCTGGCGTGGCGAGTCTTCGATCCGGGAGAAGATCAATGAAGTGGTCCTGGGTTTCAGCCGGGATGGCTTCCACTGGCATCGCCCGGATCGCGCATCCTTCCTTCCGGTATCGGACGTCCAGGGCAGCTGGAATTGGGCCAACGTCCAATCCGCCGGCGGCGGCTGCGTCGTCACGGGCGACCAGCTGTACTTCTATGTGAGCGGGCGCCAGGGCCGGCCGGGCACCGACCAGCCCGGGGTGTGCAGCACGGGACTCGCGATGCTGCGCCGCGACGGATTCGCGTCGATGGACTGGATCCCCGAAGAAGGCGGCGCGCGCCGGCGCTCATCGTCGTCCATGGCGGATGGCACATTGATCACGAGGCCCCTGCAATTCAGCGGCGGCCACCTGTTCGTCAACGGAGATTTCCGCGGGGGAGACCTTCGCGTCGAAGTCCTGGACCGCGAGGGCCGGGGCATTTCTCCGTTTACGCTCGGCACGTGCGCACCAGTGTCCGGCGACGGCACGCGCATGGCGGTGCACTGGGCCCAGGGATCGTTGAGCGCGCTTGCAGGACGGCCAGTGCGGTTCCGGTTCTCGATGAGCAGAGGCCGGCTCTACGCATTCTGGGTCAGCCGCTGGCCGACCGGCGAGAGCAGCGGGTATCCGGCGGCGGGCGGGCCGGAATTCGCC
>MELE01000101.1:641-4562 GCA_001768615.1 Acidobacteria bacterium RIFCSPLOWO2_12_FULL_67_14b | reverse complement strand
TCGACATCCCGGACAGTGCTCCGCCGTTCTCAGGTCGATGATCGGGAGGGCGTGAGGGGTTAGCGGAAGAGGCGGGCGAGGACGCGCATCGACGCGCGCGACAGGATGACGAGCGTGGCGGCAATGCCCGTGTAGTACAGAAAGACCATCCGCAAGTCAGCGGACAAATAGGACAGAAACACCATCACGGTCTGCGCGGCGGCCATCGCCAGCACGACGCCGGCCACGATTCTGGCGGCGTCCCGGCCGGTCACGTAGTGCCAGATGCCGCGGTAGACGCCGGCCGCGAAGAACGCGACGAGCTGCGCGGCCACCACGAGCGGCAGCGATCCGTAGAAGACTTCCGCGTTCCGGAGGTACGCCTCATCGTCGCCGAATTGCAGGCGTGTCGCGAGGTAGTAGGACGCGCTGATCAGGCCGAAGTCCAGCAGGACTTCGAACACGCGCGTCTTGTACATGAACTCCCCGGGGATCGGCGTGACCGACGGCACCTCCAGCGTTTCGGCGGCCTCCTCGTAGACGCGGACCCGCCCGAGGTAGAGCGCGAACATCGCCATCAGGATGACGAACAGCCCGCCGACCAGCAGCGAGAAGCCCTGGGTTGCGCTGCGGACGGTGAGGCCGATCGCACCGCCAATCGCGGCGAGCAGCCACAGCACGAAGACGGCGTTCCGCTCCGACAGCCCGATCGCGACGAGGCGATGAGACGAGTGATCGCGGCCGCCCATCGCGGGGGAACGGCCCGACAGCAGCCGCATCACCGTGACGAGCGTCGTGTCGAAGATCGGGATCAGCACGACGAACACCGGCGCCGCGATCGCGGACAGCACGTCCGATCGGCTGCCCCGCACACCGTCGTTGTTGAGGGTCAGCGCGGCCAGGCTGAAGCCGAGAAACAGGGCGCCGCAATCGCCCATGAACACCGATGCGGGCGGGAAGTTGTAAACGAGAAAGCCGGCCACCGCGCCGGCGAGCGCGGCCAGAAACGCCACCTCCGGACCGGCGACATCCTGTGAGGCGCCGGTCAACAGGCCGATGATGAGCGTGGTCGAGACCACCAGCGCCGTGCCGCCGCACAAGCCGTCCATGTTGTCGAGCAGGTTGAACGCGTTGGTCAGCCCGACCACCCACAACATGGTCAACAGGCTGTCGAGCAGCCGCGAATCGAGCCAGCCGAGCCGGTAGTCGAAGTAGACCAGCGTCGACGCCAGCGCGATCTGGGCGATCAGCTTCGTGAACGGCTTGACGGCCAGGACGTCGTCGACCAGGCCGACCACGAAAATCACCATCACCGTGGACAGCAGCACGGGGATGTCATCCGCGATGCCCGACGCCACGGCCGCCAGGAACGTGGCCAGCGCAATGCCGACGCCGCCCAGGAGCGGGACCGATTGCCGGTGCCAGCGATCGTGTCTCGGGTGCGCCACCATGCCGACCCGCCGCGCGATCATGCGGCTCACCGGAACCAGGACCAGGGCGAGCACCAGTCCAAGCAAGAAAGGACGTCCCACGGCGGTGAGGATGTCCGGCGTCATCAGCGGGGCCTCCATCCTGGCAGCAACGCCAGCCAGCGTTCGAACGTCAGCAGCGTCCATAGCCGGTGCCCGTGGTTGGCGCGCCCTGCGGCGTGCTCCTCCGCGAGCCGGCGCACGTATGGCTGCGACACATACGCCCGGAGGCGCGCCGACGGCGCGAGCAGCGTGTCGCGCATGTAGCCGGCCAGTTCGCCGCGGAACCAGGCGTCGAGCGGCACGCCGAAGCCCTTCTTGGTGCCGCGCTTCACCGGCTCGGGCACCAGGTCGTCGAACGCTTCACGGAGTATCGCCTTCGTGGTCTGCCCGTGCAGCTTGTAATCGTCCGGCAGCGCCGCCACGTACTCCATCAGCTCACGATCGAGGAAGGGAGCGCGCGCCTCGAGTGAATTGGCCATCGACATGCGATCGGCCTTCACGAGGAGGTCGTCGTGGAGGTAGCTGTGGAAGTTGGTCGCGAGCAGGCGGCTGAGCGGCGAGGCGCCGTCCACACCGCCCAACCCCTGGAAGTGCCGTCCGCGATCGACCGGAGCGAGGCGCGCGGCAAAGCCCGGATCCAGCAGTTCCTCCAGATCGTCGTAGAACGCGCCGGTCAGGAACGCGAGGCGATCCTGCAGCGGCAACCGCGCCGCCTTCACGAAGCGACGCCCGCGCGTGATCCAGTGCCGCTCGTTGCCGGGCGTCGGCAGTGCGGCCAGCACGCCGCCACCGAGCGCGGCGACCCAGCCCGGCACGCGTTCAGCGGCCAGCGCGGCGCCGAAGCGAAGGTAGCCGGCAAACACCTCGTCGCCGCCGTCACCGGTCAGCGCCACGGTGACGTGCTCGCGCGTGAGCTCCGACACCACGTACGTGGGGATGGCCGACGAATCCGCGAAAGGCCCGTCGTGATGGCGCACGAGCGTGTCGATGAGATCCAGCGCCGAGGGGCGCACCCGGAACTCGGTATGCCGCGTGCCGAAGTGGCGGGCCGTATCGCGGGCGATCGCCGTCTCGTCGAACGCCTCGTCCCCCTCGAAGCCGATGCTGAACGTGCGCACGGGCTCGCGCATCAGGCGGCTCATCACGCCGACGATGATGGTGGAGTCGAGGCCGCCGCTGAGAAACGCGCCGAGCGGCACGTCGCTGACCAGCCGGCGCTCGACCGCGGCGGTCACCAGTTCGCGGACCTTGAGGGCCACCTGACGCCTCGATGAGGAGGGGACCTGGGCGGAAGCCGGAAAGGTCAGCTGCCAAAACCGCCTCGTCGTCTCGATGCCTCTGCGGTCGAACGTGACGACGGTGCCGGGCAAGACGTGCCGCACGCCACGATACAACGTCTGGGGGTGCGGAACGTAGCCGTGGAGGAAGTAATACGGGATGGCCTCCTCGTCGATGTCGATGGCGAGCTCGGGATGCGCCAGCAGCGCCTTCGGTTCCGAGGCGAACACGACGCGCGTGTGGTCGCGCCACATGAACAGCGGCTTCTTGCCCGCCCGATCCCGGGCCAGCAACAGCCGCCGGCGGCGATGGTCCCAGATGGCCAGCGCGAACATGCCGTCGAGCTTGTCGATCGCGCGATCGCCGAGCTCCTCGTACAGGTGCACGATCACTTCGGAGTCTGCATTCGAGCGAAACTGGTGACCGTTGGCCACCAGTCCGCGGCGCAGCTCCTGGAAGTTGTAGACCTCGCCGTTGAAGACCAGTTGCACCGAGCCGTCCTCGTTGCCAATGGGCTGGTTCGCCGCCGCGCGCAGGTCGATGATGCTCAAGCGGCGGAAGCCGAAGCCCGCCGTCCCCTCGTCCGACCGGTAGATGGCGCCGTGATCGGGGCCGCGGTGCTGCAAGGTGGCCGTCATCGCCTCCAGCGCCGGCTCTGAGACCGGCCGGTCATCAGAGAAACTCAGTTCCCCGCAAATACCACACATGACTTATTAGGGGGCGGCCGGCAGCAGCGGCGGCAACACGCTGGTGCGGAGGGTGTCGAACAGCACGTCGGCTTTCACGCGGTTCGAGTTGCCGAGGGAGTGGTCGCCGGCCAGCGGCATCTGCGATGGGCGATAGTGCAGGAAGGCGCGGGTGCTGCTCGCCACCGGTGTGCCGTCCGACAGCACCTCCTGCAACACCGCATCGTCTTCGAGCGAGCCGGCGTCGATGAACCGGTCACCCAGGGTGCAGGCGACCGGCGCCATGTTGATGAAGAACATGACGCGATACTTGCCGTCGCGGTGCAGTCGCTGGAGCTCGCGCACCGCACCGACCCACGCTTGCACCTGCGGGCCGCCGCCGCGGATCTGGGTGCGCAGCCCCCCGCTCGAGTCGATGATCTTGAACTTCGGGCAGACGAAGTCCCGCACCGCCTCGTCTCCGAAATAGTCGACCTCGCCGATCTGTTGTTCCGGCAGGGCCTCCC
>MELE01000101.1:0-588 GCA_001768615.1 Acidobacteria bacterium RIFCSPLOWO2_12_FULL_67_14b | reverse complement strand
TTGCGATCTTCCTCCTTCGTGAACAGGCGCCACCGGGCGGTGAGGATGACCTTCTTGTAGAACTCGTACGAGTAGAGATGGCGCTGCATGCCGCGCTGCACGGCGCTCGCGGCGCGCCGCGCGGGCCCCGGGTTCTCGTTCGCCAGTCCTGCGGTCAGGTCGTTGGGATAGAAGCCCACCACCACCAGGTCCGGGTCGTACCGCTCCCCCACCTGCTGCAGGTGCACGAGCTCGTCACGTGTGTTGTAGCCGGGCACGCCGAGGTTCCACACTTCCCACCGAATGTCGGGCCGCCACCCCTTCAAGCGCTGCTCGACCAGGTAGGGATAAGTCGTCTCGTAGAGCGCCCCGTGGCCGAACGTGACGGAATCACCGAGGACGATGATCCGGAATGCGCCCGCGGGCTTCTCGATCGTGTACTCGCGGACGTCGCGGAAGCCCAGCGCGTTGATCTTGACGGGCACCCCGGCAAACCATCCGTCGTACCCGGGGTTCAGCCGTTGGCCGAGCACCGGGTCGCTGACGTAAAACCCCGGAGTGCCCCGGCGCTCGTCCCACTGCGCACGGACCCACACCTCGACCAGCGCA
>MELE01000100.1 GCA_001768615.1 Acidobacteria bacterium RIFCSPLOWO2_12_FULL_67_14b | reverse complement strand
TGGGCCGCCCCTGTCCCCATCAGGCACCAGCCTTGCTGTGTTGTCGTTGTATGTGTTTAATGTCGTGTAATGTCTTATGGACCATCAAGCGGAACAACGGACCTGTACGCTGACAGGGACGTTGGCGGGATCGCGATGAAGGCGGACGCGCCGACCTTCGGCTCGCTATTGCCGCGGGCGCGGGCGTACGTCGCCGCCGTGGTGGTGGCTGGCGCGGGCTGCCTCGTCGCGGCGGCCTGGCAGGTACGGCTGGAACATGCCGGACTGTTCGCCGGCTTGCTGGCGCTTGCCGTCGCCATCTCCGCGATGAAGATCGAGTTGCCGCTCGGCCGTAGCCAGTCGAACCTGTCGCTCTCGCACGCCGTGAACTTCTGGGCGTTGTTCGCGCTCGGGCCGGCGGAAACCGTCTGCATCGCGAGCGTCAGCGCGTGGGCCCAGTGCACGCTGCGGGTGGGTGAGCGCAACCCGCTGCACCGCATCCTGTTCAGCATGGGGTCGCTGACGCTGACGGTGTCGATTGCGTCACTGCCGCTGGCGCTGGCCCTGGGACCGGACGGATCGAACATCGCGGCGCTGGTCCGCGCGGCGGCGGTGGTTGCACCGCTGTATTTCTTCGTCAATACCGCACTGGTGGCGGGGGCGATCGCACTCTCGACGAGACAGCCGGTGGTGCAGGTCTGGCGCCGCAACTTCTTGTGGAGCGCGCCGAGCTACCTGGCCGGCGCCGCGCTCGCGGCGTTCGCCGCGGCGGCGTCGGCGCGAGGCTGGTTCGCCTGGCTGGCGCTGCTGGCGGTGCCGCTCTATCTCGTCTTCCGGAGTTACCACACCGTGGTCGCACGGTTGCGCGAAGAGCAGGATGAGACCCGTCGCGCCATGGACGTGCAGCTGGCGACCATCGAAGCGCTGGCGCTGGCGATCGAAGCCAAGGCCGGCTCCACGCCCGTGCACATCCAGTCGATCCAGCAGTATGCGGCCATTCTGGGCGAAGCCGCGGGGCTCTCGGATGCTGACGTGCAGGCGGTCCGCACGGCGGCGTTGCTGCACGACATCGGCAACATGGCGGTGCCGGAACACATCCTGTCGAAGCCGGAGCCCCTGACGCCCGAGGAATTCGAGCGCGTCAAGATTCACCCGCGCGCCGGTGCCGAGATCCTCCGCAACGTGCCGTTCGGCGCGCCGGTGGCGGAGCTGGTGCTGTGCCACCACGAGCGGTGGGATGGCCTGGGTTATCCGGCGGGACTGCGCGGCGAGGAGATTCCGCTTGGCGCGCGGATCCTGGCGATTGCCGACTGCTGCAGCACGCTGCAAACCGACCGGCCCTACCGGCCGGCCCGCACCGAGGCCGCGGCCGCTGCGGTGCTCTGCGAGTACGCGGGCACGTCGTTCGATCCGGCGCTGGTCGATCTGCTCATCGCGCGGCTGCACAGTCCGGCGCCGGCGGCGGACGCCCCGCCCGGCGGCGCCTGGACCCGTCGCGAGGGCATGGACGTGCTTCAGGATATCGCCGGCACGCATCGGGAAGAGCAGGCGCTTTACGAGATCGCCCAGGCCCTCGGCTCCAGCCTGGGGATCGATGGGGCGATGACGTTGATTCAGGACAAGGTCCGGCGCCTGGTGCCGTTTGTGACCTGCGCGCTGTTCCTCGGCGACGACACCGCCGGCTACGTGTGCCGCTACGCCCACGGGCTCGGCACCGAAGCCCTGCTCGACTGGGGACCGGCGCCCTGGAGTGAGATCGCGTTCCGGCTGCCCTCCTGCGCCGACGGGCGGGGCGCCCACGGCGACGAGCTCACATCGTTACTGCCCTGCCGGTTGGTGTTCGAGGGGCGCGCCATCGGCGGGCTGGTGCTCTACCACACGGTGCCGGGCTCGTTCACCGACGAACACCGGCGCGTCTTCGCGCGCGTCAGCGAGCAGACCGCGGCGGTCATCTTCAACTCGAAGCGCTTCGAGCAGACCGAGCACGAGTCGCACACCGATCCGCTCACGGGCCTCGCCAACCGGCGCTCGCTCGATCGGCAATTCGCGGCCGGGCTCGAACGCGCCCGGCAATCCGAGGGCACAATCAGTGTCATCGTTCTCGACCTCGATCGTCTCAAGGAGATCAACGACACCTACGGTCATGAGGCGGGCGACCGGGCGTTGCGGGCGGTGGGCGCCGTGCTGCGCGCGACGGTCCGCAAGAACGACCTCTGCGCGCGCTTTGCGGGCGATGAGTATGTGGTCCTGCTGTGGGACTGCGGCCCCGATTACGAGGCGCGCCGCGTGCTCGAGCTGCAGAGGGCCGTCGGCGCCTATCCGTTCGAGCCCAGGCCGGGCGTCTGTGTGTCGCTGTCGATCAGCGCCGGCGCGGCCCGCTTCCCCGTCAACGGAACCACGTTCGAGGAGTTGCTCGCCGCCGCCGACGAACGGATGTACCGCGACAAGGCCAGCCGCCGTTCCCGAAGCTCCGGACGGCTGCCCTTCCTCCAACACGAGCGGGCGTAATCTGCCGCCCTGCTGAGGAGGCGGGTACGCGGCTTCAACGCGAATGGGGCGAGGCGGACAGGGCTGGGGCCAACGGCGTGACCGCCGGACGCTATAATCGTCGGGCATTCGACTCGAACGGGTGCGTTCAGATCGGGAGGCCCACATGCACGTCTTTGTTGCTCCGCCCGCGCGCCGCGCGGCCGCTCTTCCAGCTCTTCTGCTCGGGCTCGCCTGGACCGTGCTCAGCGCGCCGGTGGCGGACGCGCAGGCCGGCCTGCGGCCCATGACGTTCCTCGACATGCAGCAGATGCGTCAGGTCGCGTCCCCGACGCCCAGCCCCGACGGCAAGTGGCTGCTCTATACGATGTCGACTCCCGACTGGAACGAGGCCAGGCGGCAGACCGACGTCTACCTCGTCTCGATGCAGCAGGGGCTGCCGTCGACGAGGCAGATGACGTTCACGAAGGACAGGAACGAAACCTCGCCGCGGTGGACGCGCGACGGCAGCGCCTTCCTGTTCCTGTCGAACCGTGACGCCCCGGAGAGCGCGGCGTCGCGGAACCAGCTGTATGTGATGCGCCCCGACGGCGGCGAAGCCCGCCGCATCACGGACGCGAAGGAAGGCGTGGCTGACTTTGCGTTCAGCAAGGACGGCCGCTGGCTCGCCTATCGAAGCGGCAAGGCCGGCGAGGAACAGATCTACCGGCTTCCCGGCGCCTGGACCGACACCGCGGTGGCGGAACCAATCACGAAGCACCCGACCGGCGTGCGCACGTGGCAATGGGCGCCCGACGGCGCGCGCATCTACTTCGTAACGCCGGACGCGATCGACGAGGACGAGAAGGCACGGCGCGACAAGAAGTTCACCGTCAACATCCGCAATCCGGAGACACCGGTTTCGAGCCTGTGGGCGCTCGACGTCGGTGCGCGCACCACGACGCGGCTCACCGCCGGCGGCGCCTACTCCGCGGACGACTTCACGATCTCGAGCGATGGCAAGTGGGTCGGCTTCCGCGGCCTGTCCCCGAATCGCTACCAGCGCGGCATCACCTCCGAGAACATCTACGCCGACCTCTACCTGCTCGAGACGGCCACGGGGGCGATCGAGCGGCTCACCAACAACGCCGAGATCGGCGAGAGCGGCCTCAGCTTCTCACCCGACAGCCAGTCGGTGGCCTTCTCGGGGCCCGACGATCTCCAGACCTACGGCATGAGCAACAGCCGCGTCTATGTCCGGGCGATAGCCGACCGCGGAAAGCCGTTCCGCAAGATCGGGGAGTCGTTCGACGGCGATCTGTCGATTCGCTTCTGGTCGAAGGACGGCGGCACCATCTATTTCAACGAGGGCATCCGCGCGACGAATCAGATCGTCTCGCTCGACGTGCGCTACAACACCGTGCGGCCGCTGACCGAAGAGAAGGCCAGCGTTGCGGTGGACCAGGACGAGGACACGGGCGTGCTGCTCGTCAACTACGCCGACGGCACGACACCCACCACGGTGTTCACTGTTGACACCATTGCGAACGCCAGCACGCGCTCCGCGTGGCGGCAGCTCACCGATCCGAATCCGCAGGTGCGCGGGTTCGCGCTCGGCCAGCAGGAAGAGATCACGTGGAAATCCAGGGACGGCACGACCGTGGGCGGCGTGCTGGTGAAGCCCGTCGGCTACCGCGCCGGCCAGCGCTACCCGCTCATCGTCGCCATCCACGGGGGGCCGGCATCGGCGGACGTACTGGGGTTCAACGGCGGGTATGGGTCGCAGGTGTACGCCGGCGCGGGGTACGTGGTCCTCAGGCCGAACTACCGCGGATCGACCAACTACGGCAACAAGCTCCGGACCGACATCGTCGGCAACTACATGGCGCCGGGCTTCGACGACATCATGGCGGGCGTGGACCATCTGATCGCGCAGGGCATCGCCGATCCCGATCGCATGGGCGCGCTCGGCTGGAGCGCCGGCGGCCATTGGTCGAACTGGATCCTGACCCATACCGATCGGTTCAAGGCGATCAGCACGGGGGCGGGCACCATGAACTGGATTTCGATGTACGCGCAGAGCGACGTCCAGCGCAACCGGCAGTTCTACCTCGGCAACAAACTGCCCTACGACGACTTCGACGCCTACTGGAACCAGTCGCCGCTGAAGTACATCAAGAACGCGAAGACGCCGACGATGATCCACGTGGTCGAGGGCGATCCGCGGGTGCCGAGCCCGCAGTCCATCGAGCTGCACATGGCGCTGAAGCAGTTGGGCGTGCCGACGGAACTGTACATGTATCCCGGCAATACCCACGGCATTCCCGACGCGCGCAACCAGCTCGTGAAGTCCGTCAGCGAAATGGCGTGGATGGACCATTACGTGCGCGGCATGGGCAAGAAGTTCTCCTGGCGCGACGTCCTCAAGACGCTGGAAGACGACGCCAAGGGCGGCCCGAAGGCGCCGACGGAGGGCGGCGCCAAGCCGTGAACGGGCGGCGCCGGCCCCGCGGCTGCGGGACGAACGACCGCCTCATGGAACGCACGTTCAACTCACTTCGACGGCAGCGCGTCGAGCACGCGCGTAACCAGCTCGGTGAAGTACGGCCCGGCGCCGCGCGGGCTCGGCCCCAATCGCACCAGGACGAGGTCGCGCGACGGGATCACCATCGTGTACTGCCCCATGTGGCCTGACGCCATGAACGCGTCGTCGGGCACGCCTTTCCAGGCGCCGCCGCGATTGAGCCAGAACAGCCCGCCGTAGCCGCGGCTCTTGTCCGCAGGCGCCGGCGTCGACACGAAGCGGACCCAGCCTTCCGGCAGAATCCGCTGCCCCTGCCAGACGCCGTCCCACAAATGCAGCAACCCGAACCGCGCCCAGTCACGGGCGGATCCATAGTCGAAGCCGGTCATGATGAAGTTGCCCCACGCATCGGTTTCGAGCACGAAATTGCGGGCGCCGATGCGATCGAACAACGCCCGTTGCGGAAACGTCAGGTAGTCTTCACCGCGCGCCTCCACCTTCTCGCGGACGATGCGGCCGAGCGTGAGCGGATCGCTGTTGCGGTAGCGCCACTGCGTGTTCGGCGCAATCTCCTGTGGCTGGTTCACGGCGTGTTCGAAGACGTTCAGCCCGTCGAAATAGATGCGCATGTGCTTGTTGGCGCGCGTGAACGACTCCGGCCCCGCCAGGCCGAGGTTCGCGAAGTCCAGGCCGCTGCTCATGCGCAACAGATCGCGCACGCGGATCTGTCCGCGCGGATCGCCGGGGACACGCCACTCTTTCACCGGCGCCAGGTCGTCGACGTTGAGCTGGCCGCGCTGCACCGTGATGCCGACCAGCGCGGCGGTGATGCTCTTGCCCGCCGACCAGCTGATCTGCGGGGTGTCCTTGGTCCAGCCCGGCGCGTAGCGTTCACCAACGATCTTGCCGCCGTGCACGACAACGATTGCCCGGGTGTTGTGGTCTTTCTGCGCCATGCCCCAATCGAGCGCGGCGCTGACGCCGGCGGGCGTTGACACGGTGGCGCCGGCATCGCCCATCGGCCACGGCTGGGTCGCGGCGTCCGGCAGCGATCGCGGCACCGGAACGGGCGTGAAGTGAATCCCGGTCTCGCCCTGAGGCAGGATCGCGCAGCCCTGGTCGCCGTTGTACTTCGCCATGCGCGGCGGAATGCCGTTGCCTCGGACCGTGACCGTGCGCTTCTCGGCATCCACCTGGTAGGTAAAGCCCGGATCCCAACTGAAGTCCACGAACGGCTTGATGTCCTGGGCCAGGATCTCTTCCGCCGTCCGCTTCGTCACCCGCCCGACGACCCAGAGACCCGAGCAGAGGTGATGGGCGCCGATGGCCGCCCGTGATTCGAGGCCGTACGCGTTCTGCGCAACGGCTGAGCCGCCCGCCACGAGCGCGTCCGGAACCAGGGCGCAGAACGAGACGAGGGCAAGGACGCGAAGCTTCATGGTGATCTCCAGAGTCGAAGACTGCCTGAGGGTGGGGAGTATAATCCTCGCAGACGGATTTGGAGGTGTCTATGCCGTTCGCCGCCTTTGCGTCTGCCGTCCTCCTCGCCATCGTCTCCCTGGCACAAGCGCCGGCGCCTGCCGCACCTGACCTCCGTAACCTCCGCTGGGTTCGCGCGAGTGTCAGCGCCTCCAGTACTGAATCGGTGACGCTGAGGCTGCGCGATCGTGAGATCACCGTCCTTCGCGATGCCACAACCGAGATCGTGGCTCTCGATCCGGCGACCGCCACGGTCGTGGGCGCGATCGTCGAAGCGCATTACGCGGAGCGAAAGAATGTCCGTCGCGCCGTTCTGCTGATTGCGGATCCAGGGCCGGGAGAACTCTCCAAGCGCCCGAAAACGAGCTTGCGCGGCACCATGCTGCGCGTCAAGCGGAGCACCCTGTCGGTGCGTACCGGCGGCAAGACGCGCGGGCTGTCGTTCGAAAACAAGTCACGGCTGGTGGACCGCCACGGGCTCCTGCTCGCAACCGGAAGCGGCGCGATCACCAGGATCCTGCCGCCAGACGCCGACGTGCTCGTCAAGTACGAAACCAGCTCCGGCTTCATCGTCGAAGGCGTGGACCTGGGCGGAAGCGACAACATCGTGGAGATTCGCCGCCTGAAATGATGCCGCCGGTGCCGACCGCCGCCCCGCGCAGTTTGCCGCGCGCATCCGCCGCTGAAACCGCCGCTGAAACGTCTTGATTTTCGCCGCATGACGATGGCATCGTCGTCGCGAGGTGGCGATGGCAACGCCGGGACGGCTCACAACTGCTGACTACCTGTCGGGGGCCGAGGAGCTGCGGCGTCAGGAGTTGATCTGGGGCTACGTTCGCTCGCCGCCGTCGCCGCGTTACGGCCACCAGTCGATCGTCACGCGCACCGTGGTGCTGCTCGATCAGCATGTCCGGGCGCATAACCTTGGCGGCGTGTGCGTGTCGCCGATCGACGTCGTGCTCGACGCACGCAAGGCGCTGGTCGTGCAGCCTGATGTGATCTACGTCTCGAAGGCCAATGCCGGCATCATCCGCGCCCAGGTCTGGGGCGCTCCCGACCTCGTCGTCGAAGTCGAATCGCTGGCCACGCGGCTCCGCGATCGCAAGGTCAAGTTCCGCTGGTATCGGAAGTACGGCGTTCGCGAATACTGGCTGATCGATCCGCGCCAGCGCTCCATCACCGTCGTTCAGCTGGACGGTGCGAGGGTTCGCCGGCGCCTCTGTCAGGGCGAGCAGCCGGTGCGGTCCGAGGTGCTCACGAGCTTCGACGTGACGGCGGCCGCCTTCTTCGCCTGATCTGGCCGGGCTGACGATTAATATCCACCTATGTAGATACGTTTGCATCGATCCGGGTTTCGGGGGACAATGCCGCGATGGCAACCTTGGCGGCCACCGACCTGCGTCCGCGCCGGCTGGTCATCGAACATCTCTCGCTGACCATTGAGGGCCGCACCCTGGAAGACGTGGCCCTCGGTGGATGGGTCTACGGACCCGAGCTCGGCACCGCCCCCGTCGTCCTGATCGTCGGCGGCATCACCGCCTCGCCGTTTCCCTTCGGCGACGGGCAGGCGGCCGGCGAGGATGAGCGGGCGGCGTGGTGGCCGGCGCTGTGCGCCCCGGACTTGATCGATCCCGCCAAACACACCGTGCTCTGCCCGTCGTGGCCCGGCAACGGATCCACCTGGAAGGGGTTCGACGACCCCGGCTCGGTGGACTCGATTTCCGTCGCGGGCCTCGCGGATCTCGTGGCGGCCTGGCTCGATGGCTGCGGCTGCGACCTGCCCGTGACCTGGGTGGGCGCCAGCCTCGGCGGCATGGTCGGCGTGGTCTTTGCGGCGCGTCATGCGGCGCGCTGCGCGAAGCTGATCACGATCTCGGCAGGCCTGCGCCCCGACGGCTGGGGCACGGCGACGCGGCACCTGCAACGGGAGCTCGTGCGCGACGGCCTGCGCAACGGCGACGTGGCCACCGGCATGAGCCGCGCCCGCCAGCTCGGCATGCTGACCTATCGCGGGCGGGACGAGCTCGACACCCGGTTCGGCAAGCTGGTGCCGGGACTCGATCGTCCTCCCGTCGCGGAGTATCTGGATCATCACGGCCGCCGGTTCGCGGAGCGGTTTCCGGTGAAGACGTTCCTGCTGCTGAGCGAGTCGATCGATCGCGGATCGATGGCGGATGCGCAGGCGGTCCGCGATGCGTTCGCGAAGGTCAGCGCCGAAACGATCGTCGTCGGCGTGCCCGGCGACATGCTCTTCCCATGGGCGCTGCAGGTGGAGCTGCATCGCGCGCTGCAGGCGGCCGGCGCCGACTCGTCGCTGTGGAAGCTCGACTCGGTGTACGGCCACGATGCGTTCCTGGCGGATCAGGATCGGCTGGCGGATCTGCTCCGCGGCGCCCGCGCGTTTGGCGGCGAGTTGCGGCAGGCGGCGCGGCCGCGCTTCGAGGGCGTGGGCGTCGAGCCGGTCCGCGAGATCCGGATCGGTATGATCGGGTGCGGCACGGTGGGCCAGGGCCTGCTGGAGATGATCGCCCGCCAGAGCGCCGCCGTGGAGGATCGGTATGGCGTGAAGTTCCGCGTCTCGAGGATCGCGGTCCGCGATCTGACGAAGGCGCGCGGCGCGCGGGCGGCCGGCATTCCCCTCACGGATCGGCCGCTGGACCTGGCCAGCGATCCCGAGGTGGACGTCGTCGTCGAGGTCGCCGGCGGCACGGCCGTGGAGCCGACGCTGAGGGCCGCGCTCGCCGCGGGCAAGCCGGTGGTGACGGCAAACAAGGAACTGCTGGCGTCGAAGCTCGCCGACCTGGGCGTGCTCGCGCAGCGGACCGAGACGCCGCTCTACTGCGAAGCCGCTGCGGCGGCCGCCATTCCGATCATCCGGCACTTGAGCCACCGCGCCGACGAGATCGACAGCCTCTGGGGCATCATCAACGCGACCTGCAACTTCGTGATGACGCGGCTCGAGCAAGGCGACCTCACGCTGGCCGAAGCCATCGAGGAAGCGCAGCGGCTCGGATTCGCGGAAGCCGAGCCCGGCGCGGACATCGAGGGCCTGGACGCCGCCGCGAAGCTGTCGATCCTCGCCTACCGCGCCTTCGGCGCGTGGGTGCGGCCCGAGGGGTTCCTGGTCCGCGGCATCCGCGAGATCGATCCGGCGGATTGCGACCTGGCCGAGTCGATGGGCTGCCGGATCCGTCTGATCGCGCGCGCGGTGCGCATCAACGGCGCGCTCGACATGGCGGTGGAGCCGCTGTTGCTGCCCTCCTGGCACCTGCTCGCCTCGGTGGAAGAGGAATACAACGCGGTCTACTTGCGCTGCGCGTCCTCCGGCGACCTCAGCCTGTTCGGCAAGGGCGCGGGCGCGCTGCCGACGGCGACCGCGATCCTCGGCGACCTGATCGACCTGGCCCAGGACAACTCCGTGCGCTGGCCCGCGCCGCGCGCCCTCGCGGTGGCGCGCGAAGGGTCGGCGGTCTCGCCGGCGCCCCGCCGTCATTACCTGCGGATCACGGGACAGCCGCATCCGGGGCTCGAGCGCAAGTTCGAGGGCCTCGTCCGCCGCCATGGGCTCACGGTGCAGAACCGCGCCTCGCGCGTCGAAGCCGAGCGCGTCCACATCGCGTTCATGGTCTCGCCGAGCGCCGACGCGCAGATCGCCGAGGTCACCGCGGCCGTCGAGCGGCTCGCGCGCGTCGAGCA
>MELE01000099.1 GCA_001768615.1 Acidobacteria bacterium RIFCSPLOWO2_12_FULL_67_14b | reverse complement strand
GTCCACACCCTGGTCCTCGACGAGGCCGACCGCATGCTCGACATGGGTTTCATCCGAGACGTGCGCAGGATCATCGCCCAGGTGCCGAAGCAGCGCCAGACGCTCCTGTTCTCGGCCACCATGCCCGACGCCGTCGCCGAGCTCGCTCAGAGCATCCTCCACGATTGCGTGCGCATCGAGGTGACGCCGGCCGCATCGACGGTGACGCGCGTCGAGCAGCGGGTGCTGTTCGTCGCCCGCGCCGACAAGCCGCGTCTGCTGGCCGAGCTGTTGAAGGACCGCGCCGTCGGCCGCGCCATCGTCTTCACCCGCACCAAGCACGGTGCCAATCGCGTCGCCGAACACCTGCGCCGACGGGGCGTCAACGCGGACGCCATCCACGGCAACAAGTCGCAGGGTGCGCGCCAGCGGGTCCTGGCCGGATTCCGCTCGGGCACGCTGCATACCCTGGTCGCCACCGACATCGCGGCCCGCGGCATCGATGTCGACGGCATCACCCACGTCATCAACTTCGACCTGCCCAACGAGCCCGAGAGCTACGTCCATCGTATCGGACGGACGGCACGGGCCGAGGCCGACGGTGTGGCGCTGTCGCTGTGCGACGCCGAAGAGGTCGCCTACCTGAGGGCGATCGAGAAGACGATACGCCGGTCCGTGCCGGTGGACGAGGACCATGCCTACCACGCGGCGGTGATCGTGACGCGACAGGCGCCGTCGGCGGCAGGCGCGAGGTCTTTCGGCGGCGGTCGGCACCGGCGCCGCTTGCCGCGGTAGTCCGCCCCGGCCTGCACCGGCCCCCTCTCGCCCGCGGCTTTTCTTGTCTTGTTTCGGAAGTCGCGAGCGCGGGCCGCGCCCCTTACTGTGCCGCCGGGCTCACCTTCGACCTGGCCGCCATCTTGTCGCTCTGGGCCAACGTCTTGGCCATCGCATCGCGATAGCGGCCGGCGTCGGGGTGACCCTGGGCCGCCGCCTGGGAATACCAGTTCAGGGCCCGGTCATAGTCGCGCCCGACGCCCACCCCGGCGACGTAGGGATTGCCAAGAATGAACTGGGACTCGCTATCTCCTTGCTCGGCCGCCCTGCGGAACCACGTCGCCGCCAGCAGGGGATCGCGGGGCACCCCGGTTCCATTGAGGTAGGCCTCGGCGAGACGGAATTGGGCCTGCACATGGCCCTGCGCAGCGGCCTGCTGGAACCAGCGGACCGCATCGGCCTGGTCCTCGCTCGTCTTGGCGTCCAGAGAATAGGCGGCGCCGATGAGGTACTGGGCCTCGGCGTGGCCGTGCTCGGCGGCCAAGCCCAGGTAGTGGGCCGCCTTCTCGTTGTCGCGAGGGACCGAGTTGCCGGTCAGATAGCCGAGCCCGCGCCGATAGTCATCCTCGGCGCCGGCGCCGGTCCCGGACAGGCGCGCCGGATCATTGGTGCCAAGCAGGTTGCGAAGATAGGTATCGGCCTTGTCGAGTTGGACCTTGATCGCCTCGGCGTGGGGCTGGACCTCGGCGCATCCCGCGACCGCGAGCGCGCCCATGAATAGGATCACCGCCGATGACGCTGCCCGCACTCCGCTCACCATGCCACGTCCCTCCTGACAATAGACCCGGCTCGCCGCCGTCGGCCGCGGCCCCTCCCGGCTCCGTTTCGGTGCCGGTTCCCGGGGCCCGGACAAGGCGCTCCGAAGGCGTCCGGTGCCCACGGTCCCGCCCCCACCGGTCATTCGATGCGCCGAGCCGAGTAGGGACGCACTGTTCACCGTTCCGCCTCCGGAGGGCCGCCCCGGGAATCGAGGCCGCGTCATGAACCCGAGTGTACGTGGCAACGACACCGCCGGCGTGGGGCAAAACTGTGACAAATTCGGCAGGACTCGTGGCGTCGAAGGTACTCTGTGCCGGCGGCGGCGAGACCACGGAATGCTTCCTTCGCGCCCACGCTGCAGCAGGTGTGACGTAAATCATTGACGCAACACGCGATACGATCGCATTATTGCAATAAATTGCAGGCGTGGCCGGGTGCTGTGTTGCTATTGAGAATGAGTTATAATTGCCGTCGAGGTGGCGGGAATCCCTTGCCGGAATCACAACCCATGACGCGACGCACGATCTTGGTCCTGTCGGCGCTCCTGGTCGTCGGCAACTGCGCCTACATCCAGGAGATGCTGCCGCCCGATGGAGGACGGAAGGACCCCGTGCTCGCGAGCCCGGCGCCATCGCGCGAGCCGGAGTCCACGGACTCGACCAACCGACCCGCGCCCGAGCCGGCACCCGCGGATCGGACCGCCCGACGTGCCCCCAACCTCGCGTCCCCGGGTCCGACCGGCCGACCCGGCCCCGGGTCGCCTTCCGCGCCGCCCCCCAGCATCGACCCGACGGCGCTGGTCGGCCTCGACGAGGCCCAGGCCGGGACCGTGCTCGGCAAGCCGCGCGCGATTCACCAGCAGCCGCCGGCGACGGTGTGGATGTACCGGGCCGAGGGGTGTGAACTCAGCATGTTCTTCTACATGGATATGGCGAGCCGCAAGCTCCACGTGCTCACTTACGAGGTCAAGACGCCGGACGGAAACCCGAGCCAGGAGGCCGTCAACCTGTGCGTCGGCCGAATCCAGACAACCCACCGTGGAAAACTCTGAACCTACGCCGCGCGGCGACGCCGCCCGTATCCTGATCGTCGATGACGACGCCCTGTTCGCCGAGTCGCTGCAACAGAATCTCGGCGATGCCGGCTACGCGGTCACGACCTTTGGCGATGGTCCGGCCGCGTTGGCCTATCTGGCCGACGGCGGCGGGGGCGACCTCGTCCTCCTTGACTGGAAGATGCCGGGCATGAACGGCATCGAGGTGCTGCGCCGCCTGCGCGACCAGGGATCCGACATCCCGGTGATCTTCCTCACGGTCCTCAGCGATCAGATTTATGAGGAGGCCGCGCTGCTCGGTGGCGCGGTCGACTTCGTCGAGAAATCCCGCAGCTTCTCGATTCTCCGCAAGCGCATCGAGCTGAGCCTGGGCCGGAACCGCGCCGCGAATGGGGTGGCCACGCACTCCGAGGACACCTCGCTGAGGGTCGGACGCCTCGAGTTGCAGCTCGACAGCAGCCGCGCGTTGTGGAACGGCCAACAGGTCTATCTCAGTCTGACCGAGTTCAGGATGGTACATTACATGGCCGCACGCTCGGGTATGGATGTCCGCTACCGCGAGCTCTACGACATCGTGCACGGGGAAGGGTTCGTCGCCGGCGAGGGGACCGAAGGCTACCGCGCCAACGTCCGCACGTTCGTAAAGCGCATCCGGCAGAAATTCCGCGATATGGACCCCAGTTTCGACAGGATCGGCAACTATCCCGGCTTCGGCTATCGGTGGCAGGCGAATGGATCCAACGAATCGTAGCCCGTGGCCGGGCCTCGGTCCACTGGTGCGCTCGTTCGCCACCAAGCTCATCGTCCTCCTGACCATCTTCCTGGCACTGCCCATCATCGTCTACGTCGAGTTCCAACAGGCGGACCATGACAAGAACGCGCTCCTGTTGCGCAGCGTCCAGGAGGAAGGCCAGCTGATCGCGCGCGGGCTGCTGCCGGTTCTCGAATCGTTCCAGGGGGGGACCGCCCAGGAGCTGGTCCGGGCCCTCGCCCGCATGGGCCAGGCCCGAACCCGAATCAAGCTGCTGTTTCGCCCCCGCACCGCCTGGAATCCCGAGAATTTCTACTACGTTGCCGCGGCCCCCGAGGTCAGCGCCGATTATCTCGATCAGGAACGCGACGATCTCATCCAGAGCGGCATCCTCGCGAAGCTGCCGCGAAGCTGTGAGGGCGGTGGCGCCCTGGCGCAGCGTTATACCAATCCCGCAGGCAAGGAGGAGATCCTCACCTCCATCACCCCGATCAATATTCGTGCCGGATGCTGGGTCGTGATCACATCCCACGCCACCGCCGACGTGCTGGCCCGGGCCATCGATCAACCCTATTGGCAGACTCCGGAGGTGCGGATCGCCCTGATGATCTATCTGGCGATGGCGGCGGTGGTGATCTCGCTGTTCCTGGGAATCTGGCGCAACCTGCGTCGGTTCGCGACCTTGGCGCGGACGATCCGGACCGGCACCAGGACCGATCAGTCGTTCGTGGCCCTCAATCGCATTCCCGAGCTCTCGGGCGTGGCGCAGGAATTCGATCATCTGGTCGAGGCGCTGCACCAGTCGGCCGACCGCATCCGCCAGGCCGCCGAGGAAAACGCCCACGCGTTGAAGGGGCCGCTGGCGGTGATCACACAGGCGTTGGAGCCGCTCAGGGCGGACGGCAATGGCGCCGACGATCGCAGGCGCCGGGCGCTCGAGTTGATCGAACGTTCGGTGACCAAGCTGGACGCCGTGGTCTCGGCGGCGCGACAGATGGACGAGGTGGCGGCCGAACTCATCGACCCGCCGCGACGCAAGGTGGACCTTTCGCGGCTGGTCGAGGCCATCCTGGCGGGGTATCCCGCCTCGTTGGGCCAACCTGGTGCCCGTCTCGAGTGGAACATCGAGCCCGGCATCAACGTCATCGCCAACGAGGACCTGATCGAGACGGTGATCGAGAATCTTCTGGACAATGCGGTCAGCTTTTCTCCGCCCGACGGCAAGGTCGTCGTCACGCTCGGCCGGAGCGGACGCTGTTCCCAGTTGACAGTCGAGGACCAGGGACCGGGCGTGGCCGCCGACCGTCTCGATCGCATCTTCGAGCGCTATTACACCGAGCGACCGCAGACGGCGGCGTCGACGGCCCCGGTCGAGGCCGATGACGGCCAACCCCACTTCGGCGTCGGATTGTGGGTCGCGCGGCGCAACGTGGAATCGATCGGCGGGACCATCCGCGCCCACAACCGCGACGGTGGCGGTCTCTGCATGACGGTTCGCCTGCTTCTCGCCCTCTGACCGGCGCAGGGACGGCCGCGGCCGCTCCGTAACCCGGACGGCGACGGTCGCATGTGGCCCTGCCCGGCCCTTCGCGTCCGACCGCCGTTTGCCACAACATTGCCGCAACAATGATGCGAGACGGCCGCCACGGCAGCACGCAGGATCGCGCAATGATTCTTCATGCCAACGGAGGTAGGCTGTCATGAAACGACATATTGGGACAACGCGGTTCGCGCTGGTGGCTTCCGCCAGCACCCTTGCATTGCTCTTTGCCGGGGTTCCGCTGAAGGTGGATCTGACCAAGCCGACGATCACCGCGTCTT
>MELE01000098.1:14151-19118 GCA_001768615.1 Acidobacteria bacterium RIFCSPLOWO2_12_FULL_67_14b | reverse complement strand
TTCAGATTTACGCGGCTTCAGATGACCGCTGACATCCTCGCGCTCGGCCGTCGTCAGGCCGGTGCGGCCCTTCGAGCGATCCGCCCGCGCCTGCTTGACCCACTGGCCCAAGGCCGACGGGACCAGGTCTAACTCGCGCGCGACGGCGCCGACGCTCTTGCCTTCGTCGACCACCAGGCGGACGGCTTGCTGCTTGAATTCGTCAGTGAAGCGCCGGCGGGGCCGCCGGCTTGTCGTTGCTGCCATTGTGGACATCGTAGCTGCCTTTCAAAAGATGTCCACCAAACCGGATCAAGTCCATCAGCACTGCGCGCTGGTTACCCTGCCAAAAACTCTGTGAGTACCTCGCGACTGCCGGTTTCGACGGAATTCGCTATCCAAGTGCTTTACACGATGGCGGAACCAATGTGTTACTTTTCAACCCGGCGGTAGGTGAGATACGAGATTCGCGGCTAGTGGAGATAAGTTCGATCACGATCGAATTTGATACGGCAACGCGAGAATCCTACACCCGCCCCGTGCGCGTCGGAGCCTTAGCGCAGCGGGCCGCGCCCGGAAGTTGAAGAAGAAACTGAAGCGCTGCCGCCGCGTTCTGTCGGCCAGAGATGGCATCGCACGATAAGCGATCACGCAGCCTGAGCGATCTCGATCCCGGCTACCCCCGCCCTCATTCCCACCTAATGGCCCATAGTCTCGGCGCGACAGCTTGTGAAACCTACTACTGGTAGGAGTTCCAGGCTGGATGATAACGCGCTCAGACTTTTCCACCACTTGACAGACACGACCCTGCCAGCGAAGGCACCGCAATAAGCAGAGACAATAGAATTCGGAAGATATTCATAAACCCGATTCCTATGGGCCAGGGCGTCAGCGCCGCGTCCCTCGGTGTTTGAGCATCGCACGTCCAAGGTTGCGACCGGGGACAATTTCGGCGACCAGTTCGATGGTGGTTCGTCGAGTTCCCACGGTGACGCCGATCAGAGAACAGTTGATGCGGGACAGGTCTCGCTGGCGTCGATGGCCTTCAGTATCGTTTCGTAGAGCGGGCTGAAGGACTCACGTCCCGACAAACCGGGAGCGTTCACTTGGTACGCTGCAATTGCTGTTTGGTGAATAAACCAAAGTGTGCACCTATTAGCGCGCCAAAAAGAGCATACCAATACGTAAACACGCTCCTCCAAGGGAAATAGAAACTGAGGGGTCTGGCAGGATCAGGAAGAGACCCTCGCAACAGCGCGTCGCCAATGATCAGCACTGCAAATGGCAAAGGCGACAGGAGCGCCCCAATCAGGGCGAGTTGCCACCACGAACATTTTGGCAAACGTTTGAAGACCTGTAAGTAGACCGGCCATGCCAACAACAGCAATGGGGCACCGTACAGCAAAGGAGTAAGCCAGAACTCCGGCATACTGACGGACATCCCGCGCGGCATCATGATTGCCGCATAGGAACCTAGTAAAGCGATGACAACTCCGGCAATATATCTCATTGTCTTAGCATCCCTTGGATCGGGCCAATCGTAAACTCCATTGGTGGAAAGAGGCTGAAGGGGGTCTGCGAACCATGATCATGCTGGTAGAGGCGGCGCTCATTTATGCACATCTCGTAGTTTGGAAATCCATCGTGCGATCCGGTGACACTAAATGTCGGATTCGGACCATCGGAGAAGTCAATTGATACCGTGACCTGATAGTCAATGTCCGGTGATACTACCAAGGGGTTGTTGACACCGCCGGAGAGAACGGCCGTCACGACATTGCCCGACCTAGTTGTCTGAATCGTTACGCCGTTAGACGATGCAGTGGCCTCGGCGATCTTCAATGTCGAATCGCCCAGCACGGTGTCAGCTTTAGCAGCAGTTGTTAACCGATTCGCTCCATCGAGCGAAGACACCTTGTCATATAGAACGGTCTTCCCGATCTTGACAATGTTTAGAGGCGGTGCGGTCAAGCTAATTCGAACTTCCTGATGAATTCGCGAACTTCCGGTTCTTTGAAACGAACGGTTGTCTCCCTCGAAAATCTGTGTATTTTCCGCGCCGCCCAGGAATGGACTCGTGACCCATTCTTCAGGGATGAACGAATTGACGGTAATAGTGACTTCGACATCTCTGAGGGAGAGATTTGATTGGGGATTACCGAAGCAACTTGGTTCGTATGTTGCAAACCCAACCCGCGTCAAAGTCACGCAAAATCGAGTCGCGTCCGGAGAATCAAAGGCGACCGCCTTCAGTTCTCCCGTTGTGGTTCCCTGGCCGATCACACTTCCCAGTAGCAGGACGGGACGCGCGAACCCGAACGTCGTCGTGCTTGCTAGTTCCCCAGTCGAATCGATATCCAGCAACTGGCCGGCGCTGTCGAGCGCCGTGCCACCGCCGTCTGGCTTGGCGGACGTCAAGTTCCAGCCGGGTGACTTCATCCAGAGAGATGTGAACGTTGTGACGTTCAACGCCTCGGTGATTCCATAAAAGTCGTCGGTGCCGGTTCTCGTCTGGAGGTAGACCGTGCCCGCCTGCCCAACGAGATCGATGCGAGTGGCCCCTGTAATGACATGCTCTGTACGCTGCCAGGCCGCATCAAAACGAATCAACCTGCTCTCATACTGATCGCCGCCGAGCCAGAACGTTCCACGGAGCAGCAACCCACCGACGCCGTCCGGCAGGAATTGCTTTGGCGTCAGTGAGTTCGACTGATCAACGACGATACTTTCCGCCACGCCATTGCGCGTCAGGCGCAGCAGCGTCCATCCGACGTCGTGCAATGTCGTCACTTGAGCGCTGCAGGTGCCCGTTGCTACCTGAACGTCCTTATGTACCAGCAGATAGGCATATCCGTCGGCATTGACAATCGGGCCGAGCGTCCGTGGTTCCCGCTCGGAGAATCCACAGGGAGTGCTCGAATACTCCGTCGGCAGCGCCACGCGACTGACGACCTGGCCGGTTGCCCCGTCGAATATGACGACTGACTTGTTATTCCCGTAATCAGAGAAGGTCGAATCTGGTGGGAAATATCGCGCGCCACCAAGATGCTCAATGGCGTAGATGATCCCGTCCGGCGCTTGTGCTGGACGATCAACGTATCCCGCCGAATCGTAGCGCCACGGCAACGCTGATTCAGCACCGCCGAAGCGCACGAGTGCCTTGAAGCAGAAGCGGTCTTCGCCATAGTACAGCGCGCATCGGTACGCGCCTTGTTCGACGCCCGCGATAACCGCACCGTATGAATCGCCCATCAACGGAAGCCCCAATGCCGCCTCCTTCCACAGGACGCCCCCGTCAGCCGAGGCGGCACGGACCGTGTATTCACCCGTCGTGAAGTTGGGTTCGACGGTAAACAGGTCATCGACCTGGTCGGTCCGAGGACGGGGGAACGGCGACCTGGCGGTAAGAGTCCCTGCTCATGGCTCTTCGCGCTCGCACTTTCTGCTTTAGAGGGCCGCCGGCCGTCTGCACACTATTGCGCGGTCACCCAGTTAAGCAACCCCCAGCCGAATGAGAGGGATCAGACACTGTGTCCGTCTATGTCTATTAAGAGACCAATCGAATCGATGCGACGTTCGGCCCGTCATCAGATTTGCGCCCGTCGCGGCGTATTTGCCGCTTGGCGAGGCCCTGTGCGGCTGGCGTCGGGAGGCCGATAGTCAGGGTCGGAGGAATGGCGCGGGCCACGGTTGACCACGATGGCACACACCCGCAATCAGCGAGCAGCCAGACTGGCAGGCGCGCCACCGCGGCGAAGCCCTGCAACACCCCGCACATTGGCGACGCAGCTATCTCTCTACCAGGACCTCTTCGCCTCCGAGCCTGACGGCGTGCTCCTGATCGACCCAGAGACCCAGCAGGTGTTGGAGTTCAACGACGCAACCTGCCGTCAACTGGGCTACACGCGGGAGGAGTTCTCCGGCCTGCGCATCTCGGACTTCGAGGCTTCTCAGACCGCCGACGAAATTCGCGCGCACATTCAAGAGGCCCTGCTCTCTGGGATGGCCGAGTTTGACACGCTGCACCGGACTAAGACGGGGCACACGCGGCACGTGCGGGTGTGGGCCAAGACGATCGACCTCGACGGCCACACGGTGTTCCACGTGATCTTCCGCGACATCACGGAGCACAAACAGGCCGAAACTGCCCTGCGTCATTCCGTCGATCTACTCGACCAGACCGGCGAGCTGGCCAAGGTCGGCGGATGGGAGTTGGATCTCGAAACGCAGGTCCTGCGATGGACGCGCGAGGTTTATCGCATTCACGAGGTCGAGCCTGACTACCAGCCGACGGTCGCCGAGGCGATCCACTTCTATGGGCCAGAAGCCCGACCGATCATCAGCGGTGCCGTCCAGGCGGCCATCGACACTGGCACGCCTTTCGATCTGGAACTCCCCTTCATCACGGCGCGGGGACGGCAGATTTGGGTGCGCAGCCAGGGCGCCGCCGAGCGCCGTGACGGCCGGACGATTCGTCTCTCGGGCGCGTTTCAGGACATCACCGAGCGCCGGCGGACCGACGAACTGCGTCGCCTGCAGAGCGCGGCGCTCAACGCCGCCGCAGATGCGATCGTCATCACGGATCGCACCGGCGCCATCGTCTGGGTCAACCCGGCCTTCAGCCAGTTGACCGGGTTCACGAAAGAGGAGGCCGTGGGACGGAACCCCCGCGACCTGGTCAGGTCGGGGAAGCACGAGCCAGCCTTCTATCAGGACATGTGGGACACTATCCTGGCCGGCCGCGTCTGGCGCGGGTTGATGACGAACCGGCGGAAGGACGGCAGTCTCTACACCGAGGAGCAGGTCATCACCCCGATGCGTGATGCCTCGCAGACGATCACTCACTTCATCGCGATCAAGGAAGACATCAGCGAACGCCTGTCGCTCGAAGCCCAGTATCGCCAAGCGCAGAAGATGGAGAGCGTCGGCCGGCTCGCGAGCGGGATCGCGCACGACTTCAACAACATGCTCACCGTCATCAACGGGAT
>MELE01000098.1:5933-14141 GCA_001768615.1 Acidobacteria bacterium RIFCSPLOWO2_12_FULL_67_14b | reverse complement strand
GTCCTCGAGCGGCTTGAGCCGAGCGATGTTGCCCATGCCGATGTCCAGGAGATCAGGCGCGCCGGCGACCGAGCCGCCGCCTTGACGCGCCAGCTACTGGCGTTCAGCCGGCAGCAGATCCTGGCGCCGCAGGTGATGGATCTCAATGTCGCGGTCACCGGCATGGCGAGCCTGCTCCAGCGGCTGCTCGGCGAGGACGTCGACCTCGTTGTCGTGCAGGCGCCGGACCTGGGACGCGTCAAGGCCGACCCCGGACAGGTCGAACAGGTGATCACCAACCTGGCGGTGAATGCCCGAGACGCCATGCCGCTCGGTGGGAAGCTGACCATCGAGACGAAGAATGTCGAGCTCGATGAGGACTATGCCGGCCGGCACGCTGAGTCGGTCCCGCCGGGCGCCTACGTCCTCCTGGCGGTGACCGACACGGGAACCGGGATGGACGACGACACGCGCGCGCGAGTGTTTGAGCCGTTCTTCACGACGAAGGCCCACGGGAAAGGCACTGGGCTTGGCCTTTCGACCGTGCACGGCATCGTGAAGCAAAGCCAGGGATTCATCTGGGTCTATACCGAGCCGGGGCGCGGCACGACGTTCAAGGTGTACCTCCCCCTGGTGACCGAGGCCGAGCGGCCAGTGCGAACACAATCGGGCGTCATGTCGCGCACGACAGGGACGGAAACCGTGTTGCTCGTGGAGGACAACGACGGCCTGCGCCAGTTGGCCGCGCGGCTCCTGCGGCGTGGCGGGTACACCGTACTCGATGAAGTGAGTACCGCCGAGCAGGCGCTGAGCCTGCTCGCCAGTCACACCGATCCAGTGCACCTCTTGTTGACGGATGTCGTGCTGCCCGGCCTGAGTGGCCGGCAACTGTCGGAGCAACTCAAGCAGAGTCGGCCGGATCTGCGGACGCTCTTCATGTCGGGCTACACGGACGACACGATCGTGCGGCGTGGTGCGCTCGACCAGGACATGCCCTTCCTGAACAAGCCGTTCACCGGGGCGACGCTTCTCCGGCGCGTGCGTGAAGTGCTGGATGCCTAACCGAGCCGTCGACCGAGGCCCCTTGCAATAGACCGAACGGAGCGCTGCGCTTGATCGGGTTCGTGGACGGGTTATGTACGCCGGATGAGTCGCGCGTTCGAGACCCTCACGTCGATCCGCCGGATTGAGCAATTGGCAGGATGTCGCCGGTCGGCACGCACTTCGTGAAGAAGTCACGGGACGACGGGCCTTCCCCAGCAAGGAGTATGCTGGAAGCCTCGCCTTCGCGGGTGCCGACCTGTAATCACCACTCCGTGCCTGGTTGAGTGCGCACCCGACTGCGGATCGTACCTTCGTGTTCTGACAGGGGGTCGTGCAATGTTGGGTAAGACGCTGGGTCATTATCTCGTCGAGTCGAAGCTTGGTGCCGGGGGCATGGGCGTGGTGTACCTGTGCACGGACACCCGTCTCGGTCGCAAGGTTGCGGTCAAGCTGCTTCACGATTCCTTCATCCAGGATACCGACCGCCTCGCGCGCTTCGAGCGCGAGGCGCGCGTCCTCGCATCGCTCAACCACACCCACATCGCCGCCATCCACGGCCTGGAAGAGGCGGACGGCACGACGTTCCTGGCACTGGAGTACGTGCCGGGCGACACCCTGGCCGAGCGGCTCCGCCGCGGTCCGCTCGCGCTGAAGGAGGCCCTCGACATTTGCCGCCAGGTGGCCGACGGCCTGGATGCCGCGCACGAGAAAGGCATCGTGCATCGCGACCTGAAGCCGGCCAACATCAAGATCACGCCAGAGGGGCAGGTGAAGATCCTCGACTTCGGGCTGGCCAAGGCGGTGACCCAGGAGGGCGCCACGTCCGACTTGTCGCAGATGGCGACCGTCACCGCGGAGGGGACCCGTGCGGGCATGGTACTCGGCACGGCCGCCTACATGAGCCCCGAGCAGGCGCGCGCCCGGCCGGTGGACCGCCGTACCGACATCTGGGCCTTTGGCTGCGTGCTCTACGAGATGCTCACGGGGCGTGCCGCCTTCCGCGGTGAGACAGTCACCGATATCCTCGTGGCGGTTCTTGATCAGCAACCGCATTGGACCGCCCTGCCGCCTGCCACTCCGACCACCGTGCGCCGCCTGCTCCAGCGCTGCCTGGAAAAGGACGTGAAGCTTCGCCTCAGGGACATCGCCGATGCACGGATCGAACTCGAGCAGGCGGGCGCTGCCGGGGCGGACGGATCGGCCTTCGAACCAGCCGGCCACGGCCGAGGGCGCACGCTCGCCACGGCCGCCGCCGTCGCGATTGGCGTATTGTCGCTCACCAGCGCGGGCCTGCTGTGGGCCTGGCAGTCCAACTCCAGCGCCAGCGCCGCGCCGGCGGACCACCGGGTGTCGCGCTTCTCTATCGACCTGCCGCCGGACGAGATCTTCTTTTCCAGCTTCAACCCGGATCTAGCGCTGTCGCCGGACGGCACACAGGTCGCCTACGCCTCGGCGCCTGGCGGCGTGCACATCCGGCGGTTGGATGGCCTCGAACAGCGCCTGCTGGAGTCCGCCGCGGGCTATAGCACGTCACCGCTCTTCTCGCCTGACGGGAGTGCGGTGTCGTTCATCCCCGGCAACGCGATCATCTCGTCGGTGCGGCCGTTTCTCAAGGCCGCGCTATCGGGAGGGGCGCCGGTCAAGCTGGCCGAGTACGACATGTTTCACCGCGGCGACTGGGGCGCCGATGGATGGATATACTGGACCGCCCAGTACCCTGGCGGGATCGTCCGCATCCCCGACACCGGTGGCGATATCCAGCCGGTCACCGATCTCGACGTGGCGAATGGCGAGCGGAGCCATCGCTTCGCGAACCTGCTGCCGGGCGGGGAGGCGCTCATCTACACAGTGGGGTTCGAGGGCATCGACAGTTACGACGATGCCCGTATCGACCTGTGGGACCTCAAGTCCCGCCAGCGCAAGACCCTCATCACCGGCGGCACGTCGGCCGTCTATTCGGCGTCCGGGCACATCGTGTATGGCCGCGGCGGCAAGCTGTTCGCCGTGCCATTCGACCTCACGCGCCGCGAGGTGACGGGCCCGCCATTCGAGGTGCTCGACGGCGTGATGATGAGCCACAACACCGGCATGGCGCAGTTCAGCCTCTCGAAGCGGGGGGATCTCGCGTATGTGCCGGGGCCGGCTGAAGGCGGCCACCGCACGCTGGTGTGGGTGGATCGGGCGGGGAAGGCCGAACCGTTGCCGCTGCCGCCCGCGTCCTATCTGTATCCCCGCATCGCCCCGGACGGACGGACCCTTGCCATCGAAATCGAGGGGCCGAATCACGACTTGTTCGAGTACGACTTCGCGCGTGGCGTGCTGAGCAAGGTGACCACCGATGGCCTCAGCCACGACCCGGTTTGGACGCCGGATGGCAAGCGCTTGGTATTCCGATCGTGGCAATCGGGCGGGATGACGCTGTGGTCGATGCCCTCCGACAGGAGCGCGAGCGCATCGCGGCTTGATCCCACCGGGACGCGGCAGAGTCCGGTGTCGGTGTCGCCCGACGGGAAGTTCCTCACCTTTGACCAGAAGGACCCGCAGACCGAGGACGACGTATGGGTGCTCCCGCTCGAGGAGGGCGGCCGGTCACGGTCGTTGATCCAGTCGCGGTTTGGGGAGGGGTCTGCGAAGTTCTCGCCCGACGGCCGATGGGTGGCCTACTCGTCGAACGAATCAGGCCGGGCCGAGGTGTACGTGCAGCCGTTCCCAGGACCGGGGCCGAAGGTGCAGATCTCGAATGAAGGTGGCATCGACCCGGTCTGGCGTCCCTCCGGTGGGGAACTGTATTACCGGCGCGGGAACAGGATGATGGTGGCATCGGTGACGACGTCGCCGAGCCTTCGCGCGTCCGCGCCGACGCAGCTGTGGGAGGGGAAGTACTCGGCGGGGTCGGCGTCCTCCTGCGGCATGCCGGGCGTGAGCTCGTCGAACTACGGCGTCACGGCCGACGGCCAGCGGTTCCTGATGGTGCGCGACGATGACGCGGCCCTGCGGGGAACGAAGATCATCGTCGTTCTCAACTGGGTTGAAGAGTTAAAGGCGAAGGCCGGCGCGCGCCCAGGGCCCGGGGATCAGTAGAAGTCGTCGTAATTCCGCTGCTCCTCGGACCGTGTGTCGATGTCGATGCCGAGGGTGTCGAGCAGGGCGCACCTGGGTATCGCCAGCTTCTGATGACCGCGCATTTCAAAGCCGAGTATTCGTCTTAGCTGCTTTCTCGACCCCGTGGCAATACGGCTGCGCCACGGTGATCGGTTATTGCAGTAGAGGCGACCCGATTCGTCCATTCACACCACCATGGAGGTGACCCTCATGCATCTCAGACCGTTACACGACCGCATCGTGGTCCACCGCCTTGAGGAAGGCGAACAGCACATCGGCGGAATCATCATCCCGGACACCGCCAAAGAGAAGCCGCAGCAGGGCACCGTCATCGCCGCCGGCAACGGGAAGGTGAACGACGACGGCAAGCGGGTCCCCCTCGACGTTAAAGCGGGCGACCGGATCTTATTCGCCAGATATGCTGGCCAGGAGATCAAGCTCGACGGGAAGGAGTACCTCATCATGAAAGAGGATGACGTGCTGGCCGTCCTCGAAGACAAAACCAGAAAGAGGCCGGCGGTCATCAAAGGCCAGACCAAATCGACGACGAAGAAGACGACAAAGAAGAAGACGAAGAAGGTGACGAAGAAGTCGAAGAAGTAACTGCATCGGCCGCGTCACCCTTGATCCCAGCGTAACAACGAGCACCAGTCGGTGTTTATCGAGGTTGTCGAGTTTCCCGGACGTCGGACATTACGCCACCCAGTTTTGTATCTCCAATGACGGTTTTGTAGCACACGACCGCTAGTCGGCCCTAAGTTGTGTGGCTGCTAGGTCTGGCGTGAGACTTGCTATGACTGTGACGAACAACAGCGGACGCTGTGTAGAGGCTGATCCAATGGTCTATTTTTTCCACCGCGCTGGTCATTACGTTCGCGTTGAAAGTCGCGTCGTCCTTGAACTGGAAATAACGGCTCCTGATGGCGTCACGGCCGTGGAACGTTTTTCAGCCGGAGAGGCAATGGCGGAGCGCGAGCGTGCATTACAGGAAGAACTCCACCAAGAAGGCTGGGACGGCCCACACGGCCGCAGGGTGTAATCCTGCATGTTCGGAACCGTTGCAAACCGGACGAGACGATTGAGCGAGAAACGGACGATCCGGATCCGGGGCGCCCCGAGTGCCAGGCGCACCGCGATTTCGCCGCGTCGCGACAGCCCGCGCACCAGCACGAGCCCCGCGATATTCGCGCACGCGATCAGCAGCACCAGCACACCCATCGCGCTGAGGACCACCAGCGTCGGCAGGAGGAACGTCGGCGCGCCGTTCGGTGTTTGCCAGAACGGCACGACCCTCGCCCGCTGCGCGATATCCGTGAGCGACAACGAGACGCGGACCTGACGCCCCGTGCTCGTTTCGCCGAAGATCACCGCGAGATCGGCGGAGCCGTCAACGCCAGCGAGCGGCTTGAGCGCGATCCCCTTGAGCATCGTGAACACGGCGGCGTTCAGACCAATGCCGAGCGTCAGGACCGCGACGACGGTGAGTGAGAAGACCGGGTTCTTGGCGAGCGCGCGGACCGCGTAGCGCACGTCGCTCAACAGATCGCGCACGGTTTCGACCCAGCGCGGAGTCCAGACACGTCGCGAAGAGTGCAGAATCATAGCGTATAGAAGCTCTATAGCCTTACACGTAGAGCGTCTACAGCCTGTTCCCTCCTACCCCTTCCGGTAAGCGCCAAGCGTCCACACACCGGAGTGCTCGTCGTGGCGCAGGACATACGTGTCGCCGTCGCTCGCCGCCACCTTGAAATAGCGGTAGTCCGGCGCCAGCCAGCGGTCGGCAATCTCGACCACGTCGAGGTGCTGCTCGCCGAGCACGAAGGCACGCGGTTCCTGCTCGCCGCGGTGCCCCGCGTAACACTGCACCTGGATGGTCATCATTCGGCCGTCTCAGGCCGCGAACTCGCGCAGGCGCACGGGCTGGCGCCGCTCGCCCCAGTCGCCCGGCCGCGGCGCGAACACACCCGCGCACGCGCTCCCGCACGCGCGGCATGCGCCCGCGGCATCGAGCTCCCACGCCGTGATCCGGTAGCCATCCCGCCCGATGAGCGCGGCGCCGCACTGGTGGCAATACGTGCTCTGGCCCGCCTCGTCGCGCACGTTGCCCGTGTAGGCGTAGCGCACACCGTTGTCGAGCGCGATGCGGCGCGCCCGCGTCAGGGTCGCCGCCGGCGTCGGCGGCACGTCCCGCATTCTCCAGTCGGGATGAAACGCGCTGAAGTGGATCGGCACGTCCGGCCCGAGATGCTGCACGACCCACCGCGTCATCTCGTCGAGCTCCCGGTCGGCGTCGTTATGCCCGGCAATCAACAGGGTGGTCAGCTCGAACCACACCGTCGTTTCGTGCTTGAGGTAGACCAGCGTGTCGAGCACGGGCTGCAGGTGGCCGCCGCAGATCTTGAAATAGAAATCCTCGGTGAAGCCCTTCAGGTCGACGTTGGCCGCGTCCATGTACGCGTAGAACTCCCGGCGCGGCGCCTCGCACATGTACCCGGCGGTGACGGCCACCGACTTGATGCCCTGTTCGCGGCAGGCCCTGGCCACGTCGATGGCGTACTCCATGAAGATCACCGGATCGTTGTAGGTGAAGGCCACGCTCTGGCAACCCGTGGCATGGGCGGCGCGCGCGATCGTGGCCGGCGAGGCCTCGTCCATGAGCGTGTCCATCTCGCGCGACTTGGAGATGTCCCAGTTCTGGCAAAACGTGCAGGTCAGATTGCAGCCGGCGGTGCCAAACGAAAGGACGGGCGTGCCGGGCAGGAAGTGGTTGAGCGGCTTCTTCTCGATCGGATCGATGCAGAAGCCGCTCGACCGCCCGTAGGTCGTGAGCACGATTCGATCGCCCTGGTTGGCGCGCACGAAGCAGAGCCCGCGCTGCCCCTCGTGCATCTTGCAGTAGCGCGGGCACACATCGCACTGCACGCGCCCGTCGGCGAGCTTGTGCCAGTACTTGGTGGGGAACGTGTCTCCGATTGTCTGGCCTGGCATAAGGCCCCCTTGGCGGCCGGGGACGCGCGGCTCGATAATCTCAGCATACGCCTTCGGGCGGGCGCGCGAGTAATACGCGCGACCTGAAGGGAGGATCATCATGAACGTTCGTCCGCCGGCCGTGGCCGGCCTGTTCTATCCGGACGATGCGCGGAAGCTGCGCGCCAGGGTGAGCGAATGCCTCACGGGCCGCACGGCGTCCGCTGTGACTCCCAAGGCCCTGATCGCGCCGCATGCAGGTTACGAGTACTCCGGGCCGGTGGCCGGCAGCGCCTATGCGTTGATCGAGCCGGCGCGCGGCGCCATCACCCGCGTGGTACTGCTGGGGCCGTCGCATCGCGTGGCGTTTGCGGGCTTGGCGCTGCCGAGCGCCTCGCGGTTCTCCACGCCGCTGGGCGACATTTCGATCGATCAGGAGGCGGTGGCGGCCATCCGCGGGCTGCCGCAGGTCACGGTGTTCGATCAGGCGCACGCGCGGGAGCACAGCCTCGAGGTGCACCTGCCATTCCTGCAGGTGGTGCTGGGCAACTTCGGGCTGGTACCGCTCGTGGTCGGCGCGGCCAGTCCCGCGGACGTGGGCGAAGTGCTCGAGCTGCTGTGGGGCGGGCCCGAGACCTTGATCGTGGTGAGCTCGGACCTATCGCACTATCACGACTACGCGACGGCCCAACGCATGGACGAGGCGACCTCGGCGGCAATCGAGACCCTGCATGACGAGGATATCGGCGACGACGACGCGTGCGGGCGCATCCCGGTGTGCGGGTTGCTGCGGGTCGCCCGCCGCCGCGGTTTGCACGCGCATACCGTGGACCTGCGGAACTCCGGCGACACCGCCGGCCCACGCGACCAGGTGGTCGGGTATGGCGCCTACGCCATCAACTGAAGCGCCACGGGAAGTCAAGGGATGTAGACTACTTACGATCGACGCCTGATCCCGGCGCCATCGCGAAGGAGGCTGTCATGCTCCATTCCGCGCACGGACTCGATCGCCGCGCATTCCTCCAGACACTGTCCGCCGGCCTGGCGCTCCTGCCCGCGTTGGGCGAAGCCGGCCGCGCGCAGAGCCTAGGTTCTCGCCGCAGCCGCGTCGCCCTC
>MELE01000098.1:0-5818 GCA_001768615.1 Acidobacteria bacterium RIFCSPLOWO2_12_FULL_67_14b | reverse complement strand
CGAGCGGGGCGCTCGCAGCATCACGCTGGGAGAGTCGAGCGGGCCGCCGCAGACGCATGGCGTCATGGCGCAGAAAGGAACATTCGACCTCGCCCACGACCTGCGTTTCGACATCGTCGACTTCGAGCAGATGACCGACGCCGACTGGGTGTCTTTCCCCGCCGCCGGCACGCACTGGCCCGAGGGGTTCGCGCTCCCGCGCCTCGTGGTGAACTCGGACTACCTCGTCTCAACGTGCTGTCTGAAGACGCACGGCTCCGGCGGCGTGTTCACGATGTCGCTCAAGCTGTCGGTGGGGCTGACGCCGAAGACGATCCGCCGGCCGATGCACCAGTCGCCCGACATGCGGCGGATGATCGCGGAGCTGAACACCGGCTACCGGCCGCAGCTGATCGTGCTGGACGGCGTCAGCGCCTTCACCGATGGCGGGCCGTCTCGCGGCGAGCTCAAGGCCGGGAACGTCATCATCGCGAGCGACGATCGCGTGGCGGTGGACGCCGTGGGGGTGGCGATGCTCAAGTCGCTCGGCGCCAACGAGGCGATCATGGGCCGGCGGATCTTCGAGCAGGAGCAGATCGCGCGCGCCGTGGAGCTGAACCTGGGCGCGAAACGGCCCGACGCGATCGAGATCGTGACCTCCGACGCGGAGAGCGGCGCGGTTGCAGACAAGCTCAGGACGATCCTGGCGCAGGGGTGAGGTCGTCTATCTGGCGAGGTGCCCCGTTTCTTGACTGGCACACCTCCAAGCGATCAGATGCAGGGTGACGAGACACAAAAAGGGAGCCGTCCAATGGACGGCTCCCTTCACGAACGCCGGAGCTCCGCCGCCTAGAAGTCGACACGGAAGCCGAGCTGGCCCGAACGCGGCACGTACGCGTTGCCCGAGGCGGCCGTGGGCCGCCCGAAGTTCGCCGAGTCCACCTGGCCGGTATAGCCGCCGAAGTTGTCGTGGTTGAGCAGATTGAAGACCTCGCCGAGCAGCGTCGCGCTGACGCGGCCGCCGAGCCTGATGCGCTTGGACACGCGCAGATCGACCTTGTGCAGCGGGAGCCCTCTTAGGGCGTTCCGCGGGATGACCGCGCCCGTGGCGATGACGTCGGGGCCCTCGAACCGATCGCGCACCGCGTCGGAAATCGTGATCGGGTTCCCGAGGTTGAGGCGGTTCTGCCCGGGCTTGCCGTAGGGCGCCGTGGCGATGGTCGTCAGGTAGTAGTTGCCGGATCCATAGAGGTAGACCATGCTCGCGCTGATGTCATACGGCAGCTGGACCGTTGTGTGGAGTCGCAGGGTACTGCGCTGGAAATCGGTCGACCGCGCCCACTCCCCATCGAGCGAATCGAACTGGTTGTTCGCGGTCCCATTCACGAACCCGATCGCGCCATTGTCGCGCTTATAGAAGAGCAGCGTGTAGGTGGCGCCCGCCTGGAAGCGATTCTGGAACCGGCGCGTGAAGCCGGTCGCCAGGGCCAGGTAGTCCTGCGTGCCCGTGCTCTCGAACCAGTTGATCTGGTCGTAGCTCGGGTTCGGCCGGCCCTGGGCGGGGTTCCGGTTGTAGCCGGTGGCGGGGTCGTAGAACAGGTTCGTGTCCCGCGTTCGCGTGTCGTTGTACCACTTCCAGTGCACCAGGTCCGCCTCGATCCCCATCACCGGCCCGAGTTGCTTCTGGAATCCAATCGAGCTCTGCCAGGTGTAGGGCATCTCGAAATTGGGGTCGATGACACGGGCCCCTTGGCGCGGAATCGGCACGCGCCCCGAGAGATAGTCATCGGCCGACACGCCGCGCGTGGGACTCTCGATAAATCCCGGCCGGCCGTCTGGCAGGAGGGCGGCGGCGATCGCCAGGCTGAAAAACTGGTGGCTGTAGGTCACGTTCGACACCGGCGTGTTGTAGTAGAGGCCGCTGCCCCCCCGGATGACCAGGTCGTTCTTCCCGCCGACGTTGTACGCGAACCCGGCGCGCGGCGCCACGTTGTTGATGTCGCGGATGCCGGTCTTGTAGCCGAAGTCGCCCGACTCGACGCCGTTGTTGAGCAGGATGACGTTCTCCCGGACGTTGGGGGGATCGGTGGCCCCGGTGTCAGCGTCCCAACGGACGCCGTAGTTGACCGACAGGTTGTCGGTGACCCGCCAGTTGTCGCCGAACCAGACCGCGAAGGTCGGCCGCGGCACGTCCACGATGTAGTCCGGGTGGAAGTTGATGTCGAACCGCTGCAGGAACGGCTCGAGCCCGCTGATGTCCCAGCGCAACGGGTCGTCCCAGGCAGCGGCCGGGAAGCGGCGCTCCAGTTCGGCGTCCGACGGCCGGCTGGAGAACACGTAGGTGCCGCGCCGGTTCAACGACCAGTCCTTCGTGTCCTTCACTCGCAGGTACTCGACGCCGACCTTCATGTCGTGACGGTTCCGGTGCCAGTTCATATCGAACCGGCCGCTGTAGGTGTCCTGCCACGTGTAGTTCGGGTAGTTCCTGATGCCGCCGATGGTCAGGCCGGGAAACACGAACTCCGGCACGAAGAACGGCGTGTTGTGGAACTTCACGTCGAATGCCTCGAGCGAGTCGTTCTTCCAGGAGAAGCCGTTGTAGCCGCCGCGGACCTCCATCACCAGGTTGGAAGTCACGACGCGCGACCAGCTCCCGAAAATGTTGGTCGCATACTGCGTGAGCCGTTCGGCCCGTGACGGATGGGTCGTGCCGCTGGGGATCTGGAACGGATTGTAGAAGTCCCACCGCTGCCCGCGGACCGACAAGTTGTTCTTGCTCGAGAGCTGATAGTCCACACGGCCCAGGTAGTTCTTGTTCGTCGATTTCGACTCGAACGCGAAGGTCTGGTTCGGCAGCCGCGTCGGCTGAAGGAACGCCGTCGCGGGTTGCCGTTCGTACTCGTAGGAGCCAAAGAAATGCGCCTTGTTGCGGATGATCGGGCCGCCCATGGTGCCACCCACCTGCTGGTTCGAGAAAGGGAGCACCCGGTTGGCGACCGGGTCTGGATCGTTGAACTTGTCGCTCCGGAAGAACCCGAAGGCGCTGCCACGCAGGTCGTTGGTGCCCGAGCGGGAGATCGCCTGCACCTGGATGCCGGTGGAGCGGCCCTGCGTGATGTCGAACAGATTCGTGACGATCTGGAACTCGGCGATCGCCTCCCGGCTGATCTTGGGCTGGCCGAACCCCGAGCCCGCCACGCGCTGGGTGATCTGCTGCCCATCGAGGTTGAGCTGGAACGCATCGTCGCTGGAAACTCCAGGCGTGTTGGTGACATTGTTGGCGGTAATCCCCTTGATCAACAGGGACAGCTCCTGCCAGTTGCGGCCCTGCAGCGGCAGCTCCGCCATCTGGCGCCGGTTGATATTGCCGGCGACCCTGCTCGACGAGATGTCCACCAGCGCCGCCTCGCTCGTGACCGTCACGGTTTCCTGCAGCGTCGCTACCTTGAGGACGAACGGGACGTTGGCGTTCTGGCCGACGAGCAACTCGATTTGCGGGACCGTGACCGTCGCGAACCCGGGGAGCTCGGCCTGTATCTTGTACCGGCCGGGGTCGATGTTCGGGAGCCGGAATTCGCCACGCTCGTCCGTGACGCCCGTGTAGACGCGGCCGCTACTGAGCTCGGTCGCGGTCACCGTGACGCCCGGCAGCACAGCCTTCGATTCGTCCGAAACGGTGCCCAGGACAGAGGCTTGCTGCTGGGCGGAAAGAGCCGCCGGTCCCAGGACGAGGAGCGCGAACCCGAACGCAAAGAGCCACTGCTTCATACGGTCTCTCCTTCCGAGCGTTGCGAAACCTGGACCTACTCGCGCGGCTGATCGACGTGAACTGGAGATGCGAGAGGAAAATATCTCGAATCGTGCGGGGGCGCCACAGTTCTTTTTTGACTTGCACCGCCCGCGGTGGCACCATCCCGGCGAGGTCACTCATGCCGAACTCTGCTAACCACCTCAGTCGGCGCCAGCTGCTCGCCGGCGCCGGCGCCGGCGCCGCCGCCCTCCTTCTCGAGCGAGGCGGCCTTCAGGCTCAGGCGCCGTCAAGTACGACGGTCGTCTTCTCGCACACAACCGTGGCCAACGCCGATGCCGTGCAGAACGACGTCGCGCTCGCGGTTCAGGGCGACACGATCGCGGCGATCGGCCCCACCGACCAGATCCTCAAGACGTATCCTCAGGCCGAGGTCTACGACGGACGGGGAAAGGCGCTGTTCCCGGGCCTCGTCAACTGTCACGCCCACATGGCGGCCGTGCTCCAGCGCGGTTTCAACGAAGACTTCGGATTCCCCAACTCCGCGCGCCTCGCCGTCCAGCCCAGTAGCCTCCTCCAAGGGGAAGAGGCCACGCTCATGGTCACCGTCGCGGCGTTGGAAGCCATACGGACCGGGACCACAACAATTGTCGAGAATACCGGGAACATCAGCCGCAACGCCGCAGCATTGGCGCGGACCGGCCTGCGCTGCGTGTTCGCGGAGTCTGTCCGCGACAGCGAGAATGTGGCCGGCCCGATGTCCCCGGAGGGACTGGCCAAGAGTCAACCACCGAGGTTCTCCGCCAAGCTGCGAGACGAGGGCCTGCAGCGCATCAACGACTTGTTCAGCGCGTGGCACGGCAAGAACCAGGGACGCATCAGCGTGTTCCCGGCCGCCGCGTTGACCGAGACCTCATCGCCCGAGTTGCTGCAAGCGGTCCGCGCCTTCGCCGACCAACACGATCTCGGCTACACGATCCACTTGAACCAGAGCACCCCCGAGTTCGAGTTCATGCTGAAGTTCCACGGGCTGCGACCGGCGGCGTATCTCGATCGGCACGGCTTCCTCGGTCCCCGGCTGTTCGCCGCGCACGCACGGTATGTTGACGATGGCGAGATCGCACTGCTGGGCCGGTCCCGCACCATCATTTCGCATCAGGCCGGCATGGCCGCGAATCGGGGCGTCATCCCACCCATCCCCGCGTTGCGAGCGGCGGGCTGCCCGATCGCCCTCGGCACCGACAACAACACCACCGACGTCTTCGAGGTGATGCGGATCGCCCTGCTGACCGAACGCGTCCGTCGCAACGACGACAGGCCCGGCCTCCAGCCGCAGCCCGAAGACATCCTCGCCGACGCAACCGAAGGCGGTGCGCGCGCCGTGAATCAGCAGAAGCTCCTCGGCTCGCTCGAGGTCGGCAAGAAGGCCGACCTCCTCGTCGTCGACACCCTGCGGCCGTACCTCGTGCCGGCGGGCCGCATCGTCTCCGCCTGGATTCACAGCGGTCACCCGGCCGACATCGAGTCGGTGATGGTCGACGGACAGTTCGTGATGCGCCAAGGCAAGGTCCTGACGATGGATGAGGCCGGCATCATCAAGGAAGCCGACGCGGTTGGGCGGCGGATCTGGAGTCAGGTGCAGAAAGCCGGCCCGGTCACGGTGCCGCGCCTGCCGCGCCCGCGCTGACCACATCGCAATGAAACCAGTCCTCCAGGTCCTGCTGCTCGTCAGCGCGCTGCTGCCTGCGTCCGTGGCGACACGTGCCCAGCCGCAGCGCGACGCCGAGGAAATCGGCCTGAGCGGATACGTGCTTGCGCCCGACGGAACGCCGGTGTCCAGTGGCAGCGTCCTGATTCAGTCGCCGGCTGCTCGGGTGTCGGCGTCGATCGAACGCACAGGCCGCTTTCGCCTGATCCCGAACGTGCCCGGGGTGCATCAAATCTCTGTGAGCGTTTCAGGTCTTGCCCCATACCGCGTCAACGTCACCGTGCCGCCATCGCGGACGTTGAGGCTGCCGATGATCCGCCTGTCGCCCGCGACCTATGTACGGCAAGTCGATGTGCCGGACGGCTTGCGGGCGATTGCGATCG
>MELE01000097.1:42094-66433 GCA_001768615.1 Acidobacteria bacterium RIFCSPLOWO2_12_FULL_67_14b | reverse complement strand
TGGTCGAGTTTGTGCAGAAACGAGTCATTGACATGCGTTTGGCGTTTGACTCCGCGCGCTCCGTTTCCTAAGATTGGCCCTCTGCCCCCTTGAAAGATAGGCAGTTCTGGCAAACACCCAACGTTCGTCGATCGCTGCAGTGGCCCAAAACAGGCCGCTCGATTCCGCCAACGGAGTGAGGCTCGCGCGCGAAGCCAAAGGCCTGTCGATTCGCCAGGTCGCGGAATCAACCAAGCTATCGGTGCGCGTGATCGAAACGCTGGAAGAGGGCCGCATCGGGGCGTTACCCGAAGGCATCTATCGCCGCGCCATCGTGCGCGCGGTGGCGAGTGAAGTCGGACTCAATCCCGAAAAACTGCTGCGTGAATTGTCGAGCGCGCATCCCGCCGAATTGCCGGCGCCGATCGAGGCGAGCGCGGTGGTCGACACGCCGCCGGCGCGACATGCGTTCCAGGGCGTGCTCGCGTTCGTCGGTGCGATCCTGCCGCTGCTGGCGGGCGTCGCCTACTTCGGATGGCCCGCGGCCCGGCCCAACGACCCGGCACCGGCAGTCACGCGTCCGCTCCGCGCCGCCGATGTGTGGCGGCCCGAGATCGTTCCCGCGGGCGGATTCACCGAAGCGCCTCCCGCCCTGTCGCGTCCCGTCATCGTCACGCTGACCATCTCGTCGAAGTGCCAGCTGCGGATCGTCGCGGACGGCCGTGAAGTGCTCGGCCGCACGGTGGAGCAGGGCGAGAGCGTGCCGATCGAGCTGGGCGACGAGCTGCTGCTGCTCGGCGACAACGCCGCGGCCGTGCAGTTCAGCATCAACGGGCAGGCGGGCCGCATGCTCGGCGCGCCCGGCGAAGTCTTGTCGGTGCGCATCGGCCGCGACGACTACGAAGACTTTCTGGCCAGGTACTGATGGAAGCCGGTCTCCGGACGCCGCTGCTGGACTTCTTCCGGCGCGGAGAAGTCGCACGCGACGTGCGCATGATGGCCGCGCAGGGCGCCATTGCCCCACGACCCCTCGAACAACTCGGCCTCCTGATGATTCTCACGGCGGATGCCGACAGCGAGGTCCGCGCCACCGCCGAGGCGACGCTCGGCATGCTGCCGACCGAGCTGATCGCCGGTTTCATCGCGCGAGCGGACGTGCCGACCGAACTCAGGGAATTCTTCATCAAGCGCGGGATCCAGCCGTCCGACACGCCGGCGCCGGATATGGAAGAGCCCCTCGTCGACACCGACAAATCGGATCTCGGCCTCGATCTGCCCGAGGGTGAGGGCGAGGGCAAGGCGCTGACCTTCACGCAGCGCCTGCCCGACATGACCGTCCCTGAAAAGGTGAAGTGCGCGATGAAGGGGACGCGCGAAATGCGCGCCGTCCTCATCCGCGACGCCAACCGGATGGTCGCCTCGGCCGTCCTGAGTTGTCCGAAGGTCAACGATGCCGAGGTCGAGACGTTCGCCAAGATGGGGAACGTCTCGGAAGACATCCTGCGCACGATTGCGACGACGCGCGCGTGGACGAAGAACTACGGCGTGACGCTGAGCCTCGTGAAGAACTCGAAGACGCCGGTGGCGCTGTCGATGAACCTGATGAACCGCCTTACCGAGAGCGACGTGAAGAAGATCGCGTCGGACCGGAACGTCCCCGAGGCGCTTCGCCTGGCCGCCCGGAAGAGGGCGGTCTCGAACTTGAAGTAGCCGCTTGCCCGGGGCCCTGTCGAAGGGCCCACTCCGAACGCATCTGCGACAGCCCGTCCATGTACACGGCCGCCCGCTCCCGCTCGTCCTCGGTCGGCAGCGACTTCAGCAAGTCGATGGCGCGTTCAACGTCCCGCGCGATCGTGGCCTTCGTGGCGGCGTAGTACAGCCGCTTGATTTCCGCGATCGCATCCATGCAGCAGCGCGATTATATGCGCTTCGCGCGCTGGCGTCGAAGCGCCTTCCTGAAGGCCGCCACCGGCCGCGTGTTGAGCACGTCGTCCTTGCTCAGCCAGGCCCGGCGCGCGGTGAGGACGCCCCAGCGCGTGAAGCCCAGTGCCGGGATTTCGTGCGCGTCGGAACTGATCACGAGCTTCACGCCGCGATCGCGCGCGAGTCGCGCGTGGCTGTCGGACAGATCGAGGCGATATGGCTGCGAGTTGATCTCGAGCGCCACGCCGTTGGCGGCCGCGGCGTCGATCACCTTCTCGATGCGGACCTTCGACGCCTCCCGCCGCAGCAGCATGCGGCTGGTGGGGTGGCCGATGATGTCCACCGACGGGTGCTCGATGGCCCTGATGAGCCGCGCCGTGATCTCGGCCTCGTCCTGCTGAAGCGCCGAATGCACCGAGGCGATGACGATGTCGAGGGCGGCGAGGCAGTCATCCGCCAGGTCCATCGAGCCGTCGGGCAGGATGTCGCACTCGATGCCGGCGAGCACGGTGAACCCCTTGAGCGTCCTGGACAGGGCCCGGATTCTCGCCGCATGGGCGAGGGTCCGGTCCTCGTCGAGGCCGTTGGTCATCGCGAGCGACTTGGTGTGATCGGTAATCGCGACGTACTCCAGGCCCCGCTCGCGGGCCGCGCTCACGATGGCCTCGAGGCTCTCGCGGCCGTCGGATTCCGTCGTGTGCATGTGCAGGTCGCCGCGCAGATCCCCCGGCTCGACGAGCGCCGGAAGGACCCGATCGGCGGCCGCGGCAATCTCGCCGCGGTTCTCGCGCATTTCCGGCGGGATCCAGGCGAGCCCCAGGGCTTGGTAGATGTCCTCTTCGGTCGATCCGGCGATCGGCTGATCCTGTGGATCGAAGAGGCCGTATTCGTTGAGCTTCCACCCGCGCTCGAGGGCCCGGTCGCGTAACGCGATGTTGTGGGCCTTCGAGCCGGTGAAGTACTGGAGCGCGGCGCCCCGCTCTTCGGGCAGGACCAGGCGCAGGTCGGCCTGGAAGCCGCCGCGCAGCAGGATGCTCGCCTTGGTTTCGCCATGTCCCAGGATGCGTTCGACGCCTGGGAAGGACACGAAGGCGTCGGTGAGCGAGCGCTCGGCGCCGGTGGCGAGGATGTCGATGTCGCCGCTGGTTTCGGCGCCTCGGCGCACGCTGCCGACGGTCACCACGTCCGCCGCGGGCGCGTACTGCTTGAGGTGAGCGACGAGCGCCTCCGCGACTTCCGTTGCCTGATCCAGCCGATGGCGGCCGGCATGGCGTTGCCGCTCCTCGAGCGCGCGGAGGATCAGCTCTTCCTTCTTCGCGCCCATCCCCTTCAGGGCGCGCACCCGGCCAGCCTTCGCGGCTTCGGACAGATCCTCCAGGCTCTTGATGTGAAGGTCGCGGTACAGCATCGCGACGGTCTTCGGTCCGACGCCCTGCAGGCGCATGACGTCGAGCAGCGTGGCCGGGAATTCCTTGAGCAGGTCCTGGCGGACCGCGCAATCGCCGGTCAGGGCGATCTCGCGGATGCGCCCGGCCAGGTCCTTGCCGATGCCGGACCATGCCCGCAAGCCGGCCTCGTCGAGCCCGGCCACGGCTTCGGCCGCGTTGGCCACGATGTCGGCGCCGTTGCGATACGCGCGAATCTTGAAGGGATTGTCGCCCTTCAGCTCGAGCAGCATGGCGATCTCGATCAGGACGCGCGCCACGGCGCGGTTGTCGAGCGGCACCGGACTGGGGGCGCTCATTGTTCGTCGACGTGGAGGCCGGTGGTTTCGATCCGGAAATCCAGCACGCGGGCGCCGCCCCCCGCCAGGGCTTCGCGCACGGCCGGGACCGCATCGGGCGGCACGAGACAGAACAGGCAGCCGCCGCCGCCGGCCCCGCACACCTTGGCCGCCGAGGCGCCCGCGGCCCGGGCGCCGGCAATCAACGAGTCGATCGCCGGGGTCGTGACCCCGGGCGCAAGCCGCTTGCGGTTGTCCCATTCGGTGACGAGGCACCGCGCGGTGGCCTCCCAGTCGCCGCGCGTCAGCGCCTCGCGCATCGCCGCCGCGGTATCGCGGATGTGCTCGAAACAGTCGAACACGTGCCGGTCGCCATCGATATGACGCTTGGTGATGTCCCAGTTGTTCGTGCCCGAGTTTCTCGGCTCGCCGGTGTAGCAGAGCACGAGGCGCCTCTCGAGCTCGTGATAATCCACCGCCAGGGGCACGCGCCGCGGCTGGCCGGCGTCGAGCTCGATCGCCGCCACCCCGCCGTACATCGCCGGGCGGTAATCCTGCAGGCCCGTCGGCACCTTGATCACCTGCGCTTCGACGTCCTTGGCGATGTCGAGCAACGCCTCCGGCGCGAAGTCCTGGCCGGTGAACCGCGCCAGGGCCCCGCACACGGCCACGTTCAGGGCCGACGATCCGGCAATGCCCGCGCCCGCCGGGGATTCGCCTCGGGTGGTCAGGCGCAAGCCGCGGGCGCCGAACCGGTGGACGAGACGACCCAGCAGCGGCAACGTCTCGTCGTGGCTCAACTGGTCGGCCGACAGGTTCACCAGCCGGTGGGTGTCTTCCGACACCAGCTCAATCCGCTCGTCGGGCCGGCGATCGATCGTGGCATGGGCGCGCAGGCTAATCGCCACGTTCAGGGTCTGCGCGCCGGCGTGGAAGAGGTAGAGCGGCCAGATATCGATCGTGCCGCCCGCCAGATCGATTCGGGTCGGCGCCGACGCTGAGATGTGCACAGCGCAATTATAATTCTCGGAAGACACATGCCCCTGGCCACTCGGCGCGACATCGGACAATTCCTCTTCGGCAGCATGCCCGGTACGACCGTGCCCGTCGAGCTGCGGTCGCTCGCGAGAGAGTTCGACCTCGGCGGGGTCATCTTCTTCAGCCGCAACATCGAGGCGCCTGAACAGGTCGCCGAGATCGCCGCCGACTGCGAACGCCTCGGGCGCACCACGCCGGCGTGGGTGAGCGTGGACCAGGAGGGCGGGCGCGTGGCACGTCTCAAGGAGCCGTTCACGCGGTGGCCGCCGATGGCCACGCTCGGGCGGGCGGGCGCGCACGGGGAGGCCCTCGCGGAGCGGTTTGCCCGGGCGCTGGCCCAGGAGCTCGAGGCCGTCGGCATCACGCTGGACTACACGCCGGTGCTCGACATCCACACCAATCCGAAGAATCCCGTGATCGGCGATCGCGCGCTCGCCGACCGCGCGGAGGACGTGGCGCGGCTCGGCCGCGTGATCATCAGGACGCTGCAGGGCGCCGGCCTGGCCGCGTGCGGCAAGCACTTTCCGGGGCACGGCGACACGAGCACCGATTCGCATCACGAGCTGCCCGTGGTCGAGCACGCACCGGATCGCCTCCGCGCGATCGAATTCGAGCCGTTTCGCGCCGCCATTGCGGAACAGGTCGCGTTCATCATGACCGCCCATGTGCTGGTGCCGTCGCTCGACGACGGCAGGCCCGCGACGCTTTCCCCGAACGTGGTGCAGGCGCTCCTCCGCGACGAGCTCAACTACGAAGGCGTGATCCTGAGCGACGACCTCGAAATGAAGGCCGTAAGCGCGCGCTACGACGTCGCTGAAGCGGCCATCGCCGCCATTCGGGCCGGGTGCGACGGCGTCCTGGTGTGCAGCGGCGACCTGGATCTGCAGGGCCGCACCCTCGAGGCCCTCGTTCGCGCCGTGGAGTCCGGATCGATTCCAGCGGCGCGCGCGGACGATGCGTTCAAGCGGTTGAAGCGGGCGAAGGAGCGTTTTCTCCTCGGCGAGCGGCCTGGAACCAGCGCGCGCTTGCGCGACCTTCGGGGCGTGCTCGGGCGGGAAGAGCATCAGATCGTGGCGGCCGAAATGGCGGCGTATCTGTGATCACGCTGCGCCGACTGGCGCCGGGGGATCGGGTCGCGCTGGTGGCCCCCGCCAGCGCGTTTGCCCGCGAGGAAGTGGCCGCCGGCGTGGCGGAGCTCCAACGCCTCGGCCTCGAAGCGGTGTACGACGACTCGCTGTTTGCGCGGGATCGGTTCGTCGCCGGATCCGCAGAAGGGCGGGCGCAGGCGATTCACCGCGCGTGGGCGGACCCGTCGATTGCGGCGCTGGTGTGCATGCGCGGGGGCTACGGCAGCGCGCAGGTCCTGCCGCTGCTGAACGCGACCCTGATGCGGGAGTCACGGAAGGCGCTGATCGGCTACAGCGACATCACCGCCCTGCTGGCGTTCTACCTGCAGCATGGCCTCACCGCCATCCACGGCCCCATGATCGATCGGCGGCTCTCGAAGGGGCCCGAGGGCTACGACGAGGAGTCGTTCCGGCGCGTGATGATGACGGCGGAGCCCGCCGGCGAAATGCGGCCGGCCCGGCTCGAATCGCTGCGCCCGGGCGAAGCCACCGGCGTGATGGCCGGCGGCACGCTGACGCAGATCGTCTCGCTCCTCGGCACGCCGTGGGCGGTGAACCTCCCCGAGGAGTGCATCCTGTTTCTCGAAGACGTCGGCGAGCGGCCGTATCGCGTTCACCGCATGCTGACGCAGCTGGATCAGGCCGGCCTCCTGGCGCGCGCTCGGGCGCTCGTGTTCGGCGAGTTCCCGGGGTGCGACGAGCCCGGCGGCGGACCCGCGATCCGCGACGTGCTGCGCGACTTCACCGCGTCGTTCAACGGTCCCGTGCTGTTCGGGTTTCCGTCCGGACACACGACGGGTCCGACGTGGACGCTCCCGCTCGGCGTGGCGGCGCGGGCCGTCGGCGGCAGGTCGCCGGCGCTGGTGATTACCGAGGCGGCGGTGTCGTAGTGGCGCGCGTTCACCTGATCGGCATCTGCGGAACGGCTATGGCCACCCTGGCGGCGCTCCTCAAACACCGGGGCTTCGACGTCAGCGGCTCCGACGAGCACGTGTATCCGCCGATGAGCGATTTTCTCGCGGCCGAGGGCATCACCGTACTCGAAGGCTACACGCCCGAGCACGTGCGCGGCGCCATCGACCTGGTGGTTGTGGGTAACGCCATCTCGCGCGGCAACGCCGAACTGGAGGCGGTGCTCGACCGCAACCTCCGCTACGCCTCGCTGCCCGAAGTCATCCGCGACACCTGGCTCTGGGAGGCGCAGTCGATCGTCATCGCCGGAACGCACGGCAAGACGACGACGACCGCGCTGGCGGGATGGTTGCTGACCTCCGCCGGCGCCGACCCCACGGTGCTGGTCGGCGGCATTGCGCGGAATTTCGGCAGCGGCGGCGCGAGCTACCGGGTGGGGAAGGGCCAGGCCTTCGTGATCGAGGGCGATGAGTACGACAGCGCCTACTTCGACAAGACGGCAAAGTTCCTCAAGTACCTGCCGGACATCGCCGTGATCAACAACATCGAGTTCGACCACGCGGACATCTATGCGGATCTCGACGCGGTGAGGGTCGCCTTCAGGCGGCTCGTGAACCTGGTGCCGAGGTCGGGGCTCACGCTGCTGGGGACCGACAGTCCGGATGCAGCGGCGCTGGCGCCGCTCGTGCGCAGCCGGCTGCAGACCTTCGGGTTCCGGCCGGATGCGGGCTGGCGCGCCGCCGATGTGACCACCAGCGCCGGGCACACCGATTTCCGCGTGTGGCAGGGCGGGCGGGATCTCGGCGTGTTCTCGATGCCCCTGCTCGGTGACCACAATGTTCGCAACGCGCTGGCGGCCATTGCGATCGGGGCCGACCTGGGGCTGGCGATCGAGGCCCTGCGCTCGGGCCTCGCGGCGTTCAATGGCGTGAAGCGCCGGCTCGAGATCGTCGGCGAGGTGCGGGGCGTGACCGTTTACGACGACTTCGCGCATCACCCGACGGCGGTCGAAGAGACGCTGCGGGCCGTCCGGCGCTCGGCGCCCGGCCGGCGGATTTGGGCGATCTTCGAGCCGCGCTCCGCCTCGTCTTGCCGGCGGGTCTTCCAGGACGACTTCGCCCGCGCCTTCGCGGGCGCCGATCAGGTGGTGCTCGCGTAGATCTTCCGATCGACGCTGCCGCCCGGGGAGCGTTTGTCCGAAAGCCAGCTGGTGGCCGACCTCGGGGCACGGAACGTCGCGGCGCGTCACCTGCCCACGGTGGACGCCATCGTCGACGAGGTGGCGCGCGAAGTTCGGGAGGGCGATCTGGTCGTGATCATGTCCAATGGCGGGTTCGGCGGGATCCATCAGAAGCTGTTGAGCGCGCTCTGATGCGAATCCGCCATTGCGGCGACGCGATGTTGCTGGTCGAGTTCGAAGCGGTGATCGATCCGCTGATCAACGAACGGGTGATCGCGCTGGCGGCGCGAATCCGCGACCGACGCGCGCGGGGGATTCAGGACGTCGTGCCCGGTTACTGCACGCTCGGCGTGCACTTCGACCCGCTGCACACCGATCTGTCGGCGCTCGAACGCGCGATCGAACACGAGGCGCGCGACCTCGGCGCAATTGAACAGCTCCCCGATCGCGCGCCGATCGAGATCGCGGTTCGTTACGGGGGCGAGTGGGGGCCGGATCTCGACGCGGTGGCGGCAAAGGCCGGCTGTTCGCCAGCGGAGGTGATCGCCCGCCACAGCGGGCGCCTCTATCGCGTCTACATGCTCGGCTTCGTGCCGGGCTTCGCCTACATGGGGCGCGTCGACCCAGCGATCGTGATGGCGCGCCACCGCGTGCCGCGTGAGCGGGTGCCGGCAGGCTCCGTGGGCATCGCCGGCGAGCAGACCGGGGTGTACCCGATCGAGAGCCCAGGCGGATGGCAACTGATCGGCCGCACGACGGCGACGATGTTCGATGCGGAGCGCACGCCGCCCAACCTTGTCGGCCCCGGCGACCTGGTGCGGTTCGTGGCCGTCACGGACGGTGGCGCATGACGCCCGGCTCGATCCTCGTGCTCAAGCCGGGCCTGCTGACGTCGATTCAGGATCTTGGCCGGTGGGGTCACCAGGCGGCCGGCGTACCCGTGGCGGGCCCGATGGACGCGTTCTCCCACCGGTTAGCGAACCAGCTCGTGGCGAACGCCGCCGGCGCCGCTACGCTCGAGATCACGCTGATGGGGCCGGAGCTCGCCTTCGACGTGGACACGACCATCGCCATCACCGGCGCCCACTTCGACGTCTGGTGTGACGATCGGCCCGTGCCGATGGCCACGTCGGTGCCGATCGCGGCCGGCCAGCGAATCCGGTTCGGCAAACGCGTTCAGGGCGCGCGCGCCTATCTTGGCGTGGCCGGGGGCGTGCAGGCGCCGGTCGTGCTCGGGAGCCGGGCCACGCACCTCGTGAGCGGGATGGGCGGGCACGAGGGCCGTGCGCTGGCGGCTGGCGACCGGGTGCCGATTCTCGCCGGCGCCGGATCGGGCGCCACGCGCAAGGCCGCCGGCCTCGTGCTGCCGACCGGCGGCCGCGCGCGCGTGCGCGTGGTGCCGGGACCGCAGGCCGACTGGTTTCACGCCGACGCGCTGCGCACGGTCTCTGGCGTGAGCTTCCGCATCTCGCCGCGATCGAACCGCATGGGTTACCGGCTCGAAGGTCCACCGCTGGCGCGCGTGCGCGAGGGGGAGCTGATCTCGGAGCCCGTTGGCATGGGCGCCATCCAGGTCCCGGGGGCGGGGGAGCCGATCCTGCTGATGGCGGATCGCCAGACGGCCGGCGGCTACCCGAAGATTGGCCATGTGATCTCCGCCGATCTTCCGCTCGCGGGTCAGCTCGCGCCGGGCGAGTTCGTCGAGTTCGTGACGTGTACGCGGCAGGAGGCGGTGGCCGCGCTGATCGCCCGCGAGCGCCAGCTGCTGCGGTATTCGGCGCTGAGAGACGTGTCATGAGCGCCTTCACCGCGGCCCTGGTGGCGCGATTCGGCGCCGAGCGCGTGCGGGTGCAGGCGCCGCTCGCTCCCCTCACGACGTTCAAGGTCGGGGGACCCGCGGATGTCCTGCTCGAAACGCAGGCCTCCGACGAGATCGTCGACGCGCTCAAGCTGGCGCATGCACACGGCGTCGCGGTGACCATGCTTGGGGGCGGATCCAACGTGTTGATCGGCGACAAGGGCATCCGCGGACTCGTGATTCACCCGAGGAGCGGCGCCGTGCATCCGGTGGGCGACACGCTGGTGCGCGCCGACGCGGCGGTGACCATCAACGGCCTGGTCCGCTGGACGATCAATCGCGGCTACGCCGGGCTGGAGGCTTGGGCGGGCACGCCCGGCACCGTGGGCGGCGCCGTGTTCGGCAACGCGCACTGGAAGCAGCACAACATCGGCGACCTGGTCGAAAGCGTCAGGCTGGCGCGGCGCGACGGCACGCTGTTGCAGGCGCCGGCGGGTCGGATGGAATTCGACTACGACGACAGCCGGCTGAAGCGGACCGGCGAGGTGGCGTTATGGGCCGCCTTCCGCGTCACGCCCGGCCAGGATCCGGCGGCGCTACGGGCGGTGGCCCGCGAATCGCTCCACTTCCGGAAGAAGACGCAGCCGCTCGAGTCGCCCAGCGCGGGCTGCATCTTCATGAATCCCGACCCCGCGCGCGACACCGTCCCCGCGGGGATTCCGCCCTCGGCGGGCGCGCTGGTGGACCGGGCGGGGCTCAAGGGCGTGGCCCTGGGCGGCGCCCGTGTCTCGCCGACGCACGCCAATTTCATCATCAACGACGGCACGGCGACCGCGGCCGACATCAAGGCGCTCGTCGAGCGCTGCCGCAACGCCGTGGAAGAACGCTTCGGCGTGTCGCTGAGGGATGAGATCATGTGTCTTGGGGATTTCTGATGCCGCAGCCTTCGGCCTTCGGCCTTCGGCCTTCAGCCGAAAGCCGAAAGCCAAAAGCAGCTAATGGCGGACGGCTGAAGGCTGAGGGCTGACATGTCCACACTGGTGATTGAGGGCGGCCACCGCGTCGAGGGCCGGATCGACGTCGAGGGCAACAAGAACGCGGCATTGCCGCTCATTGCCGCCTGCCTGCTGACGGATGAAGCCTGCACACTCACCAACGTTCCGCGGATCGCCGACGTCGAGGTCATGGCGCGACTGCTGCTCGACCTGGGCGCGGAGGTCCAGGGCATCGGCAGCACGACGCTGGCGATTCGCTGCCGTGAGGTCACCAAGGACGAGCCCGACAGCGCGCTGGTCGGGCGCCTCCGCGGATCGGTGCTGCTGCTCGGACCGCTCCTCGCGCGGCGCGGTCGGGCGATCGTGGCGCCGCCCGGAGGCGATTTTCCCGCGCGCCGGACCATCAAGACCCACCTCGAGGCGCTGACGGCCATGGGCGCGCGCGTCGTGCAGGGCTCGGGCCACCGGCTCGAAGTCCCTGATGGCCTCAAGCCGGCGTCGCTCTACCTCGACGAGGCCTCAGTGACGGGAACGGAAACGGCCTTGCTCGCGGCCGCCGCGGCGCCGGGGCTGTCGGAGATCCGCCACGCGGCCTGCGAGCCCCACGTCGTCGAGCTGTGCGAGTTCCTGCGCGGCATGGGCGTCGGCATCAAGGGCGAGGGCTCGCCCACGATTCGGGTCGAGGGCGTCGCCAGGCGGAGCGGCGCCACGAAGCGGCTTTACGGCGACTACATCGAGGCCGGGAGTTGGGCCGTGGTCGGCGCGATCACGGGTGGACACGTCGAGGTGGGCGGCACCCGGCCGGTGGACATGGAAGTGGTGGCCGCGGCGCTGACCAAGATGCGCGCCCAGTGCAGGCAGGATGGCGACGTCTTCAGCGTGGAAGCCACCCGACTCATCGGCGCCGGACGAATCACCACCGGGCTCTGGCCGGGGTTCCCGAGCGACCTCGTCAGCCTCGTGACGGTGCTCGCCACGCAGGCCGACGGCGCGACGCTCGTGCATGACTGGCTCTACGAGCTCCGCCTGTTCGCCCTCGAGCAGATGAGCGGCATGGGCGCGGACCTGTTTCTCTGCGACCCGCATCGCATCATCGTGACCGGCCCGCGGAAGCTGCGAGGCAAGTCGCTCGACAGCCGCGACATCCGATCGGGCATGGCCCTGATCGCCGCGGCGCTGGCGGCGGAAGGCCAGAGCCGGGTCGAGCCGCTGGAAACCGTGGAGAGGGGCTACAGCCAGCTGGTGGATCGGCTGCAGAGGCTCGGCGCGTCGGTCGCGAGGGTCTAACCCTTTGGCGGCTTGACCGGCTTCGGCGATGCCGGAACACCCACCGGCGCTGCGGGGTTCGCTGACGGCGGCGCGGTCGGCGCGAGCAGCGGTTGACGGCCGGCGTCGGCGTCGCCGCCCGGCGGGCGCGCCGGCGTGGGCAGCGGAATCGGCAGCGGCGGCAGGTCGGTGATCGGCGCGCCGCTGTCGCGGCCCATCCGGAACGGCTGCAGATCCTCCTCGGTCAGGTTCAGCACGCGGACAATGCGCGGCGTCAGCGTCAGGATGATGTCGGTCTCCTGCGTCTCCTTGCGGTTGTAGCCGAACAGCCGGCCGATCACCGGGATGTCGCCCAGGCCGGGAATGCTCGCCAGCGACGTCCGCTCCTCGTCTCGAATCAGGCCGGCGAGCATGTTCGTCTCACCGTCCTTCAAGCGAATCACCGTGCTGATCGATCGGCTGCCAAACGTCGGCAGGCCGCCGAACCCCGTGCCCGAAATGCTGCTCAGTTCGATCTTCAGCGTGAGCGTCACCGCATCGTCGTGATGCATGCGCGGCGTGATGTCGATGTTCACGCCGATCGGCTCGTAGTTGAACGACGTGATCGGCTGCGTCTGGACGCCGCCGGCGGCGATGGGCGAGAACGTCGTCACGGGCACCGGCACCCGCTCCCCGAAGCGCGCCGTGGCGGGAATGCCTTCGGCCGTGCGCAGCTGCGGGTTGGCCAGGATCCGCGTCGCGCTGTCGTTCTTGAGCAGGCGGTAATAGAGCGAGGGCAGGTTCGTGAGCAGCACGTCCGCCTGCGTCAGGCTGGTGAGCGCGCGCAGCGACAGGCCCTCCTTGTTGACGTCGGCCTGCCCGTTGATCCCGGTCGGCGAGGAGGTGGGCGAGGCAATCTGCAGTCCGTACTCGTGCAGGTGCGTGCGGTTCACCTCGAGCAGCTCGACATCAATGATCACCTCCGGCCGCGCCTTGTCGATGGCCGTGATGATCTTGCCCGCGGCGGTGATCCGCTCGGGCGTGTCCTTGATCGTGATCGCGTTGGTCGCCGTCATTGCCGCCAGGCGGCGCGCGTCGACGACGATGCGGAGGATGTCGATGGTTTCCTTGAGGTCGGCGTTGCTCAAGTAGAACGTGCGGACGATCTCTTCCTCGTACTCGCGACGCTTGGCGGCCGTGTCGGGGATCACGACGATGCCGCGCGGGCCGGTCGCCCTCCAGAAGTTCCGCGTGGTCGTCGACAGCGCGTTCAGCGCCTGCTCGAGGGTGACGCCGCGCAGGTCGATCGACACGGGCTGATCGCGGAACGTCGGATCGAACATGACGCTCAGGTTCGTGAACTGGCCGATGGCGGAGTAGATGTCGCGCGAGCCGGCGTCGCGGAAGATCACCGAGTCGGGCAGCTTCTCGTCGGGCAGCGCGGCGCCGGGGAGCGGGGCATCGATGCTCCGCTCGATCAACGACTCGAGGCGCGTCTTGCCGTCTTCGCGCACGGCCACCTTGGCGCGCAGCTGCGTGCGCGTGGCCTGCAATTCCTGTTCGATGTCGGCGTTGCCGGGGTTCAGCTCCGACGCCAGCTGATATTCCACCATCGCTTCTTCGAGCTTGCCGTTGGCGGTTTCCCGGCGGCCGCGGCTGAAGTGATCCTGCGACGCGCGGAGCTTGGCCCGCTCGAGGCCAAGGCGCGCCTCGCGATCGTTGGGATGGTCGCGAAGCAGCTTCGCGTACTCGGCCACGGCGACGTCGTAGTTCTGGGTCATCTCGGCGTCGCGCGCGGTGCGCAGCGATACCGTGGTGGTGGCACAGGCGGCCAGCGACAGCGCGAGCACCGCGGCCAGGGCCGCGGAGACGAGACGGGCAAGGGAGCTAGCGGGCACGGGCACCATTGGGTACTACATCCACGCCGCGTGGAATGCGAAACTCAAAGTCCTTATCGGACAAACCCCGATTTTCCTTCAGGTTAGTGAAGGCGAACGACGACTTGCCGCCCTGCCGATCGGCCGCCACCAGATACTGGATTTGCGAGGTTTTCCGGTCGATTCCGATGCCCAGCCACTCGTAATCCGGATCCGCCTTTTTCGGGGTCAGTTTGAGGGTCACCAGGCCCGGTGCAGCGCCGGGCAACGGCGTGAAGGCGGGCGTGTAGTCCCTGGAGATATCGCCCTGGCCCGCCAGGAAGAGCGCCGGGATGGTGCCGTCGTCCGGGCCCGGGGCCGCACTGACGATGACCTGCTTGTCGGCGACGAGGTAGGTGTAGAGGCGGGTGCCGTCCGAGACGAACTCCTTGCGCTCAGGCTTGCTGTAGACCCAGCGCATCCGTCCGGGGCGCTTGATCGCGACCGTCCCCCGTTCGGTGGTCTTCGTACGGAGCACGCCGCCCTCGTAGGTTTGGACGAAGTCGCCCTGGAAGTCCTTGAGGCCGTTGTAGCGTTGTTGCACCCTCGCGGCGAGGGTCATGGGATCCTGTGGGGCCTGCGCCGCCGGGACCGCGACGCACAGCAGAGCCAGCGCCGAGCAGAGCATGCCTCGCATCACTCTCATATTAGTAGGACCCGCCTTCGCTCGATACGGTTGGTTTCGAGCTTCGGCGAGGCAAGCTCTTGCGCTCGTCAGGCGGGAGCCTGCCAACCGAAGCGCGCATTGTAAGGAATGGCCCACCTCCGCGGCTTTGCCGCTACGGTGGGCAACCTTCGCCCGGAACCTGCGCGAAGGTTGGTGGACGGCAGGAGGCTCGAACTCCCGACCTCCGCGTTGCGAACGCGGCGCTCTCCCAGCTGAGCTAGCCGCCCATTAGGCCGATAACTGAACAATAATATCAAAGTTACCGCGAAAGGTGAGCGGTTAGAAGGACTTAACGTGCCGCTTGTGAAGAAAATCGGCGTGCTCACCGGCGGCGGTGACGCACCCGGCTTGAACGCCGTGATCCGCGCCGTGGTGAAGGCCGCGTACAACGCGTCCATCGAAGTCGTCGGACTCGAAGACAGCTTCGACGGCCTGCTGGATCCGTCCCGCACGCGCCGCCTCACGCCCAAGGATGTGACGGGCATTCTCCGCCTCGGCGGGACGATCCTGGGGACCACCAATCGCGGGGACCCGTTCGAGTACCCGGTGGACACGCCCGAGGGTAAGGTCGACTATTCCGACCGCGTCGTCGACACCTTCCACAGGATGGGCCTGAACGCCCTCGTCGTGATCGGCGGCGACGGGTCGCTCAGCATCGCGCACCGCTTTTACCTCAAGGGCATTCCGATCGTCGGCATCCCGAAAACCATCGACAACGACATCGTCGGCACCACGAGCTGTTTCGGATTCGACACCGCGGTCGACTTCGCGGCGGAGGCCATCGATCGCCTCCACACGACCGCGGAAGCGCACAAGCGAATCATGGTCGTCGAGGTCATGGGCCGCTACGCCGGCTGGATTGCCCTGCATGGGGGCATTGCCGGTGGCGCGGACGTCATCCTGATGCCGGAGATCCCGTACGATCTCGGGAAGGTGGCCGCGGCCCTTCGCAGACGGGAGTCCTTCGGCGCGAAGTTCAGCATCGTGGTCGTCGCCGAAGGCGCGAAGGCGATTGGCGGGCAGTTGACGGTCAAGACCGCCGCCCGGGCCGGCCACGTCGAACGCCTCGGTGGCGTCGGGATCACCGTCGCCGAACAGCTCGAAGAGATGACGGGCCGGGAGGCCCGGTGCGTTGTACTCGGCCACCTCCAGCGTGGCGGAGGCCCGACCGCTTTCGACCGGGTGCTGGCGACGCGCTTCGGTGGCGCCGCGGTCGAACTGCTAAAACGCGGCGTCTTCGGCAAGATGGTCGCGAACAACCCGCCCGACATCGTGCCCATTCCCCTTGCCGACGTCGTCGGCCGCACCAAGACGGTGCCGCTCGACTACGACCTGCTGCGCACGGCCCGCGCGCTGGGCGTGTCGCTGGGCGACTGATCCCGCGGTGTCCGTTCTGATCTGATGAGCGACGAAGGGCTGACCGACCGCGCGCTTCAGGATCTGTTGAACGGAGATCCACAGCAGGGCTGGCGGGCCTTCATCGATCAATATACGCCGCTGATCCTGGGCGTGCTCCAGCGGTCCGGCATTCGTGACCGCGACGAGATGCTCGGGGTCTACACGCTGGTGGCCGAGCGGCTCGTGGCCAACGACTGCGCCCGGCTTCGCGCGCGGCGCGCGGCGGGTGGGTCCCTGGCGGCCTGGCTCGCCGTGGTGGTCCGGAACGTCGTGGTGGATTGGGTGCGCGGCCGGGCCGGCCGGTTGCGGCTGTTCGCCGCAGTGCAGGAGCTGCCGGAGACGGACCAGCAAGTGTTCGAGTTGTATTACTGGGAGGAACGCCGCGTGGCCGAGATCTCCGGCATTCTGTCGACGAAGCGGGCCCGCGAGTTCGCCGTGACCGCGGTGCTCGAGTCGCTCGAGCGAATCAATGCGGTGCTGACCGAGCGGCATCGCAGCGAGTTGCTCTCGACGGCGCTGCGCCGCCGGACACCGGAGGCGCTCGAGTCAGCCGACGGTGAGCTGGTGGTCGATCCGCCGGCGCCGGTGCTGTCGCCCGAAGAAGAGGCTCTTCGCGCCGAACGCGACCGCCAGTTGCGCCGGGCTCTCGGCGCACTTCCGGCAGAGGACGCCGCGATCGTGCGCCTGCACGTGGAGGAAGGGCTCACGCTGCCGCAGGTGCGCAGCGCGCTGCGCTTGGACGCCCTGACCCAGTCACGCGTTCAGGGCGTGCTCGCACGGTTGAAGCAGCTGCTGATGGAGGATCGCCGTGACCCATCTCACGCGTAACGAGCTGCAGCAATGGGAGGCCGGCGCCCTCGATGGCGATCGCGCGCGCGTCGTCGCGCACCTGGCGTCCTGCGGTGAGTGTTCGGCGCTGCTGGCGTCGATCGTGCGCGAACCAACGGCGGCGCTCCCGGCCGAAGGCATCGACGTCGCGGCGTTTCGGGCGGCGGGCCTTCACGCCAGCGCGCGGTTGGCGCCCAGGCGGGCGATCGACTGGCAGCGCCTTGCGGGGGCCGCAGCCGTGCTGCTGGCCGTGAGCGGCACGCTGTACTACACGAGCGGCCCCGAGACTACGAGCGTCCAACGCGGCACCGACGACGCCGGCGTGGTGGCGCAGTCGCCACGCGGGGAAGTGGATGGCAACGCGCCGCTGCGCTTCTCGTGGACCGGTGCGCCGGGGGCCGTCCGCTTGTTTGTGGTCGACGTCACGCGGCCAGAGCCACTCGTCGATCGCACGGTCGAGGGTGGGAGCTTCGAGGTGTCGGCCGAGGAGCGGCGTCTGTTCGAGCGTGGCTCCACCTATCACTGGTTCGTGGAGTATCGCGACGCCTCGGGCGCCATGATCACGTCGCAGACCACGCGCTTCAGCCTTCGTTAGTTCGCTTTCGCCCCTTCGGGGCTACGGCGCGACAAGCCCGCCCCGAGGGCGATCAGGCCCGTGATCAACGCGCCGGCGAACACCCATCCGAACGGCGAGACCGCGCGCGCCGGGAACACCGCGCGCCGCCCCTCTCCGGAGACCTGGAAGCCGGCCCACACCCTGGGCGAAGCCCAGGCGCCACCGGTGCGGATCATCTGCAACTGGGCCACGCGCAACGCCTCGTCCGGCGAGAGCCCGGCGCGGACCCCGGCGTAGAACCCGCGCATCAGCACCCGCGTCTCCCGATCGCCGACGTCCCACAACGTGGCCACGACGGCGCGCGCGCCGGCTTCCATGAACGATCGCGCCAGGCTCAGCAGGCCTTCACCACGCAGCACGCGGCCCAGCTGCGTCCGGCACGCCGCCAGCACGACGAGGTCCGCGTCGACGGGGATCTGCGAGATCTCAGAGGCCCGAAGCTCGCCGTCGTCGTTGGCGTCGGCGGCCAGCATGACGGCGCTGTCGCGCGGAACCGCCTCGTTGACCCGCGCGTGCGCCGCGATATGGATCACGCGATAGTTTATGAGCCCGCCGGTCTTGACCGCGTGCTCGGTCGCATCGCCGATCGACCGGGCTGCGCCAGCGGTGTCGAGCAGCCGCAGGGCGTCGTCCACCTCGCCGGTGGTTTCGCTCAGCCGGCTTCCGGGAGCGGACAACGCCAGCAGCGGCGCCCGTGCCGACGACGGCCGGTGGAGCATCTCCAGCAGCGATCCGGATCCCACGACCCCGCTGATCACATGCTGGGCCAGATAGGTCGCCGGCGAGCCCGGGATTGGCAAGGCCGCGAACGGCAAGCGCTGCAGCGGGCCGTCGGGGACGAAGAGGATGCGCCGCACGTGCGGCAGGCGCGACAGCACGGGACCGAGCAGGGCCGGCGTCAGGCGGTCGCCCAGCTCCCGCAGAGTCGCCCGATCGTCGCTCTCGATCAACGCGAGCGCCAGGCGCACGTCCGAGTCGAGCGACTTCGGGGAGGGGAGCCGAAACCCGATGAGCTCATTGCGCGTGAGCAGCCAGCCGAATGCATCCTGCTCGCCGACGAGATACTCCACGAGGGCATCGCCCGGCCGCAACGTCTTCGCGATCTCGGCCCGCGTTCGCGCACGCGGGGGCGCAATGCGAACCTGGCTCGTGGCACGCCTGGCGCGGCCCTCGGCCAGCAGGTCCGACAGCGCGCGCACGCGCGCGCGCTCGGCGACGTTGAAGGCCGCCTCGATAAACGTGTCGGTGGGGCTCGTCGACAGCGTCATCAGGGCCGCTGCCAGCCACTCGTGCGCCTCGACCCGCCGCGCGAGATACGCCGCGCGCAGTTCCTGGGCCGGCACGGTCGTGCGCAGCGTCTCGATCGTGCGGGCCGCGATCTCGAGATGCGTAGCCGCCACATCCGGCGCGTGGGCCGCGATGGCGGCGCGACCGAGCCCGAGCTGCGCCTTCCATTCGTCCTCGAGGCTGTTGCGCGCGCGGCCGGCCGCCAGCATCCGCGTGTAGACGGCCTTCGCCGCACCCGCGTCGGCGAGCATCAGGTACGCCATGCCAATCTGCTGCATCGTCTGGATTTGCTCGAACCCCGGCGCCCCATCCAGGCGGCGCGTCGCCTCGTCGAGCCACCGTTCGCCGTCGCGAATCTGCCCCTGCCGGATGGTCGCCATCGCCGCGCGCGAATACAGGGACGCGGATGGGCGCGCCGTGAGCGATTGGTACGTCGCAATCGCCGCTTTCGCGTCGGCGAGCGCCAGATCGTCGCGGCCGAGCTCGTACCAGACGTGGCACCGGCTGTCGAGTGCCAGCGCGACGCCGATCGGCGGACCGAGCTTGCGATAGCGCGCGATCACGTCGGTCCACAGGCGAGCAGAGTCGTCGAAGTCCGATAGGTGCGCGTAGGCCTGTGCCAGCGTGAAGAGCGCCTGCACCTCCGCGCGCGGTCCGACCTTCGTGGCGGCCTCCCGGGCCAACTGCGCATCGCTCAGCGCCTCGCCGAGCCGGCCGCTGCGACTGACGAACACGGATCGGATGGACAGCAAGCCGGCGATCAACGCGTGGTCGGACACCGATTGCGCGAGGGCCAGTCCCTCGTTGATCTCGCCGATGGCCTCGTCGAGCGCGCCGATCTCGCCGAGCCAGCGCGCGCGTGTGTCGTACACGCGCGCCAGAGTTCGAGGGTTGTTCGCGAGCCTGGCCACGCGGAGCGCCTCGTCGAGCAGCCGCTTGGGCGTCGAAAACGGAGCGGGGTAGGTTCCCAGCGAGTACAGCTGCGCCAGCAGGTCCGCGGCGACTTCGTGGGCGCCGGCTTCCGTGGCAAGTCCAAGGGCCTTCGTAGACGCCGCGACCGCATCTGCGTTGCGGCCCATGCCTCGATAGCCGGTCGCGAGCCGCCAGCCCGCCCGCGCCTCGAGCGCCCGGTCGCCCGACGCGCGGCGCCCGGCCTGCAGGCGCTTCAGCAGCTCGATCGCCTCCTGGGCGCGGCCGGCCGAAAACGCGGCGACCGCCTGCGCTTCGAGCGAGTCCATGTCCGACCGCGGCTGAGCCGCGGCTGGATGGACCACGAGCACGACCACGAAGAAAGCTGCGCAAAAACGCATAAGGGGCAGCCGCGAGGCTAGCCGGTCGGTTACGGCCGGTCAAGCCGAATTCCGTGTCCGTTCTCTTGAGCAGGCGGATCTATGACGACTGTTTACTATCGCGCGTTTCTGATCACCGTCTTTGCCGTGTTGACTGCCGGCTGCGAAGCCTGCGATGGGTCGATCTCGTCGGTCGTGCCGACGACGCCATCTGTGATCCTGCAGATCCAGGGGCCGTCACGGCTGGAGGTGGGCCAGGGCGCCGCATTCACCGCTCAAGCCGTCGGGTCGTCAGCCACGCCCGCTCCGCTGACATGGAGCGCATCGCCGGCGACCGTACTGCAAATCGAGACGGCCAGCGGCGCGGCTACGGCCAAGAAGGCCGGGACGGCGACTGTGACGGTCAGCTCGGAGCGGAGCTCTCAGTCCCTGACCGTCCTCGTGACGCCCAAGGCGCGCCTGCTGGTCGTCGGCCTGCCGCCGACCATGCTGTCTGGCACCAAGGCCGAGGTCAAGGCCGTTGCCATGGTCGATAGCGGCGACGGCGAAGAGGAATTTGGGCTCGGCGCGCTGGCGTCGATGCTTCCCGGCTCCTCCACGGCGATACAGTGGTCGACCTCCACGGCCACGACCGTCGCCGTGAGCGGGCGGGCATTGCCAGATGACGTCGCCGACGTCGAAGGGCGGGCGCCCGGTACCGGCATCGTCCAAGTGTCGATCGCGGGCCTGACCGGGACGGCCTTTACGACCGTGCTGGCCGTAGCGCCGCCTACGGTCACGCCGCCTCCCACGAGCCCGGGCGACCTCGCCACCGGCACCTACTCCGTCACGGGCAGACTCGAGAGCAACACCTGCGCCGGCACCAGCCCGCTGACGTTCTATACCGGGCGGATCGTGATCGGCTCAGCGGCCGGGGCGAAGAAGCCAGTGACGCTGTCGTATCTCGATGAGCGACGGGAATTCCAGGCCCAGATCGAAGCCGCGTTCGGCAACCAGGGCGAGGTGCAAATCACCTCGGATGTCTTGCCGTTCCCGTTTGGATCGACGTCGCCCATCTCGGGCACGAGGCTGACCGGACGGGTCAACCCGACCTCGGCGACACCGACCGCGCTCCGGGAGGAAATGACCTGCGGAACCGGTTCGATCGTCTTCCGCATCGACACGCTGAAGATGTTCTAGCGGAGGGAACATGAGGCGCCCCGGCGACCGAAGGATGACGGCCGTGCGGTCAGGTGGCTCTTAGGACGTCCAGGTACTTCAGCGCGCCGCCGGTATTGAACAACACCACGGTCTCGTGCTTCTTGATCCGGCCGTCGCCGGCAAGACGACGAATGGCGCTCAAGGCCGCTCCGCCCTCGGGAGCGGCCGAGACGCCCTCGTGGCTGCCGATGGCGAGCATGTCGTCGATCATCTGCCGATCGGAAACCGCCAGCGCCGTGCCGCCGCTTTCGCGGATGGCGCGGAGGATCAGGAAGTCGCCGATCGCGCGCGGCACGCGCAAGCCGTCAGCGGCGGTCGTGGCGTGCTCCCACGGCGCCGCCTTTTCAGTCCCTTGCTCGAACGCGCGAACAATCGGCGCGCAGCCTTCAGCCTGCACCGTGACCATCTTCGGGCGCTTCTTCCCGTCCAGCCAGCCGATGGCGTCGAGCTCTTCAAACGCCTTCCACATCCCGACGAGGCCGGTGCCGCCGCCGGTGGGATAGATGATCCAGTCGGGCAGCGTCCAGCCGAACTGCTCGGCCAGCTCGTAGCCCATCGTCTTCTTGCCTTCGACGCGGTACGGCTCCTTGAGCGTCGACACGTCGTACCATCCGAGGGGCTTGCCCTTCTCCGCTGCCATCTTGCCGGCATCGGTGATCAGCCCGTCCACCAGCGTGACGTTGGCGCCATAGAGCCGACATTCATCGACGAACGGCTGCTTGGCGTCCCTGGGAATGAAGACTTCGCACTTCAAGCCGGCCGCGGCGGAGTAGGCGGCCGCGGCATTGCCGGCATTGCCGGCGGTCGGCAGCGCAATCGTCGTGGCGCCCAGGCCCCTCGCGCGCGTGATCGCGGCGGACTGGCCGCGGGCCTTGAACGAGTTGGTCGGGTTGAGCGATTCGTCCTTGATGAAGAGGCGATCGAGACCCAGCGTCCCGCCGAGGCGCCGCGCGTGCAGGAGGGGCGTGAACCCCTCGCCAAGCGTCACAGGGTCGTCGCCAGGCAGCAGCGGCAGCATCTCGCGGTACCGCCACATGCTGGGTTCCCGGCCGGCCAGCGAGTCCTTCGTCCAGCTGCGCGCGGCCTTCAGATCGTAGCGCGCCAGCAGCGGCAGGCCGCAGGCGGGGCAGAGAAAATGCCGTTCGCGCGGGTCGAAGGGGCCGGCGCCGCAGGTGTTTCCGCACTCGAGGTGCGTGAAGAAACTACTTCCCAAGTAGTTCCTGGTCCTTCTTGGCCTGGAGATCGTCGATGCCCTTGATGTGCTGGTCGGTCAGCTTCTGCACTTCGTCCAGCGCCCGCTTCTCGTCGTCTTCCGAGATCTGGTGGTCCTTGAGCATCTTCTTCAGCTTCTCGTTGGCGTCGCGCCGGACCAGGCGCACGTGGTTGCGGCCCTCTTCGGCCATCTTATGGACGTGCCGCGACAACTCCTTGCGCCGCTCTTCAGTGAGCGACGGGATCGGGATGCGGAGCACCTTGCCGTCGCTGGCAGGGTTCAGGCCCAGATCGGACAGCCGGATCGCCCGCTCGAGCGCCTGCATCACCGACGGGTCGAACGGCTGCGCCACGATCAGCGACGGCTCGGGAATCGACAGCGTCGCCACCTGGTTGAGCGGCATCCGGGAGCCGTAGGCTTCGACCTGGACGCCGTCGAGCAGCGCCGTCGAGGCGCGGCCGGTGCGGACCCCGGCCAGTTCCTTGCGGACGAATTCGATCTGCGCGTCCATGCGCTTCTTCACTTCGGCGAACAGCCCTTTGACGTCGCTTACATCCATCATGTCGAACCCTCGTGTTAGGCCGTGACCAGTGTGCCGATCGCTTCGCCCATCACGACCCGGCGGATGTTCCCCGGCGTCTTGAGGTTGAAGACCAGGATCGGCAGCTTGTTGTCCATGCAGAGGGAGATCGCCGTGGCGTCCATCACCTGGAGGCGCTCCTGCAGGACCTGTAAGTACGAGATTGTGTCGTAGCGTGTGGCCTCGGGGTGCTTGACCGGATCGGCCGTGTAGATGCCGTCGACCTTCGTCGCCTTGAGGATCACCTCGGCCTTCATCTCCATCGCGCGCAGCGCGGCGGCGGTGTCGGTGGTGAAGTACGGATTGCCGGTGCCGGCGGCGAACACGACGACGCGGCCCTTTTCAAGGTGGCGAACGGCGCGGCGGCGGATGAAGGGCTCGGCGACGGCCCGCATTTCGATCGCGGTCAGCACGCGGGTCGGCACGCCGTTGTGCTCGAGCGCGTCCTGGAGCGCCAGCGCGTTGATCACCGTGGCGAGCATGCCCATGTAGTCGCCGGTCGATCGATCCATGCCGCGCGCGCTGGCCGCCAGGCCGCGAAAGATGTTGCCGCCGCCGATCACCACCGCGGTCTGCACGCCAAGGGACTGGATTTCGGCCACGTCCTGGGCGATGCGCGTGGCGACGGCCGGATCGATCCCGTAGGGCTGATCGCCCATCAGGGCCTCGCCCGACAACTTCAAGAGAATCCGTTTGTAGTGGGGAGGGGACGCTGAGTCGGCGGGCACAAACCGATTATACAAGGTGCGTACAGTGCGTACGGTGCCTAATGGTGCCTAGGGGTGGGTGCACCAGCCCTTAGGCACGTCAGGCACCGTACGCACCGCTAGGCACCTTCGATCGATTCGCCCAGCTTGAAGCGGACGAATCGGGTGACGGTGACGTTTTCCCCGGTCTTGGCGGTCGCCGCCGCCACCATCTGCTTGATGGTGACGTTGGGGTCGCGCACCGACGGCTGGTCCATGAGGCAGACCTGCGCGTAGTAGCTGTCAAGCTTGCCTTCGACGATCTTGTCGATGACGTTGGCCGGCTTGCCGGACCCCGCGAATTGGGCGCGGTAGATCTCGCGCTCCTTGTCGACCAGGGCGGCGGGCAGGTCTTCGCGCCGCACCACCAGCGGGCTGGCGGCCGCGATGTGCATGGCGATTTCCTTCGACAGCGTCTGGAAATCCGGCGTGCGCGCCACGAAGTCGGTCTCGCAGTTGACCTCGACGAGCACGCCGACCTTGCCGCCCATGTGGATGTAGTGGCCGATCATGCCGTCCTTGGCCACGCGGCCGGCGCGCTTGGCGGCCTGGGCCAGGCCCTTCTTGCGGAGCAACTCGACGGCCTTGTCCAGATCGCCGTTCGCTTCGTCGAGCGCCGTCTTGCAATCCATCATCCCTGCGCCGGTCTTGTCGCGCAGTTCCTTCACCTGTGCTGCGG
>MELE01000097.1:25394-42081 GCA_001768615.1 Acidobacteria bacterium RIFCSPLOWO2_12_FULL_67_14b | reverse complement strand
GTTATCGCAGCCGGCGCGAGAGGGTGGCGACAAACCTTCAGGTTTGTCGAAGCAAACGGCTACGCCGTCGGCGCGGGCGTTTCGGCCGGGCGCTGGGGCTTGCGAATGTCGGCCGGGCGCACGGTGCGGCGCGCTTCATCCGCCGCCGCGGCCTCGGCATCGCTGGCCGCCTGTTCGGCCATCGCCGATTCGCGCTCGCCGCGACCCGAGATGACCGCATCGGCCACGCGCGACACGAACAGCTTCACCGAGCGCAGCGCATCGTCGTTGCCGGGGATGACGTAGTCGATCTGGTCGGGATCGCAGTTGGTGTCGACGATGCCGATGACCGGGATCTTCAGCTTCCGCGCCTCGTCCACCGCAATCTGTTCCTTGCGCGTGTCGACGACGAACAGCGCGTCGGGCAGGCGGCCCATGTGGCGAATGCCTTCGAGGTTCTTGAGCAGCTTGCGCTTCTCCTTCTCGGCCTTCGCGATTTCCTTCTTCGGCATCGTCTCGTAGCGGCCGTCGGTCGACATCGCCTCGAGATCGCGCAACCGCGTGAGGCTGCGCTGGATGGTCGTGAAGTTGGTCAGCAAGCCGCCGAGCCAGCGCTCGTTGACGTAGTACATGCCGCAACGGGTCGCTTCCTCGGCGATGACGTCCTGGGCCTGGCGCTTCGTCCCCACGAAAAGGATCGACTTGCCTTCGGCCGCCAGCCGGCGCACAAAGTCTTCGGCCTCGCGGTAGTGCTTGACGGTCTTGCCGAGGTCGAGAATGTAGATGCCGCTGCGCTCCCCGAAGATGAACGGCTTCATCTTGGGATTCCAGCGCTTGGTCTGGTGTCCGAAGTGCACGCCTGCTTCGAGCAGGTCCTTCATCGCGAGCGGGGTCAAGCTGCCTCCATCCATGGGTGTTTAACGCTTGCTGAACTGGAACCGCTTACGGGCGCCGGCCATCCCGTACTTCTTGCGCTCTTTCGCGCGCGCGTCGCGCGTCAGCAGGCCGTCCTTCTTGAGGCGCGGGCGGAGTTCCAGGTTGAACTCGCACAGCGCGCGGGAGATGCCGAGGCGAATCGCGCCGGCTTGTCCCGACACGCCGCCACCGGACACGGTGGCCAGCACGTCGAACTGTTCCGCGGTTTCCGTGAGCAGCAGCGGGGACTTCACCAGGATGCGCAGGGTCTCGCGCGGAAAGAACTCGGTGAACTCGCGCGAATTGACTTTGATGGTGCCGGTACCGGGGCGGAGGAAGACGCGGGCGGTGGATTCCTTGCGGCGCCCGGTGGCGTAGTATTGAGCAGCTGCCAAGTTATGCGACCTCGAAAACGGTGGGTTGCTGGGCGGCGTGCGGGTGCTTCTCACTCGCATACACCTTCAACTTGCGGTACATCGCATCGCCGAGCTTCGACTTCGGCAGCATCCCGCGCACGGCTTCTTCCATCATGCGCACGGGGTTCTCCGCGCGCACGACCTTGGCGCGATCCTCGCGCAGGCCGCCGGGGTAGCCACTGTGGCGCTGGTAGACTTTCTGTTCTTCCTTGCGGCCGCTGAGCTTGACCTTGGCGGCATTGAGGACGACGACGTGGTCGCCGGTGTCGAGGTACGGCGTGTAAATGGCTTTGTGCTTGCCTTGAAGCAACTTGGCGGCGTCGGTCGCGACACGCCCGAGCACCTTCCCATTGGCATCGATGACATGCCATCTGGTGGGCATGGTCTTCACGGCTGGTACATAAGTCGGCATCCGGTATTTCCTAATGAGGTGCGTTCACTTCCGCCTCCACGGGGACGACGGCAAACCAAGATAATACAGGTATTTCGGACCTAAAACAAGGCAGCAGCACCGTTAGGCACCCCTTCGCCCATACCCGCCCTGTAGGCACCTTGGCTTCATTCCGATAAGCCCAACTGGCAGGGTAGATGTCGAGTCAGTTCACGGAAGTGCAAAAACCGTCAGCCGCTTGCAGAATTGTCGGTTGGCCAGATACCCTAAATCTCCCTCGAATGGCCATTTCCGGCGTTCTAGGGCCGTTTTTGTTGGAATTGGAATACTCGAGCCTGCTGGTATTCGGTTTGCGAACTCAGCTGGGTCTGGAGATAACGTAACGTGCTGTTCCGTCGCGCCAAAAGTCTGGTGGGTCTCGACATCGGGTCGAGTTCCGTCAAGGCCATCGAACTGAAGCCGTCGGGGAAGGGCTACAAGGTCTCGGCGATCGGCGTCGAGCCCGTGCCCGCCGACAGCATTGTGGACGGCGCCATCATCGATGGCGGCGCGGTCGCGGACGCTGTACGGCGGCTGTTTGCGAACAAGAAGTTCAAGGCCAAGGACGTGGTCGCCTCGCTTTCCGGCAATTCGGTGATCGTCAAGAAGATCACGTTGCCGGCGATGACCGAGGCCGAGCTGTCGGAATCCATCTACTGGGAAGCCGAGCAGTACATTCCCTTCGACATCCAGGACGTGAACCTGGATTACGAGATCCTCGAGATCGGCACGGGCCAGGACAGCCAGGGCAGCATGGACGTGCTGCTCGTCGCCGCCAAGAAGGACAAGATCGCCGACTACACCAACGTCATCGCGCAGGCCGGGAAGACGCCGGTCATCGTCGACGTCGACGCGTTCGCCTTGCAGAACGCCTACGAAGTCAACTACGGGTTCGAGCCGACCGCGGTGGTGGCGATCCTCAACGCGGGGGCGAGCGCGATCAACATCAACATCCTCTCCGGGCCGCAGTCGGTCTTCACGCGCGACATCTCGATGGGCGGCAACGCGTTTACCGAAGCGGTGCAGAAGGAACTCGACCTGCCGTTCGAGAGCGCGGAACAGCTGAAGAAAGGCCACGACGTCGAGGGCGCATCGTTCGAAGACGCCCGCGCCGTGCTCAAGGCCATGACCGACAACGTGCTGCTCGAAGTGGAGAAGACCTTCGACTTCTTCAAGGCCACGGCGGCCAGCGATCGGATCGATCGGATCATGCTCTGCGGCGGCGCGTCGCGTGTCGAGGGTTTCGCCGCAGCGCTGCGCGAGCGCTTCGACACCGAGGTGGAGGAGTTCGATCCCTTCCGCCAGGTGGCGATCGACCCGAAGAAGCTCGGCCTCGCCAGCCTCGACGACGTTGCGCCGTTCGCGGCGGTGGCCGTCGGCCTCGCGCTCCGCAAGGTGGGTGACCGATGATTCGGATCAACCTGCTCGCCACGGAGCGCCGCGCCGCCAAGGCCGCCGGCAAGGGCATCCAGGCGGGCCAGAAGATCACCGTGATCGGCAGCCTGATCGTCGTGCTGGCGCTGGCCGGCATCGGCTGGCGCTACTGGGCGCTCGGCCAGCAGCAGGCCAACCTGGATCGCGACATCGCGGCCGCCAAGCGCGAAGAGGTGCGGCTCGCCGAGATTCTCAAGCAGGTGCAGGAATTCGAGGCGCGCCGCCAACAGCTCGAGGCGCGCGTCGCCCTGATCGACGAATTGCGGAAGGGCCAGACCGCGCCCGTCCACATGATCGATCAGATCAGCCGGGCGCTGCCCGAGATGACGTGGCTGACCGAGCTGCGGCAGGACGGCTATTTGGTCACGGTCGAGGGCCGCTGCCTGACGCTGACGTCGCTGTCGGACTTCGTCGGCAACCTCGAGGCGTCGCGCTACTTCATGCGGCCGGTCGAGATCATCGAAAGCTCGGTCTTGAGCGGCGACGGCAAGGGGCCCGATCTGATTCAGTTCACCATCCGCGGCACGTTCCAGATGGCCGGGATCGATTCGGCGCCGCCGCCGCCGCCCGGCCGCAAGGGCGCTGCGAAGGGGGGCAAGCGTGGCTGATCTGTCGATGGCCAAGCTGCCGTGGTACGGCCAGCTGGCGGCTTTCGTGGCGGTCTCACTCGCCGCCGCCGGCGCGTTCTACTACTTCTACGAGATGAAGCAGCAGGTGACGCTCGGCGCCAAGCGCACGGAGCTTGCGACGGTCCAGGATCGCATCGGCAAGGGCCTCGCCACCGCGCGCCAGCTCCCGGAGTTCCGCAAGCAGATCGGCGAGCTCGAGGCCCGGCTGGAGAGCCTGAAGCCGATCCTCCCTGAGGAAAAAGACGCGGGCGACCTGCTGCGCCGCATCCAGACACTGGCCGTCCAGTCGAACCTCGTGATCAAGGGCTTCCGGCCGCAGCCGATCAACCAGCTCGAGATGCATGCCGAGTGGCCGATCCGCCTGCAGCTCGAGGGCAGTTATCACAACCTCGGGCTGTTCCTCGACCGCGTGAGCAAGTTCCCGCGGATCATCAACATCGGCGGCCTCGCACTGGCGCAGAAGGACCCGCCGACCGCCGGCGCCTCGATGGAGATTGCGGCGACCGCGATGACGTTCGTGCTCGTGGAGCGACCGGCGGCTGCCGCCGACACGAAAAAGGGCGCCGCCAAGAAGGCACCGGCCAAGGCGCCGGCGAAATCGTGATGACACGCCACCTTTGCCTCCTCGTGATCGGTCTGGTCTGGATGGCGGCGCCGGCGCAGGCGCAGAAGCCCGCCGCCCCGGCACCCGCGCCGGCCGCTCCCGCGGCGCCGGCCACGCCGCCGGGGCCGCCGCTGCCGTCGCCGCCGCCGAATTTCCAGTATGCGGCTGAAGGGCGGCGCGACCCGTTCGTGAGCCTCATCAACCGTGGCACCGACACGCGGACGGGCGGAGCCCAGGCGGCCCGGCGCGCCGAAGGCGTGGCCGGCATGCAGACCGCCGAGATCACCGTGCGCGGCATCATGCAGAGCAAGGGAACCTGGATCGCGATGGTCGCGGGCCCCGACGGCAAGGTCTACACCGTGCGCGCCGGCGATCGCCTGGCCGACGGCATCATTCGCACGATCACCGCTCAAGCTGTGTTCATCCTTCAGGAAGTCAACGACCCACTGTCGCTCGAGAAGCAGCGCGAAGTGCGCAAGCTCCTGCGCGGTGGAGAAGAGGTCAAGTGATGCAAGCCCGCATTCCTCGACTGGTGATGGCCGCGCCGATGGTCGCGGTCCTGGCCGTGACCGTGGCGGCCAACGGCGGGTCCGCGCGGAGCGGACTCGACACACCAGCCCTGAAGTCCATCTCGTCGCGTCTCGACGGATCGATCAGCACCGTGCTGATCGAGGCCAGCGAGCCGGTGGCCTACCTCACGAGCCAGCCCGATCCGCTGACCGTGCTGGTGGACCTGCGTAACGTAAACGCCGCCGGGCTCGACGCCAGCGCGATCCCGAGCCCGCTCGCGCCGGTCGCCGGCGTTCAGCTCGAGGATGCCAGCGCGCCGGACGGCTCACCCGTGACCCGCGTCCGCGTCAGCCTCGACCGCGCCGCCAAGCACCGTGTGCGCAGCGCGCGGAACGTGATCCTTGTGGAAGTGGACAGGGCAGGTGCATCGGGTGCTTCGGGTGCGCCGCAGCTGCGCAACATCGTGACGGCGCCCACGGCGCCTGCGGCCGCCCGTGCCGGGGCCCGCGTCGCCGCGGCAACCGAGTTGCGCGCGATCAAGACCGACGAGATGCCGAACGGCTACGCCATCACACTGTCGGGCAACGGCCCGCTCGTGGCCTCGTCCGTTGAAGAAGCCAGGGACCTGCCGGCCCGCGTGCTGCTGGACTTCCGGAATGTCGCCGCCGGCCGCGTGCCGCCGGTCACCAGCGTGAACCAGGCCGACATCCAGCGCGTGCGCGTGGGGGTGAACAGCCGCGAGCCGCTCATCACGCGCGTGGTGATCGATCTGGCGCGCATGCTCCCGTACACGGTGGAAAGCGTCGGCGAAGAGTTGCGCGTCATGTTCAATCGCGCCGTCTCCGCGACCGCGGAAGTCGCGCCCGTCTCGGCGCCGGCCCCAGGGCGCACGCCGGAAGTGGCGGCCACCGTTGCCCAGGCGCCGCAGCCCCCACCGGCGTTGCCGCCCGTCGTGGCGGCTGCCGCACCCGTCGCCGCCGCCGCCGCCGCTGATTCACCGCTCGTGGCCGCCGCCCAGACGCCGGCGCCCCAGGCACCCGCGCCGCCGGCCACCACCATGCAGAACCCGACGATGCTCGGCGCCGGCGCGGCCCAGCGCCAGTTCACGGGTGACCCGGTCACGCTCGATTTCCAGGGCGCCGACCTACGCGCCGTGCTCCGTACCTTCGCCGAAATCAGCGGCCTGAACATCGTGATCGATCCGTCGATCAACGGCACGGTCGACGTCTCGCTGCGCGACGTGCCCTGGGACCAGGCGCTCGACATCATCCTGCGCGCCAACAAGCTCGGCTACAGCGTCGACGGCACCATCGTCCGTATCGTGCCGCTGACCGTGCTTGCGCAAGAGCGCGAAGAGCAGCGGAAGCTGGCCGAGGCCACGGCACTGGCCGGCGACCTGCGCGTGCTGACGCGGCCGCTGAGCTACGCCAAGGCCGCCGACCTGGTGCCCATCATCACGCGCAGCGCGCTGTCCTCGCGCGGCGACGTCCAGATCGACGCCCGCACCAACACGCTGATCATCCGCGACCTGGCCGATCGGCTGACGAGCGCCGCGGAACTGATCACGGCCCTCGATCGGCCGCAGCCGCAGGTGGAAATCGAAGCGCGCATTGTGCAGACGACGCGAAGCTTCGCGCACAGCCTCGGCGTCCAGTGGGGCTTCAACGGCAAGGTCGACCCCTCCGTCGGGACGTCGACCGGCCTGACCTTCCCGAACACCGGCGCCATTGACGGCCGGACCGGCGGCCTTCAGGGCCCCGGCCTCACGTCGACCGGCGTCAGCCTGCCGGTGTCGGCCGCGACGAGCGCCGTCGGCATCGCCCTCGGATCGATCAACGGCGCGCTGAACCTCGACCTCGCGCTGAGCGCCCTCGAGCGGTCGGGCAAGGGCCGGCTGCTGTCGACGCCACGGGTGTCGACGCAGAACAACGTCGAAGCGGAAATCACGCAAGGCGTGCAGATCCCGATTCAGACCGTGTCCAACAACACGGTGACGGTGAGCTTCAAGGACGCCGCGTTGACGCTGCGCGTGACGCCGCAGATCACGGCGTCGAACACCGTGATCATGCGCATCTTCATGGAGAACGCCACCGCGAACTTCGGGCTGGCGGTCAACGGCATCCCCCCGATCGACACGCAGCGCGCCGTCACGACGGTGCTCGTGGCCGACGGGGACACGACCGTCATCGGCGGCATCTACGTGAGCAACGAGCAGAGCACCGACGGCCGCACGCCGCTGCTGCACCGGATCCCGCTGCTTGGGTGGCTGTTCCGTCGTGAAACCACCGACGAAGAAAGCCGCGAGCTGCTGATCTTCATCACCCCGCGGCTGGCGAAGTAGGAGAGCGAGTCATGACGTCAACCCCGATCGTGCACCGAATCAGCCGCGGCCTGGCAGTGGCCGCCTGTGTCGCGATGACCGCGTCGTGCGCCGGCGAGCTGGCCCGCACGGGCAAGTCGCCCGCGTACCTGATCATCGAGTCGCTCGCCGCCGCGTCGGGCGCCGAGACGAGCCTCACCTTCACCAGCCAGTTGAATTCCGATGTGCAGACGCTGGTCGATCAGACGATCGGCGGCGTGACGATCAAGGTGCCCACGGTCTTCAACGACAGCGGGCGCGCCTCGTTTCGCCTCGCGCTGAAGAACCCGGGTTCGGCCTTGTCGCCGACCACGCCCTCGACGATCAACGAGATCACCATCACTCGCTACCGTGTCGATTTCAAACGCGCGGACGGCCGGAACCGTCCCGGCGAGGACGTGCCGTACGGCTTCGACGGCGCCGTCACCGTCACCGTTCCGGCGGGCGGCACGGCGACCGTCGGCTTCGACCTGGTTCGCCACACGATGAAGTTCGAACCGCCGCTGAGGAACCTGATCAACTCCGGCGGCTTGTTTCAGATCAACACGATTGCCGACATCACATTCTACGGCCGCGATCAGGCGGGGAACGAGGTCTCGGTGACCGGATCGATCACCGTCAACTTTGGCGACTTTGGCGACCCGAGCTAACGGGTGAGCAGCAGGATGCGGAGCCTTACCATGCGTTCAACATTGACCCTCTTCGGAGCAGTCGGCCTGACGGTGCTGGCGGGATGCACGGTCAAGTCCGTCGAACCGCCGGCGTTGTCGGGCCCGTCGACGCTCGCCACCTCGATCGTCATGACCGCCGCGCGCGACAGCATCATCCAGAACGGGGTCGACTCGACGACGATTGCCATCCAGGCCCTCGGCCCCGATGGGCAGTCCCGGACCGTCACCCTGCGCGCCGAGATCTTCGTGGATGGCATCGCCCAGGACTTCGGCACCCTCAGCAACAAGGCGCCGGTAACGCCCACGTCGATCACCTACTTCGCGCCGCCGGCTCCGCTCGAGTCGGTGGGCAGCGGCACGCGCGTCACCATCGTGGTCACGCCGGTCGGCGGCGATTACCGCGGTGAGATCGGCCGGCAGATCGACATCAACGTCATCCCGCCGGGCGTCATCCTGCCCCCGAACGGCGCGCCGGTGCCGGCGTTCGTGATTACCCCGCTGCCCGCGAACACGCGGCAGACGCTGAACTTCGACGCGTCGGCGACCCTGGACGAGGGTGTGCTGTGCTTGACCCGCTGCACCTACGCCTGGACCTTCGGCGACAACACCAGCGGTACGGGCATGGTGGCGACGCACGAGTATCGCGCCACGGGCACTTACTCCGTCACGCTGACCGTCACCGATCAACGCGGGACTTCGGCTTCCCTTTCGCAGACGCTCGCCGTGGGCGCCACCGGGCCGCCGACCGCCACCTTCACGTTCTCGCCGTCGGTGTTCGGGGCCAACCAGGACATCTTCTTCAACGCCTCGGGATCGACCGCGGTCACCGGCCGGCGCATCGTGAACTACGGCTGGGACTTCGGCGATGGCCAGACGGCAAGCGGCGTCACGGTGACGCACCGCTATTCAGGAAACGGCACCTTTAAGGTGACCCTGACGGTCGTCGACGATTCGGACGCCCAGGATACCGACACCAAGGACCTCACGGTTGGCACCTCGTCGACGACCGGCAGCCCGACGGCTGCACTCACGTTCCTCCCGAGCTCGCCGAAGGTCGGCCAGGCGGTCGCCTTCGACGCAAGCGGGAGCTTGCCGGGCACGAGCGCGACCATCACCAGCTACAAGTTCAACTACGGCGACGGCACCGAAGAAACGGTGGCCGTGCCGCAGCAGAGCCATACTTATGGGGCGACCGGCACCGTGATTGCCACCGTGACCGTGACCGATTCGCTCGGACGCACGGCGCAGAAATCCGTCACCGTGACGATTGCGTCGCCGTAAGCTAGAGGGAGTGGCTGACAGTTCCCACATGATCGAACTTCGACGCCGGGTCCAGACGGATCCGGCGTCGATTGCGTTCGCGCAGCTGGCCGAAGAGTGCCGGCGCACCGGCGCCAACGAAGAAGCCGTGGCCATCTGCCGCGCCGGCCTCGAGCGGTACCCCGGCTACCTCTCCGCGCGCGTCACGCTGGGGCGCGCCCTGATCGAACTCGGGGACCTGGACGCGGCGGAGGTCGAGCTCGGACGTGTCGTGAGCGACGTCCCCACGAACCTCGCCGCCATCCGCGGCCTCGCCGAAATCTTTCAACGCCGCGGACGGATGAGCGAGGCGCTCGAGTATTACCGCCGCGCGCTCGATCTCGCCAGGCACGACCCCGACCTGGAAGACACGGTCGAACGGATTTCGCAGGTCGTCGCGCCTGCGCCGGCGCCGCCGCCACCCAGCTTTCACGTCGCGGTTGAGGATCTCTTCGACTTCGACACCCTGATCCAGCAACTCGGTGGCGTCGCAGATGCTGCGCCGCCATCCGCCACGGAGCCGGCCAACACCGTCCAGGCTCAAGCCCTCGAACCCCCAAGCCCTCAAGTCCTCGAGCCCAGCGTCCTCACCTCGATCGAGCTCAAGGACGACGACACCGACTCGCTGGCGGTGATGGAACGCGAGCTGCGCGAGCTTGACGAGCAGCGGGCCAGGGACGAACTGGCGGCGCGCGAGCTTCTGGCGATTCGCCGGCGGGACGCCGGCGTGGCGGCGCTGGAACTCTGGCTCGCCGCGGTCATGGCCGACCGTCAACGGCACGGCGCCTGATGGCCGTCGCGCCGCCGGACAACCACATCGCCCGACAATCGAATCTGCGGCGGGCGCTCGCCGCGGCGCCCCTCGACGCGCTGATCGTCACCTCGCTGCCGAACATCGCCTATCTGACGGGCCTGTTCGTGTCGACGGCCGCCCTGGTTGTGACCCCGGATCAGCTCCGGCTGATCGTCGATGGGCGCTACACCGAAGTCGCGGAGGCACGCCGGCGGGAGCTCCCGACTCTGACAGTCGTCACCCTTCCCCCCGGCAGCAGCTTCGAGGAAGGCCTGGCCTCGGAACTGGCGTCGATTGGGAACGGCCGAGTTGGCTTCGAATCGGACCATCTGACCGTCTACCGGCACCAGGATCTGACCGGGCGGCTGGCTGGAAAGGGCGCGAGAACCCACCTGGAAGGCACCCAGGGGCTCGTGGAGGGCCTCCGGGTGGTGAAGGACCCCTGGGAGTTGGGGCGCCTCCGGGAGGCCGCCACGAGACTTTCAGACGCCGCTAAGTGTATAATCCCAAAAGCCTTAGCGGGAATGTCCGAGCGGCAAGTGGCCGCGATCATCGAGGCCGAGCTCCGGCGCGTCGGGTTCGACAAGCCGGCCTTTGATACCATCGTCGCCGCCGGGCCGAACTCGGCCATGCCCCATTACCGGGCCGGCGACGGCCAGTTGTCGGAGGGCGACCTGGTCGTGATGGACTTTGGCGGGATGCTCGATGGCTATGCGGTGGACCTCACGAGGACCATCACGGTCGGTCGCCCCCGCGAGCGCGAGCGGCGGTTGCTCGAACACGTCGCCGGCGCTCAAGCCGCCGCCTTCCGGGCGATCGCCGTTGGCAAAGCGGCCACCGCGGTCGATGACGCGGCGCGACGGGTGCTGGAAAGCGCGGGGTTGGGCGAGGCGTTCAGCCACGGGACGGGGCACGGACTCGGGCTCGAGGTTCACGAACGGCCGCGCGTCGGCCGATGGCGAGCGGAATTGGCCGACGAGGCCCTGCAAGCGGGAATGGTCTTCACCCTCGAACCTGGCGCCTATCTGGCGGGGTGGGGTGGCGCACGAATCGAAGATGACGTCGTGGTGACGCCCGGTGGAGCGGAATGGCTCACCGACGTGCCGCGGCTTCCATGAGCGGACGTTGATGACACTAGACGAGATCAAGCAGCTCATTGAATTCATCAAGGCACACGACCTGAGTGAATTCGAGCTGGAGCACGACGGCGTGAAGGTGCGGATCAAGAGCGGGTCGAACCACCACATGGCGGCTCCCCATCTGCCGCCCAGCATGCCGGTGTTGAGCCCCCCTGCCGCGGCCCCGGCCGCGGCACCGGGAGCGTCGGCCGCGGTGGCCGCCGCCGAAGAGGGCGGCGAGCTGGCCATCGTCAAGTCGCCGATCGTCGGCACGTTCTATCGGGCCGCCGAGCCCGGCGCCAAGCCGTTCGTGTCGGTCGGCGACACGGTGCGCAAGGGCCAGGTTCTCTGCATCATCGAAGCGATGAAGCTGATGAACGAGATCGACTCCGAGTACGACGGCGAGGTCACGAGCGTCTACGTGGAAAACGGGCAGGCCGTCCAATACGGCGAGCGCCTGTTCGCCATTCGCCCGACCACCTGACCCATGTTCCAAAAAATCCTCGTCGCCAATCGTGGAGAAATCGCGCTGCGCGTGATTTTCGCGTGCCGCGAGCTGGGCATCAAGACGGTTGCGGTGTATTCGGAGGCGGATGAAAACTCGTTGCACGTGCGATTCGCCGATGAAGACATTTGCATCGGCCCGGCGAGAAGCAGCGACAGCTATCTGAACGTGCCGGCGATCATCAGCGCCGCCGAAATCACCGGCGCCGACGCGCTGCATCCCGGCTATGGGTTCCTGAGCGAAAGCGCCTACCTCGCGGAGGTCTGCGAGGCGTGCCACATCCGCTTCATCGGCCCCGACCCGAGCGTGATCCGGCTGCTGGGTGACAAGGCCAAGGCGCGCCGGGCGATGAAGAAGGCGGGCGTGCCGATGCTGCCGGGCAGCGACGGGCCGGTCGAAAGCGAAGAGCGCGCGATCAAGATCGCGCTGGGCATCGGCTACCCGGTGATCATCAAGGCGGTGGCGGGCGGCGGCGGGCGCGGCATGCGCATCGTCAAGACGCCCGCGGACCTGCCGCACGCCTTCAAGACCGCCCAGCGCGAAGCCGAGTCGGCGTTCGGCGTCGGCGATGTCTACATCGAAAAATACCTCGACTCGCCGCGCCACATCGAGTTCCAGATTCTCGGGGACCATCACGGCAACGTGGTGCACCTCGGCGAGCGCGAATGCTCGATCCAGCGGCGGCACCAGAAGCTGCTCGAAGAATCGCCGTCGGTCGCGGTCTCAGAGAAGGTCCGGCGCAAGATGGGCAACCTCGTGGTGGACGCGGCCCGCGCCGTGCAGTACACCAACGCTGGCACCTTCGAGTTCCTGATGGACGAGAAGGGCAACTTCTACTTCATGGAAGTGAACACGCGCGTGCAGGTGGAGCATCCCGTCACCGAAATGGTGACCGGCATCGACATCGTCAAGGAACAGATCCGGATTGCGGCCGGCGCGCGCCTGGGCTTCAAGCAGAGCGAGGTCACCTTCACCGGCCATGCCATGGAGTGCCGGATCAACGCCGAAGACCCCGAGACGTTCGTGCCCTCGCCCGGCATGATCCACGCGTTCAGCGTGCCCGGCGGGCCGGGCGTGCGCGTCGACACCGCGGCCCATTCCGAGTGCCTGATCTCGCCGTATTACGATTCGATGGTGGCCAAGGTGATCGTGCACGGCCGCGACCGCCAGGAAGCCGTCGCGCGCATGAAACGGACGCTGGAGATGTCGGTGGTCGAAGGCATCCGCACGACCATCCCGCTGCACCTCAAGATCCTCAGCGACCCCGACTTCATCGCCGGACGGCTCAGCACGCACTTCATGGAACGCTTTGCCGCCAAGCCCAAGACCTCCACGGCGCTCGCGGAATCTGCCTAGCCGGGCCCCACGCGCGGCACCCGCGCGTGGCTGGCCTACGCTCTACGCGATCGTCGACGTTGACGCGTGCGCGGGCGTGGGCCGCGCGCCGCTCGACGTGGCCCGCGCGTTCCTCTCCGCGGGCGTCCGACTGCTCCAACTGCGTGCCAAGGGATGGGACAGCGGTCCGTTTCTCGAGCTGTGCGCCGCCGTGGTGCAGGACGCGAACGCGGCGGGCGGGTCGGTGATCGTCAACGATCGCGCCGACGTCGCCGCGCTGGCAGACGCGCACGGACTGCACATCGGCCAGGAGGACCTGGCGCCGGCGGCGGCCCGGCGGATCGTCGGCGAGGGGGCCGTGCTCGGCCTGTCGACGCACACGCCGGCCCAGTGGGAGTCGGCGGTCGCCGAACCGATCTCCTACCTCGCCATCGGGCCGGTCTTCGCCACCGGAACGAAGGTCACCGGGCACGACGCGGTCGGCCTGGACACGGTCGGTCGCGCGGCGGCGGCCGCTGCCGTCCACGGCCTGCCGGTGGTCGCGATCGGCGGCATCACGCTCGAGCGCGCCCCGGCGGTCATCGCCAGCGGGGCGGCGTCGGTGGCGGTCATCAGCGACCTGCTTTCAGGTGCGCCGGAAGCGCGGGCGCGGGCATTTCTCCGGGCGCTCGCCTAATCCGTGCGCGCAAGGGCGCGCGATTCCCCATATAATCGCGGGGTTTGCCAGCCACCCGGTCCCTCGTCCGGGCCTGGGCCCGACCACACAGTTGGAGGCGGAATGGATTCGAATCTGTTCAAGACCAAGTCGATCGAGCAACTCGTCGGCGACGTCGAACATGGAGGGAAGGCGCTGCGGCGAAGCCTCACGGCATGGGACCTGACGCTGCTGGGCATCGGCGCCATCATCGGCACCGGCATCTTCGTGCTCACCGGCACTGCGGCGGCCAACCAGGCCGGCCCGGCGATCACCATGTCGTACCTGGCCGCGGGCCTGGCGTGCGCCTTTGCCGCGCTCTGTTACGCCGAGTTCGCGTCGATGATTCCCATCGCCGGCTCCGCCTATACCTACGCCTACGCCACGCTCGGCGAGCTGGTCGCCTGGATGATCGGCTGGGACCTGATCCTCGAATACGCGGTCGGATCGATGACGGTGGCCATCGGCTGGAGCGGCTACATGCAGCGGCTGTTGGCCGGCTTCGGCATCGACGTTCCGATTGCCATCGGCGCGGCGCCGCCGGTGGGCCTCATCAACCTGCCGGCCGTGATCATCGTGCTGCTGATCATGGTGCTGCTCGTCATCGGCATCCGCGAATCGGCGCGGTTCAACGCGGTGATGGTGACGATCAAGCTGGTCGCCGTCCTCTTCTTCCTCGCCGCCGGCATCAGCTACGTCGAGCCGGCGAACTGGCAGCCGTACGCGCCCTATGGCTGGCCCGGCATCATGGCCGCGGCGGCCGTGGTGTTCTTCGCCTACATTGGATTTGACGCGGTCTCCACCACCGCGGAGGAAGCCAAGAATCCCAAGCGCGATCTGCCCATCGGCATCATCGCGTCCCTGGTCGTCTGCACCATCCTGTATCTCGCCGTCGGCGCGGTGTTGAGCGGCATCGTCCCGGTGGTGCATTACCGTGCGCTCGCCGAGGCGCTTCCGGGCGTGCCGATGGTCGATCAAACCGAGTCGGTGCGGTTCCTGAACGCGCCGGTCGCCTACGCCCTCAGCGTGATTGGGCAGGATTGGGCGGCGGGCTTGGTCTCCGCCGGCGCCGTGGCCGGCATCACCTCGGTGATGCTCGTGATGCTGATGAGCCAGCCGCGCATCTTCTTCGCGATGAGCCGCGATCGGCTGCTGCCGCCCGGCGTCAGCAAGGTGCACCCCAAGTTCGGCACGCCCTACATCACGACGATCATCACCTGCGTCATCGTCGCGCTGGTGGCCGGCGTCACGCAGATCCAGGTTGTCGGCGAGATGACCAGCATCGGCACGCTGTTCGCGTTCGTCGTCGTCTGTGCCGCGGTGCTCGTGCTGCGCGTCAAGCGGCCCGACGCGGTACGCTCGTTCAAGGTGCCCTTCGGCCCTATCTTCCCGGTGCTGGGCATCCTGTCGTGCTCGTACTTGATGCTCAGCCTGCCGATCCTCACCTGGGTCCGCTTCCTGGTGTGGCTGAACCTCGGCATGGTGATCTACTGGTCCTACGGCCGCACGCACAGCCCATTAGTGAACCAGGCCGAGTCGTCGGCCCGCTCGCCGATGCAGTCGCTGGCAAACTTCATCACGACGCTGGGCCTGCTGCTGATCTTCAACGCCGCCTGCATGACGATCCTCGGCTACATGACCGAGTTCGGGATGACCAACGAGACCACGGCGAAATGGCACGAGATCGGCGTTACGGCCGAGCAGGCCGACACGTTCGGCCTGCAGTTCCTGGCGGTGGCGGTGGCGGTATGGATTGTCGGCTTCGGCCTGACGAAAGCCACGGGGGAGAAGGGCTGACGGCTGCACGACGACTGGACGGCACCGCGTGTGCCGCGCAGATACGAAGCGAGATCGCGCCGCGGATTGCGGCGTTTATCCAGCGCCACGGCCGGCCCCCGGGGCTCGGCGTGGTGCTGGCGGGCGAGCACCCCGCCTCCGAGATCTACGTCCGCAACAAGATCAAGACGGTGGCGGCGGCGGGCTGCTATGCCGAGCTCTTCCGCCTGTCGGCCGGCGCCACGCTCGATGAGGCCCTGGCCCTGGTCACCCGCCTGAACGCGCGCGAGGACGTCGACGGCATTCTGGTGCAGTCGCCACTCCCGGAGGGCATGGGGCCCGGAGCGGAGCAGCGGGTCTTCGATGCACTCGACCCGACAAAAGACGTCGACGGATTCCACCCCTACAACGTCGGCCGGCTCGTCCAGCGACGGCCGACGCTGGTCGCGTGCACGCCGCTCGGGTGCATGGAGCTGCTCGAACGCGAGAAGATCCCCCTGCGCGGCCGGCACGCCGTGGTGATTGGCCGAAGCGACATCGTCGGCAAGCCGATGGCGCTCCTGCTGCTGCATCAGGACGCGACGGTGACCATCTGCCACTCGCGGACCGCCGATCTGCCGGCCATGGCGCGAACGGCGGACGTGCTGGTGGCAGCTATCGGCCGGCCCGGGTTTGTGACCCGGGACTTCGTGAAACCGGGCGCGACGGTCATTGACGTGGGCATCAACACGCTGACAACCCAGGCCGAAGTGTTCCGGTGCTTCCCCGAAGGCAGCCGCAAACGCGCGCATTTCGCCGAAAAGGGCAGCGTTTTGGCCGGGGACGTGCATCCCGGCGTGGAAGAGGTGGCCGGAGCCCTGACGCCCGTGCCTGGCGGCGTCGGTCCGCTGACCATTGCGATGGTGCTGCGCAATACGGTCACGGCAGCAGAGAATAGAGTCAGTTGATTATGGCGATTCGAAAGATAGCCCTCACCGGAGGGATTGCAACGGGCAAGAGCTACGTGGCGAACAAGCTCCGCGAGGGCGGGGTGCCTCTCGTGGACGCCGACGTGCTGTCGCGCGAGGTGGTGGCCCCCGGCACCCCCGGCCTGGCCGCGGTGCGCCAGCGTTTCGGGCCCGACGCCGTCCGGCGCGACGGGACGATGGACCGGGTGAGGATTGGACAAATCGTCTTCAAGGACAAGCGCGCGCGCCAGGACCTCGAAGCCATCATTCATC
>MELE01000097.1:21367-25378 GCA_001768615.1 Acidobacteria bacterium RIFCSPLOWO2_12_FULL_67_14b | reverse complement strand
CCGCCGTGCAGCGCGCCATCGATCAATTCTTTGCCAGCCTCCCCAAGCGCACGCCCTTTGCCGTGGCCGACGTCCCGCTCCTCTTCGAAACCAAGCGGGAAGGGCAGTTCACGTCGGTGATTGTCGTCGCCTGCCCGCGGGAAATGCAGATCGAGCGGATGCTGACGCGTAACAAGCTGTCGAAGGAAGACGCCGAGCGGCGGCTGGCGGCGCAGCTGCCGATCGATCAGAAGGTGAAGAAAGCCAACTACGTGATCAAGACCGACGGGTCGTTCGAAGAGACCGACGCGCAGGTCGCGGCGTTGGTGAAGACGCTGGCCGCCCGGTAGAAGGAATCGGGCGGAACTGAAGTTCCGCCCTCCCGGCATTGCGCCTCTGCGAGCGCCCCACTACATTTCTACGGTGGCCTCTTTCGCGGGGGCGATTCGTTCCTCCACAAACGTGTTCCACTCGTGGCAATGCGGGCACTGCCAGAGTAGCTCCGTGCTGCGATAGTGGCACTTCAGGCAGACGTGCGGATCGAGGAAGAACACCGATGACCGCGCCGATTCGATGTAGCGCTGCACGAGCGCGCGATTGAGTTCGAGCTTCAGCAGCACGCCCCAGACCGCCTGATGCACGGTGAGGCCGTGCGGGTTCTGCTCCAGCGCCGCCAGCAGGAACTCGAACGCCTCGGCGTGGCGCTCCCGCTTCAACAGGTGACGCCCGAGCGCGAGGCGCGCCCGCCAGTCCTGGGGATTGGCGGCCACCAGGCGCAGGCAGCGCTCTTCGAACCGCCGTGGCGCGCCCAGCTGTTCGTACAACTGCTCGAGCCGGTCGAAGGCAAGGTAGGCGCGCTCGGGCGAGCGGGTGATCAGGCTGTCCCAGGCCGCCTCGGCGCCCTGGAGATCGCCCTGAGCGAGCCGGACGTCGCCGAGGTTCAGGTACGCGGGGGTGGTGTCGGCATCCTGATCGATGGCCGATTCGAAGTGCTTCGAGGCGCGGCCGCGATCGCCGACCGCCATGGCCTCGGTGCCGAGGGCGTTTTCGAGGAAGCCGAGGATGGCCTGGTTGCGCGGCTGGGTGTCGGGCCCGCTGAGGGCGACCAGCTGCTTCCGGATGCGGTGCGCCTCGGCCCACTGGTGCTGCTCCTCGTGGAGCTTCTGCAGGTAGAGCAGCGCGTACTGGTTGTCGGGGTCCATCCGTACGACTTCGTTGAACGCCTCGAGGGCCCGGTCGACGAAGCCGCCGCGTTTGAAGTCGAGGCCGAGGCAGAGCAGGATGTAGGCGTGCTCGATGCGCGTGAGCTTGGGCCGCTGCAGGAGCGCCTGGTGCACCTGGATCGCGCGCGCCACCTGCCCGCGCTCGCGGTGCACGTTGCCCAGGATCAGGTGGATCTCGAGGGCGTCGGCGTCCACGCGCGCCGCCTGGCTGAGCTCCTCGATGGCGAGATCGATCTGGTTCGACACCAGGAAGTTCAGGCCGAGCACGTAGTGATGCGACTCGCGCGCCCGGCGGCGGTCGATCCACTTGCCGTCGCGCAGCTTGTAGCGCTCCCACGCCTTGCCCACGGCGAGGCCGACAAGCAACGCCACCAGCGCGCTGAGGAACGGGAGAGACGGGCCCAGGTCCACGCGGCCTACACCATTCCCGTGCGCCAGAGGTCGTGCAGGTGCACAACGCCGACCACTCGCCTGTCCGCGTCGATGACGACGATCGAGGTGATCTTGCGCTGCTCGAGCATGGCCAGCGCCTCGACGGCGAGCGTGTTGGTCGGGATCGCCACCGGGTTCAGGCTCATCACGTCGCGCGCGGTGAGGTCGAGGACGTTGGCCGAGCCCGCCATCTTCCGCCGCAGGTCGCCATCGGTGATGATGCCGGCGAGCCGGCCGTCCTTCTCGACCACCGAGGTCATGCCCTTGCCCTTGCGCGACATCTCGTAGATCACGTCGCGCATCGCGGTGTGGAGCTGCACGACGGGCAGCGCGTCGCCGCTGTGCATCAGCTGCTCGACGCGCATCAGGCGCTTGCCGAGCTTGCCGCCGGGATGCAGGCTGGCGAAGTCTTCGGGCTTGAAGCCCTTCTCGACCAGCACCGCCATCGCCAGCGCGTCGCCCATCGCCAGCGCCGCCGTCGTGCTCGCGGTCGGCACCAGGTTCATCGGGCAGGCCTCCTCGGAGACCCGGCAGTCGAGCGCCACTTCCGCCGCCTGTGCAAGGGTGGACCTGGTGTCGCCGGTGAGGGCGATCAGCGGCGCGCCGATCCGCTTGAGCGTCTCGAGCACGCGCGTCAACTCCTCGGTCTCGCCGCTGTACGACATCGCGATCACGACATCGTCGGCCTGGATCACCCCCATGTCGCCGTGCACGGCCTCGGCCGGGTGCAGGAAGAAGGCGGGCGTGCCGGTGCTGGCGAGCGTGGCGGCGATCTTGCGGCAGATGATGCCGGACTTGCCCATGCCGGTGACGATGACGCGCCCCTTGCAGTTGCGGAGCAGCACGACTGCGCGCGCGAACCCCTCGTCCAGCCGGTCGACGAGCGCGAGCACCGCGGCCGCCTCGGTCTGCAGGACCTTGCGGGCGAGCGACAAGTCAGGCATGCCGCACGATCCTATCAAGAGCCACGAGGCGGTGCAGGAGCGGTTCGACCAGATCGAGTTTCAGGGCATTGGCCGCGTCGCTCCTGGCGCGGGCCGGATCCTCGTGCACTTCCATGAACACGCCGTCGACGCCGGCCGCGACACCGGCCTGGGACATGGGCTCGATGTACTCCGCGAGCCCGGCCGTAACGCCGTCACCCGCGCCGGGGAGCTGCAGGCTGTGGGTGACGTCGAAGATCACCGGGAACCCGAGGGCGCGCAGCATGGGGAACGCGCGGGGATCGACGACCAGGTTGTTGTAGCCGAACGACACCCCGCGCTCGGTGACGAGCACGTTGCGATTGCCCGACCCGGTAATCTTGGCCACCACGTGCCGCATGTCGCCCGGCGCCAGGAACTGGCCCTTTTTCACGTTGACGGCGCGCCCGGTGCGGGCCGCGGCCACGATCAGATCCGTCTGTCGCGACAGGAAGGCCGGAATCTGGAGGATGTCCGCCACGTCGCTCGCCGGCTCGACCTGGGCGATCTCGTGGACGTCGGTGATGATGGGCAGGCCCGTGCGTGCCTTCACCCTCGCCAGCACGCGCAGGCCCTCGCCGAGGCCGGGCCCGCGGTAGGACGCCAGCGACGTGCGGTTGGCCTTGTCGAACGAGGCTTTGAACACCAGCGGCACGCCGGCGCGCTTGGCAATGGCCGCGAGCGACACGGCGAGGTCCACGGCGTGCGACTCGCTTTCGATCACGCACGGACCCATCACGAAGACCAGGGGATGGCCCGTGCCGAAGGTGACCGTCCCGGCGGACACCGGCGAAACCGCCTGCACCCTACGCCTCGCTCTTGGCGACCGGCACGGCCACGGCGCCGTCAACCGACTGCTTCTGCCGCTTGGCGGCCTCGACGAAGCTGGCAAACAGCGGATGCGGCCGGAGCGGGCGCGACTGGAACTCCGGGTGGAACTGCACGGCGATGAACCACGGGTGCGCGGGCAGCTCCGCAATCTCGACGAACTTGCCGTCGGGGGAGCGGCCCGAGATCCGCATGCCCTTCTCGGCCAGGGCCGGCTCGTAGAGGCAGTTGAACTCGAAGCGATGGCGATGCCGCTCGTGAATCAGATCGGCGCCGTAAATCTTGCGCGCGAGCGAGCCCGGGGCGAGCTCGCAGGCGTAGCGGCCCAGGCGCATGGTGCCGCCCAGCTCGTCGACGCCGAGCAGGTCGCGCAGCTTGTAGATCACCTTGTGCGGCGCGGCCTCGTCCACCTCGGTGGAGTCGGCGCCGTCGAGGCCGCAGACGTTGCGCGCGAACTCGACCGTGGCCCACTGGAAGCCGTAGCAGATGCCGAAGAACGGGATGCCGCGGCTCCGCGCGTACTCCGAGGCCTTCATCATGCCGCGCGTGCCGCGCGAGCCGAAGCCGCCGGGCACGAGGATCGCCGT
>MELE01000097.1:0-21311 GCA_001768615.1 Acidobacteria bacterium RIFCSPLOWO2_12_FULL_67_14b | reverse complement strand
ACTGGATGTTGATCCGCACGCGGTTGGCGAACCCGCCGTGATAGAGCGCTTCATTGAGCGACTTGTACGAATCCTCGTAGCCGGTGTACTTGCCGACGACGTGGATGGTGAGATCCTGCTCGGGGTTCTTGATCCGATCGACGAGCTCTTCCCACGGCTGCATCCGCGATTCGGTCTGCGGCAGGTGGAGGTACTTCAGGATCACGCCGTCGAGGCCCTCGTCGCGGAGCGAGAGGGGGACCTCGTAAATGGTCGACACGTCCTTGGCCGTGATCACGGCCTCTTCGGCGACGTCGCAGAAGAGCGCGATCTTCTGCTTGATGTCGCGCGCGAGGATGCGGTCGGTGCGGCAGAGCAGGATGTCGGGCTGGATGCCGATGGAGCGCAGGTCGCGGACGCTGTGCTGCGTCGGCTTGGTCTTGAGCTCGCCGGCCGCGCCGATGTACGGCACCAGCGTCAGGTGCACGTAGATGGTGTTCTCGCGGCCGACGTCCTGCCGGAACTGGCGGATCGCCTCGAGGAAGGGCAGGCTCTCGATGTCGCCGACGGTGCCGCCGATTTCGACCAGCACGACATCGGTATCGCGCCCCGCCTGGCGGATGCAGTCCTTGATCTCGTTGGTGATGTGCGGGATCACCTGCACGGTGCGGCCGAGGTAATCGCCGCGGCGCTCCTTCTGGATCACCGACATGTAGATCTTGCCGGTGGTCCAGTTGCTGTTGCGCGTCGCGGTCATGTGGGTGAACCGCTCGTAGTGGCCCAGGTCGAGGTCGGTCTCCGCGCCATCGTCGGTCACGTAGACCTCGCCGTGCTGGTACGGGCTCATGGTGCCGGGGTCGACGTTGATGTAGGGATCGAACTTCTGGAGCGTCACCTTGTAGCCGTGCCCCTCGAGCAGCGCGCCAATCGAGGCGGCGGCAAGGCCCTTGCCGAGCGACGACACCACGCCGCCGGTCACGAAGATGTACTTGGTCTGGCGTCCCGTGTTTTCCATGCGATGGTCTCAGGTCCTCGAAGAGGCCACGTCGGGCGCCCCTTCATGGAGCGCCGTTGGCATCAGCTGTCTGACGCGTTCCAGGTCCTGGGGGGTATCCACGCCAATCGAGGCGTGGCTGGTCTCGACGACCCGTATGCCGATGCCGTGGATCACGGCGCGGAGCTGTTCGAGCTTCTCCAGGTCCTCCTGGGGGACCCGGGGGAGCCCGGCTAACTTCAACAGCACGTCGCGCCGATAAACGTATAGCCCGACATGGGCCGCGGACCCGGGAATGGGCGCGCGCGAGAAATACAGGGCGCGGCCGCGGATATCGGTGACGACTTTTACGACATGGGGGCTGGAGAACTCGTGGGCGTCGGCAAACGGACGGCACAGCGTGCTCATCTCGAGCGACGGGTCGTCGAGCATCGGCGCCACGGCGGCGTCGATGCTCGCCGGGTCGAGCAGCGGCTCGTCGCCCTGCACGTTGACCACCAGGCGGCAGGGCAGCGCGCTGACGGCTTCGGCGATGCGGTCGCTGGCGTTGGCGTGGTCGGCGCGGGTCATGATCACGGCGCCGCCGAAGGCCTGCACAGCCTGCGCGATCCGTTCGTCATCGGTCGCCACGATCGTCCCGTGCACGCGCGTCGCGGACGAGGCGCGGCGATAGACGTGTTCGATCATCGGGCGGCCCGCGAGGTCCGCGAGAATCTTGCCGGGGAATCGGGTCGAGTGGTAGCGGGCGGGGATGACGGCGAGGACCGACGATTCAGTCAGCGTAAATGGCAGACGCATGACCGAAATGGGGTGCACGACGAATCATACCACAGTGAACCATGCAGCCTTCGGTCTTCAGCCTTCAGCCTTCAGCCTTCAGCTTTCGGCTTTCAGTTCTCGGCTCTCAGCCGAAGGCTGAAGGCCGAAGGCTGAAGGCTGAAGGCTGAAGTCCGAGAGGTATGATGATCCAGATGCTGCGACCGCGCACCGCGATCCTGATCGGCGCGCTCAGCCTGGCCGCCGGATGGATGGCCGGGCAGACGACCGCGCCGTCGACGCCGGCGCCGCCGGCTGAGCGCCGCTCGGCCCCGCGACCGCTCGGGTCTCCGGCCCGAGAGGTGGGAACGTACACGCAGCAACTTCGCCAGAAGCTGACCGCGCAGCCGCGCTCGCCGATGCCGGGCCGCAACCCGTTTGTCTTCGGCTCCCGCGGCACCGAGCTCTCGTCAGCGGCGGTGCGGCGCGCGGAACGGCCCGCCGCGGCCGCTGAAGCCGAAGCGCTTCCGGAGCCGGCGCCGCCGGCGCTGCCGCAGTTCAAGTTGTCCGGTGTCGCGTCGACCGAAAAGGACGGCGCCGCGGTGCTGAGGCTGAAGGCTGAAGTCCGAGAGGTATGATGATCCAGATGCTGCGACCGCGCACCGCGATCCTGATCGGCGCGCTCAGCCTGGCCGCCGGATGGATGGCCGGGCAGACGACCGCGCCGTCGACGCCGGCGCCGCCGGCTGAGCGCCGCTCGGCCCCGCGACCGCTCGGGTCTCCGGCCCGAGAGGTGGGAACGTACACGCAGCAACTTCGCCAGAAGCTGACCGCGCAGCCGCGCTCGCCGATGCCGGGCCGCAACCCGTTTGTCTTCGGCTCCCGCGGCGCCGAGCTCTCGTCAGCGGCGGTGCGGCGCGCGGAACGGCCCGCCGCGGCCGCTGAAGCCGAAGCGCTTCCGGAGCCGGCGCCGCCGGCGCTGCCGCAGTTTAAGTTGTCCGGTGTCGCGTCGACCGAAAAGGACGGCGCCGCGGTGCTGACGGCGATACTGATCGATAACGGCTCGATGGTGCTCGCGAAGGCCGGCGACAGGCTGTCGGGCGGCCACGTCGTCCTGCGAGTCGAAGAGCGCGCCGTCGTGATTGTCGATGCCGACGGCGTGACGCAGACGGTGCGGCTTCCCTGAATTGCCGATTGCCGATTGACTGATTTAGTGACTGTTTGGTGATTTGGCGATTTCGTGATTGGGTGACTCGATTGCCAATTGCCAATTGCCATCGGTGGCCGACCGGCCAATCGCGCAATCGTCAATCGTCAATCGCAGAATCAAGTCGCGCAATCGTCAATCGTCAATCGCAGAATCAAGTCACGCAATCGTCAATCGTCAATCGCAGAATCAAGTCGCGCAATCGTCAATCGTCAATCGCAGAATCAAGTCACACAATCGTCAATCGTCAATCACCAAACAGTCACTAAATCAGTCGATCGGCAATCGACAATGTGTTTCAGCTCTACACCCGCACCAGCCACGCGGCCTTGACGCCCTTCGCGGCGCGAATCGCCTGCAGCACGTCGCCGCCAATCGGCTCGGCGGGCTCGTCCACATTCACCACGCCCACGGCGCCGCCCTCGCTTCGCCCGAGGGTGATGTTGGCAATATTGATCCCGAGCCGCCCGAGGATGGTTCCGACCTCGCCGATCACACCGGGCTTGTCATGGTTGGCCAGCAGAATCAAGGTGCCGCCAAGCGGAGCCTCCAGGGGCACGCCGTTCAGCAGGACCAGGCGAGCGCCGGTGCCGGAAACGGTGCCCTCGACCCATCGCTTGCCTTCGCTGGTTGTCAGCAACACCGACAACAGGCTTCGGAAATTGCGCGACCGCGTGCTGGCTGATTCGGTGAGTTCGATGCCGCGAATTGTGGCCATCGCGCGCGCGTTCACTTCGGTGACCGTGTCCGACAGGATCGCCTGGAACAACCCCACGAGCACGGCGTTGGCGATCAGCGGATGCTGGCCCGAGGCCAGCTCGCCGTAATACCGAACGCTGAGGCTCTGGATTCGCGCTTCGCCCATCTGGCCGACGAGGCACCCCAACTGCTTGCCGAGCGCCATGTACGGCTGAAGCGTCTGAAACTCCTCCGGCGCCACCGACGGAAAGTTGACGGCGTTGCGAATCACGCCGGTCTTCAGGAAGTCCCGCAAGGCCGACGCCGTTTCGACACCGACGAGCTCCTGGCCTTCGCGCGTCGACGCGGCGATGTGCGGGCTGGCGACCACTTGCGGCAATTGCTGCAGCGTGTGGTCGGTGGTCGGCTCCTGGGCAAACACGTCGAGCGCGGCGCCGCCGATCTGGCCGCTCTGGATCGCCGCCGCCAGCGCCGCCTCGTCGATCAGATCGCCGCGGGCGGTGTTGATCAGCTTCAGGCCCTTCTTACAGGCGGCAAGCCGCACCGCGTTGAAGGTGTGCTTGGTTTGGGGCGTTGACGGCATGTGCACCGACAAGTAATCGGCACGCGCGCACAAGTCGTCGAACGAGACCAGCTCGACCCCGAGGCCGGCGGCGACCTGCGCCGAAATGAACGGATCGTGGGCGATCACGATCATCTTGAACGAGTGGGCGCGCCGCGCCACTTCCTGGCCAATCCGGCCGAGCCCCGCCAGTCCCAGCACCTTGCCCCGGACTTCTTCGCCCAGGAAGCTCTTCTTGTCCCATTTGCCCTGCTTCATCGACGCATCAGCGGCCGGCAGCTTGCGGGCGAGCGACAGCAGTTGCGCCATCGCCAGCTCGGCGACGCTGATGCTGTTGGCGCCCGGCGCGTTCATCACCACGATGCCCCGGGCGCTTGCGGCTTCGACGTTGACATTGTCGACGCCAGTGCCGGCCCTGGCGATCGCGCGCAACTTCGGCGCGGCCGCGATGATCGCGGGCGTGACCTTGGTGGCGCTGCGCACGACGAGCGCGTCGGCTTCGGCCAGATCGCCGGCAAGCTGTTCGGGGGTACGACCTGAACGCGCATCGACCGTCCATCCTTCAGCGCGCAGCAATTCGAGGGCCGTCTTGGGAAGATCGTCAGCGACAACAATCAGCATGTTGCGGAAGAGCCTCGGTCAGTTGAAGCGGAACTTTGAACCAGGAACTGCGTGAGCCGATATAATACGTCACTTGTGTTCTCGTGACGATGCCGTGTTCACGCGAGCGACGCACCATGGATGGTGCAATTCGCTGATTTGTTCCGAAACGTGGCCGTTACGCGGCATTCACACGCACTTTTCCACAAGGTTTTCCACAGAAACTGTGGATCGGGCGCCGGCGACAAAGGGAATCTGACCTAACGGAGTGCATTCATGAATCGGAAAGTTACCGTCGTCGGCGGCGCAGGCAATGTCGGCGCCACGGTCGCGCGTGCGATCGCGCAAAAGGAACTCGCGGACGTCGTGGTCGTCGACATTGCCGACACGAAGGCCGCGGGCGTGGCGCTGGACATCTACGAATCGTGCCCGATCGAAGGATCGGCGGCACGGGTTGTGGGGGTCGGCATCAAGGATTTTGCCGAAAGCGCCAACTCCGACGTCGTCGTGGTCACGTCGGGCATGCCCCGCAAGCCCGGTATGAGCCGCGACGACCTGCTGAAGGTCAACTACGAGATCATGCAGAACGTGACGGCCGAGATTGTCAAGCACTCGCCCAACTGCATCATCGTGCCGGTGGCCAACCCGCTCGACGCCATGTCGCAGGCGGTCTACCGGCTCAGCAAGTTCCCGCGCGAACGCGTGATCGGCATGGCCGGGGTCCTCGATTCGGCCCGCATGAGCACGTTCATCGCGATGGAGCTGAACGTGTCGGTCGAAAACGTCTCGTCGTTCGTGCTCGGCGGCCACGGCGACACGATGGTGCCACTGCCGCGTTTCTCGACGGTGGCCGGCATTCCGATTACGGAATTGCTGTCGGCCGAACGCATTGCGGCGATCTGCGACCGCACCGCCAACGGCGGCGCGGAAATCACCAAGCTGGTCGGCACGAGCGCGTGGTACGCGCCGGGCGCGTCGGCCGCGTTGATGGTCGAGGCGATCCTGAAGGATCAGAAGAAGATCATGCCGTGCTCGGTGTTCCTGCAGGGCGAGTACGGACTGAACAACCTCTTCGTGGGCGTGCCGGTGAAGCTGGGCGCCAGGGGCGTGGAGCAGATCATCCAGATCACGCTGACGGCCGAGGAACAGGCGGCGCTGAATAAATCCGCCGCTGCCGTGAAGGAACTGGTCGACGTCATCGGGGTGTAGTCATCGGGGTGTAGAGGCGGGACTTCAGTCCCGCCTTCCCGCCTTATCGAATCAGCGCCCGAAGGAAGTCCCGGTTCATCCTGGCAATATTGGAAATCGGGATTTCTTTCGGGCAAACAGCCTCACACTCGCCTTCGTTCGAGCAGCTCCCGAATCCCTCGCCGTCCATTTGTGCGACCATCCGGATCACCCGCCGGCTGCGTTCCGCTTCGCCCTGCGGTAACAGGCCCAGGTGGGTAATCTTGGCCGACGTAAACAGATGCGCCGCGGCGTTCTTGCACGCCGCCACGCAGGCGCCGCAGCCGATGCACTGGGCGGAATCCATCGCCTGGTCCGCCACGTCCTTGGCGATCGGCAGGCTGTTGGCGTCGGGCGCGCCGCCGACGTTCACCGAAACGTAGCCGCCGGCGGCGATGATGCGGTCGAACGCGGTGCGGTCGACCACCAGGTCCTTGAGCACGGGGAAGGCCCTGGCGCGGAATGGCTCGATGGTGATGGTCTCGCTGTTCGTGAAGCGCCGCATGTGCACCTGGCAGGTGGTGGCGCCCTTGTCGGGGCCGTGCGGAATGCCGTCGATCACCAGGCCGCAGCTGCCGCAGATGCCTTCGCGGCAGTCCGAATCGAACGCGATCGGATCCTCGCCCTTGCGGATCAGATCCTCGTTGACCACGTCGAGCATCTCCAGGAACGACATGTCGGGATGCACGTTGTGAGCGACGTAGTCGACCATCCGCCCCGGCTGTCCGGGTCCGGTCTGCCGCCACACTCTCAGTTTCACGGTCATCGCATTCTCGATCCTCGGCTACCAGCTTTCGGCTTCCGGCTCTCAAAGCTGATGGCCGTGAGCTGAAAGCTGTGAGCTGATAGCTATTTGTAGCTCCGCTGGCTGGGATGCACTTCCTCGAAGACCAGCCGTTCCTTGTGCAGGGCCGGCCGCGCGCCCACGCCCGTGAACTGCCAGGCGGCGACGTAGGCATACTCGTCGTCTTTCCTGAGCGCTTCGCCGTCGGCGGTCTGAAACTCCTCGCGGAAATGGCCGCCGCAGGACTCGCGCCGCTCGAGCGCGTCCAGCGCGAGCAGCTCGGCAAACTCCATGTAATCGGCGACCCGTCCTGCGTAGTCGAGGCCCGGGTTGAGGTTGTTCGGGTCACCGGGCACGGTCACGTCCTGCCAGAACTCGTCGCGCAGCCGGCGAATGTCGGCGATCGCCCGGTTGAGGCCCGCTTCGTTGCGGGCCATGCCCACGTGGTCCCAGCAAATGGCGCCAATCGCGCGGTGGAACTCGCGGACCGTGCGCGTGCCCTTGACCTTGAGCACGCGGTCGATTCGCGCCTGCGCCTCGGCCCTGGCCTGCGAAAAGGCCTCGTGCGTCCCGAGCACCGCGGGCAGCGCGGCGCTCCCCAGGTAATTGGCCACCGTATAGGGCGCCACGAAGTAGCCGTCGGCCAGGCCCTGCATCAGGGCGCTGGCGCCGAGCCGGTTGGCGCCGTGGTCCGAGAAGTTGGCCTCGCCGAGCACGAACAGGCCGGGGACGGTCGACATGAGGTTGTAGTCCACCCACAGGCCGCCCATCGCGTAGTGCGCGGCGGGGTAGATGCGCATGGGCACCTGGTACGGATTCTCGTCCGTGATCCGGGTGTACATGTCGAACAGGTTGCCGTAGCGGGCCTTGATGGTGTCAATGCCATTCCGCCTGATGGCATCGGCGAAGTCGAGGTACACCGACAGCCCGGAATCGCCGGCGCCGCGGCCCTCGTCGCACACCCCCTTGGCGGCCCGCGACGCCACGTCGCGCGGCACGAGATTACCGAAAGTGGGATAGCGGCGCTCGAGGTAGTAGTCGCGTTCCGCGTCGGGAATCTGGGCCGGTGGACGCTTGTCGCCCTGCTGCTTCGGCACCCACACGCGGCCGTCGTTGCGCAGGCTCTCGGACATCAGCGTCAGCTTTGACTGGTGATCGCCGCTGACCGGGATGCAGGTCGGGTGAATCTGCGTGAAGCAGGGGTTGGCGAAGTAGGCGCCCCGCTTGTGCGCGCGCCAGGCGGCGGTGACGTTGGAGTTCACCGCGTTGGTGGAGAGGTAGAACACCGTGCCGTAGCCGCCCGTGCACAGCAGCACCGCGTGGGCCCCGTGCGACTCCAGCTCGCCGGTGACCAGGTTGCGGCAGACGATGCCGCGGGCCTGGCCGTTCACCACCACCAGGTCGAGCATCTCGCGGCGCTGATAGAGCGTGACGGTGCCGGCATCGACCTGGCGCATCATCGATTGGTAGGCGCCAAGCAGCAGTTGCTGGCCCGTTTGCCCCCGCGCGTAGAAGGTGCGAGACACTTGCGCGCCGCCGAACGATCGATTGTCGAGCAGCCCGCCGTACTCGCGCGCGAACGGCACGCCCTGGGCCACGCACTGGTCGATGATGTTGACCGACATCTGCGCCAGGCGATAGACGTTGGCCTCGCGCGCGCGATAGTCGCCGCCCTTGATCGTGTCGTAGAACAGGCGGTACACACTGTCGCCGTCGTTGCGGTAGTTCTTCGCGGCGTTGATGCCACCCTGCGCGGCAATGCTGTGGGCGCGGCGCGGGCTGTCGTGAATGCCGAACACCTTGACCGGGTAGCCCAACTCGCCCAGCGAGGCCGCGGCCGACGCGCCGGCCAGCCCGGTGCCGACCACGATCACATCGAATTTCCGGCGGTTGGCCGGGTTCACCAGCTTGTTCTCGAACTTGCGGCGGTCCCACTTGTCGGTGATGGCGCCGCTCGGAACGCGGGATTCGAGTTTCATTTCAATTCACGCTCAACGCGAAGGTGAAGACCGGCAGCAGGCCGAAGCCGGCGGCCAGGAGCGCCGTGACGAGGCGGGCGGTCCAGATGATGCGCGGCGTCCAGTGCGGGCTGTCGATGCCGAACGACTGCGCGGCGCTCGAAATACCGTGCCAGAGGTGGAAGAAGATCACCGCCATGCAGAACAGGTAGAAGCCGACGTAGGTGGGGTCGCTGAAGACGGCGAGCTGCAGGCGGTACAGATCCCGGATGCCTTCCGCCGTCTCGTAGTACGGGCCGAACTTGAACGTGACCAGATGCGTGATCACGAACAGCAGGGTGATGCTGCCCGTGAGGATCATCGTGGTGGAGGCGACGGTCTTGCGGCTGCTCGGGTTCTTCTTCCTGGCCCACTTCCGGACCGCGTAGCGTTCGGGTCGCGCCGTCCGGTTCGCGGCGAACATCCACACCGTCTTGACAATGTGCAGGACGAACAGGGCCAGCAGCCCGGCCTCGGCGCCGTAGACCAGCGGGTTGCTGATCAGCGAGTGCGAATAGTGGTTGAACGCGTCGGGCCCGGCGATGAACAGGAGGTTGCCCGCCAGGTGCGCCACGAGGAACAGGACCAGCGAAAGGCCGGTGAGTGCGATGAGGAACTTCGAGCCGATCGACGAGGAGAGCGCTTTCTGAGGAATCATTGAAGGAGGAACCGAACCGCCATATTATCCCTGAATTCAAGGAGTTGCCATGCCGCGCACCATTTCGCCTCAAGTCGCCCTGCTCGCCCTGACGATTTTCGCCGGGTTCGGGATCCGCGCCCAAGCGCAGGCCGTGACGCCGGTCAACGATCGGCCCAACCCGTACACGACCGTCGAGAACCACTTCAAGATGCCCGAAGGCCGCACGTGGGGAGCGACCAGCGCCGTCGAGATCGATCGCGACGGCAGGTCGATCTGGGTCGCCGAGCGGTGCGGCGCCAACACGTGCGAAGGCTCCAAGCTCGATCCGATCCTGAAGTTCGACGAGTCGGGCAAGCTGGTGCGGACCTTCGGCGCCGGCATGTTCGTCTTTCCGCACGGCATCCACGTCGATCGCGACGGCAACGTCTGGGTCACCGACGCCGGCGGCAGCAAGGACGGCAGGATCGGACACCAGGTCATCAAGTTCAGCCCCGAGGGCAAGGTGCTCCTGACGCTGGGCATGGCCGGCATGGCGGGCGGCGGCCAGGGCCATCTGAGCGAACCGAACGACGTGGTGACGGCGCCAAACGGCGACATCTTCGTCGGCGACGGGCACAGCGGCCAGGGCGCCAACGCCAAGCCCGGCACGCCGGCCCGCATCGTCAAGTACGACAAGACCGGCAGGTTCATCAAGGAGTGGGGCAAGCTGGGCTCGGCCCCGGGAGAGTTCCGGACGCCGCATGGGCTGGCGTTTGATTCGCGCGGCCGGCTGTTCGTGGCCGATCGCGGCAACGTCCGCATCCAGATTTTCGATCAGGACGGGAAGTTCCTCGCCGAGACGAAGGAGTTCAGCCGGCTGAGCGGCATCTACATCGACAAGAACGACACGCTCTACGGCGCCGACTCGGAGTCGAGCGACGCGTCGAATCCGGGGTGGAAGCGCGGCATGCGCGTCGGATCGGCGAAGGACCTGAAGGTCCAGTACTTCATTCCGGATCCGCAAGCGAAGCCGTCCGGTACCAGCGCTGCGGAAGGCGTGGCCGTCGACGCCGCCGGGAACATCTACGGCGCGGAAGTCGGCCCACGAGCGCTGAAGAAGTACGTGAAGCAGTAGGGCACGAAAAGAGACCACGAAGCGCACGAAGACCACCACGAAGCGCACGAAGCATTCTGATCAGTGACTTCGTGATCTTCGTGGTGATCTTCGTGACCTTCGTGGTTTCGTTGTAATAAACTAGCCGTTTCCACATGAAAATCCACGAGTACCAAGCCAAAGCTGTCCTCTCGAAGTACGGCGTTCCGGTTCCCCGCGGGGAAGTGGCCTTCACGCCGGAAGAAGTTCACGACATCGCCAAGCGCCTCGGCGGCCCGATCTCGGTGGTGAAGGCGCAGATTCATGCGGGCGGCCGCGGCAAGGCCGGCGGCGTCAAGCTCACCAAGTCCGCCCAAGACGCGGAAGGCGTGGCTCGCGAACTGCTGGGCAAGACCCTCGTCACCTACCAAACCGGCCCCGACGGCCAGCGCATCACACGCCTGCTCGTGGAAGAGGGCCTCGCCATCGACCGCGAGCTCTATCTCGGACTCGTCGTCGATCGGTCGACGCAACGCATCGTGCTGATGGTCAGCAAGGAGGGCGGCGTCGAGATCGAAGTGGTGGCGGAGAAGTCGCCCGAGAAGATCCACAAGGTCTTCATCCACCCCGGCGTCGGCCTGCAGCCGTTCCAGGCGCAGAAGCTCGGCTTCGCGGTGGGCCTGAGCGGCGACTCGCTGAAGAAGGGCGTCAAGATGATGCTGGCGCTCTATCAGGTCTTCATCGCCACCGACGCTTCGATCCTTGAAATCAACCCGCTCATTGTCACCAAGGGCGGCGACCTGCTGGCGCTCGACGCCAAAATGAACTTCGACGACAACGCGCTGTACCGCCATCCGGACATCCGCGAGCTGCGCGACGTGAGCGAAGAGGACCCGCTCGAGGTCGAAGCCTCGAAGTTCTCCCTCAACTACATCCGTCTCGACGGCACCATCGGCTGCATGGTCAACGGCGCGGGCCTCGCCATGGCGACGATGGACATCATCAAGCTGGCGGGGGGATCGCCGGCGAACTTCCTGGACGTGGGCGGCGGCGCCGACGCGGAACAGATCCGCAACGCGTTCAAGATCCTGATGTCCGACAAGAACGTGAAGGCGGTGCTCATCAACATCTTCGGCGGCATCCTGCGCTGCGACGTGCTCGCCGCCGGCGTGATCGCCGCGGTCAAGGAACTGGGCGTCCCGGTTCCGATCGTCATTCGCATGAAGGGCACAAACGTCGAGGAAGGCAAGAAGATGCTGGCCGAAAGCGGGCTGAACTTCGCGACCGCAGACACGATGAGCGCGGCCGCCGACAAGGTCGTGGCGCTCGCAGGGGGTCGCTGATGGCCGTCCTGCTCGACAAGAACACGAAGCTGATCGTCCAGGGAATCACGGGCCGGGAGGGCACCTTCCACGCGAAGGCCGCCGCCGCGTACCACACCAACGTCGTCGGCGGGGTGACGCCCGGCAAGGGCGGCACCACGCACGAGGGCTGGCCGGTGTTCAACACGGTGGACGATGCCGTCAGGACCACGGGCGCCAACGCCTCGGTGATCTTCGTGCCGCCGCCGTTTGCGGCCGACGCGATCATGGAGGCGGCCGAAGCCGGCATCGGCCTCATCGTCTGCATCACCGAAGGCATTCCCGTCGTCGACATGCTGAAGGCGATGACGTTCCTGCAGGACCATCCGCAGACGCGCCTGATCGGGCCGAACTGCCCGGGCATCATCTCGCCGGGTAAAGGCAAGGCGGGCATCATTCCGGCGAACATCTGCAAGGAAGGCCGGATCGGCATCGTCTCGAAGAGCGGTACGCTGACCTACGAGGCGATCGATCAGCTGACGCGCAGCGGGCTGGGGCAGAGCACGTGCCTCGGCATCGGCGGCGATCCGCTGATTGGCACGACGCACGTCGACGCGCTCGAGTTGTTCCAGAACGACCCGGACACCGACGCGGTGATCATGATCGGCGAAATCGGCGGGTCGGCGGAGGAAGAGGCCGCCACCTGGATCACGCAGCACTTCAACAAGCCGATCGTGGCGTTCATCGCCGGGCAAACGGCGCCGCCGGGGCGCCGCATGGGTCACGCCGGCGCGATCATCGCCGGCGGCAAGGGCACGGCGGCCGAGAAGATGGCGGCCCTCACGGCCGCCGGGGTCAAGGTGGTCAAGAGCCCGGCGGACATGGGTGAGGCGCTTATCGCTGCGTTGAAGTGATCGCGCAGGTGCCCGAGATCATCTTGAGCTCGTCGATCTTGAGCTTGAGGAGCGTGATCTTGATGTCGTCCTTGCTGGCGCGCTGGGCGGCCGTCACGTTGGCGTTGGCCGGGGAGGTCACGACGTCGCGGCCGGGGCCTTCGATTTCAACCACGAGCCCGGCGCCGTTTTCGCCGGCCTTCAGCTCCATCTCCGATTCCTCGACGTCGGTGATCTTGCCGGTCAGTTGAATCGTGTGGCCGAGGTGGCCCTTCAGGTCCTTGCTGCCCTTGTCGATCCAGTACATCCGCGGGCCGAACTTGCCCTGGTCGGATGCGCCCTGGGGCCATTCCTTGACCTTGGTCAGGATGAACGTGTCCTTCTTCTCGGCGGCGGTGACGCAGCCCTGGAGCGTGACGGTGGCGCCCTTGTCATACTTCTTGCCGTCGATGTTCCCTTGAGCGGCAACGGTTGACACTCCGGCGACGGCGGTGAGTGCCAGGGCCAGCCCGACGGCGTTTGTTAGAATCTTCATTAATCCCCCTGTTTACGGGCGAAACGCTCGCACATCGAGCCTCGCCTCGAGTTGTGACAGTGCATAACCACTGCCAGCGCGACCTCGGCTATAATGCGCCCGTGCGTTTCGCGCTCCGGCTCTTTGCGTCGTTTACCAATGGCGGCTTTACGGCCGCCGGGAAAGCGACCGCTTCGCGGAAATCAGAAGGCAGAAGGCCGAAGGCAGAAGGCAGACGAGCGTAAGACCCAGCAAGCCTCACGAGATTCCGAAGCCGCCGCCCCAGTCACGTGAGGCGGCGGTTTTCATTTTTGGAGGGAAGGCGGGTCTGAACCCCCGCCTCTACGGACGATGACCCATTCTGACTTGGCGGCGTTGCGGAAGAGCCTCGACGACATCGACGCGGTGCTGGTGTCGGCGCTCGGCGAGCGGGCGCGGCTCGCGCGTGATATTGCCCGCGTCAAGGCCGAAGGCGAGGGGCCCGTGCGCGATGCCGATCGCGAGACGGCGTTGCTGCAGCACCGATCCGCGTACGGCGAGCGGCTGGGCCTCGACCCGGCGTTCGTGCGGCGGATCTTCCGGGAGATCCTGGACGATTCGGTGCGGCGCCAGCAGGACGCCCTGCAGGCCGCGCCCGACGAAGCGCAGCAGGAGATTCGCGTCGCGTTCACGGGCACCGAGGGCGCGTACGGCCACCAGGCGGCACTCCAGCACTTCGGCGTGACCAGCCGAGCGGTTGCGTTCAAGGCCTACCCGACGTTCAAACTCATGCTCGAAGCCGTGCTCGAGGGCCATGTCGACCGCGGCGTGCTGCCGATCGAGAACACCACGGCCGGATCGGTGTACGAGGCGTACGACTTGCTGCTGCGCCTGAACCTCTCGATTGTGGGCGAGGAAATCGTCGACGTGCGCCACTGCCTGCTCGGTGTGGCGGATGTCCCGCTCGAATCGCTGCGGCGCATCCACTCGCACCCTCAGGCGCTGGCGCAGTGCAGCGAGTTTCTGGCCGGACTCACCGCGTGCGAAGGTGTCGCCGCCGCGAACACGGCGCTGGCGGCGCAGCACATCCGCGACCTGAAGGATCCGCATCAGGCGGCCATTGCCAGCGAGGAGGCCGGCGCGCATTTCGGGTTGCACGTCCTGCGGCGCGAGATCGCCAACCAGCCGGTGAACTACACGCGCTTCGTGGTGGTGGCGGCCAGCCCCGTCGATTGCGACCCGCGCATCGCCGCCAAGGTGTCGATGGTGCTGGCGACGCGCCACGAGCACGGCGCGCTGGTGCGGTGCCTGAACATCATCGCGGACGAGGGCTTGAACCTGACGAAGCTCGAATCGCGGCCGCGGCCCGGGACGCCGTGGGAGTATGTCTTCTACATCGACGTGGAAGGGCACGTGTCCGAACCCCGCGTGCAGGCGGCGCTCGCCGGGCTGGCGGCGCGGACCCTGTTCCTGAAGGTGCTCGGCTGCTATCCGTCGCGCGAGTTGCCGCGTTAAGGCCGGGGTTTTCGTTATAATCGATCGGATATGGAACGAACGTTTGCCATCATCAAACCAGATGCCGTCAAGAAGGGCGTCGCCGGGCAGATCCTCGCGCGGATCGAGGCGGCCGGCTTTCGCGTGTGCGGCATGCGTATGATTCACATGAGTAAGGCTGAAGCCGAGGGCTTCTACCACGTGCACCGGGCGCGGCCGTTCTTCGGCGGGCTGACCGACTTCATGTCGTCGGGCCCCTGCGTGGTGATGTGCCTCGAGGCGCCGGACGCGATCAAGAAGTGGCGCGACCTGATGGGCGCCACCGACCCGGCGAAGGCCCCGGCCGGGACGATGCGCAAGGACTTCGGCGCGTCGATTGACAACAACGCGACCCACGGGTCGGATGCGCCCGAGACGGCGGCGTTCGAACTCGGCTACTTCTTTCGCGGGATGGAACTCTGATGCCGATCGGGCTCCGGGCTCCGGGCTCCGGGCTCCGGGAGTAGACGCGCATGGCGATCAAGCCGGATCGGTGGATCCGCAAGATGGCGCTCGAGCACGGCATGATCGAGCCGTTCGAGGATCGGCAGGTGCGCGCCGGCGTCGTCTCGTACGGCGTCTCGTCGTACGGCTACGACTGCCGCGTCGGCGACGAGTTCAAGGTGTTCACCAACGTCTACAACACGGTGGTCGACCCCAAGAACTTCGATCCCAAGTCGTTTGTCGACATCAAGGCCGACGTCTGCATCGTGCCGCCGAATTCCTTCGCCCTCGCGTCGACAGTCGAGTACTTCCGGATTCCGCGCGACGTGCTCACGGTGTGCCTCGGCAAGTCGACCTACGCCCGCTGCGGCATCATCGTCAACGTGACGCCGTTCGAGCCCGAGTGGGAAGGGCACGTGACGATCGAGATCTCGAACACGACGCCGCTGCCGGCGAAGATCTACGCCAACGAGGGCATCGCCCAGGTGCTGTTCTTCCAGAGCGACGAACCGTGTGAGATTTCCTATAAAGACAAGAAGGGCAAGTATCAGGCCCAACGGGGCGTGACGCTTCCCAAGATCTGAATGATCCGCCGCTTCAAGAATCAGACCCCGGTGGTTGACCCCAGCGCCTACGTGGACGAAAGCGCGCAGGTCATCGGCGACGTGCAGATCGGCGCCGAGACGTCGGTCTGGATGAACGTGGTCATCCGCGGCGACGTGAACAGCATCCGCATCGGCACGCGCACCAACATCCAGGACCTGACGCTGGTGCACGGGATGCGGGACACGCATCCGACGACGATCGGCGACGAGGTGACCGTCGGACACTCGGCGGTGATCCATGGGTGCACGATTGAGGACCGGGTGCTGGTGGGCATGGCGGCCTTGCTGCTCAATGGCGTGCACATCGAGCACGACTCGATCGTCGCGGCGGGAACGCTGTTGACGGAGGGCACGCGCATTCCGGCCCGCTCGCTGGTGATGGGACGTCCCGGTAGAGTGAAGCGCCAGCTGTCCGACGAGGAAGTCGCCGAGATTCGCTGGTACTCGGAAAGCTACGTCGCCTATCGCCTGGACTATATGAGTGCAGAGTTCAGAGTGCAGAGTTCAGAATGAACACGGGACCGGCTCGTGGCATGCGCGACTTCCTGCCGGAAGACGTGCGGCGCCGTCAGTACGTGATCGGCGTGATCGCCGACGTGTATCAGCGCTACGGCTTCGAGCCGCTGGAGACGCCGGCGGTCGAGAACCTCGAGACGCTGCAGGGCAAGTACGGCGAAGAGGGCGACCGGCTGATCTTCAAGATCCTCAAGCGCGGCGAGGGCGCCGAGACCGGGCAGGCCGACCTCGCGTTGCGTTACGACCTGACGGTGCCCCTGGCGCGCGTGGTCGCCGAGTACCGCGCCAGGCTGCCGAAGTTCTTCAAGCGCTACCAGGTGCAACCGGTCTGGCGCGCCGATCGGCCGCAGAAGGGCCGCTTCCGCGAGTTCTACCAGTGCGACGTGGATGCGATCGGGTCGCGATCGATGGTCGTCGAGGCGGAATTGCTGGCGGCGGCGGCCGACGTCTTTCTGGAGCTGGGCTTCGCCGACTTTCGAATTGTCGTGAACCACCGGGGACTCTTGAACGCCATTCTCAGCCAGGCGGGCGTGGCTGGCGACGACCGCGGCGCGGCGCTCGTGATCATGGACAAGCTCGACAAGATCGGCGCGAACGGCGTCCGTGAGGAGATGCGCGCCAAGGGATTCCGGGACGAGGTGGCGGGCACGCTCCTGAGCCAGCTCGGCGCCGAGGCGCCTGCGGATTGGCTGGAGCGACCAGGAGATGGGCTGAACGAAGAGGGCCGGGCGGCCATGCAGGAACTGCGCGGGATCTTCAGCTTGTCGAAAGGCACGAGCGCCGGGCCGCACCTCGATCTCGATCGCGCGTTGGCGCGCGGACTCTCGTACTACACCGGTTCGATCTTCGAGGTTCGCGTACCCGATCTCGCCGGCAGCCTGGGCGGCGGCGGGCGCTACGACAACCTGATCGGCATGTTCTCGGGCGACAGCGTGCCCGCCTGCGGCATCTCGCTGGGCCTCGAACGCATTCTCGTCGTGATGGGCGAGCGCAACATGTTCCCGCCGGCGCTCTTGGCCACGCCGGCCGACGTCATGGTGGCGGTGTGGAACGAAGGCCAAATCGCCGACCTGCTGTCGCTCGCGGCGACGCTGCGGTCCGCCGGCCTGAGGGTCGAGATGTATCCGGAGGCCGACAAGATCGGCAAGCAGTTCAAGTATGCGTCGGCGCGCAACATCCCATTTGTCGCCGTCATCGGTGACGAAGAACTCGCCAACGGGACCGTGGCGGTCAAGAATATGAAGACGGGCGAGCAAGCCGCGCATGCGCGAGCCGCGGTGGCCGCGCACATCAAGTCGGTGATCTCCGGCTGAAGCCGGAGGCTACGTACATCAAAATGGCAGAACAGCTCGGATCGCTCGCTCGCACCCACACCTGTGGCGCCCTGCGCCCCACCGACGTCGGCGCGCCCGTCGTCCTGCTCGGGTGGGTGCATCGCGTGCGCGACCTCGGGTCCCTGCTGTTCCTCGACCTCCGCGATCGGCACGGCCTCACGCAGGTGATCGTCGAAGGCGACGACGCGCTGCTCGAGCGCGCCAAGCGCCTGCGTTCCGAGTTCGTCGTCGCGGTACTGGGCGAGGCGGAACGGCGCTCGCCCGAGACCATCAACCTGTCGCTGCCGACCGGCGAAATGGAAGTCCGCGCGAAAGAGATCCGGATCCTGAACGAGGCGAAGACGCCGCCGTTTTCGATCGCCGAAGACATGAACGTCTCGGAAGAGACGCGGCTCAAGTACCGCTATCTCGACCTGCGCCGCCCGCAGCTCCAGCACAACATCGGCTTGCGCCACCGCGTGACGATGGCGCTGCGGAAGTACTTCGACGAACAGGGCTTCTACGAGATCGAAACGCCGATCCTCACCAGGTCAACGCCCGAAGGGGCGCGCGACTTCCTGGTGCCGAGCCGCGTGCACCCGGGCGAGTTCTACGCGCTGCCGCAGTCGCCGCAGATCTTCAAGCAGATCCTGATGATTGCCGGCTTCGACCGCTACGTGCAGATCGCGCGCTGCTTCCGCGACGAGGCGCTGCGCGCGGATCGGCAGCTCGAGTTCACGCAGGTCGACCTCGAGATGTCGTTCGCGACACCGCCTCTCGTGTTCGAGATTGTCGAGGGCGCGCTGGCTGCATGCTTCAAGCAGATCGGCGTCGACATTCCGCGGCCGTTCCGCCGCATGGCCTACGCCGAGGCGATGGCGAAGTACGGCTCCGACAAACCCGACCTGCGGTTCGGCATGACGATCCAGGACTTCGGCCCGCGGTTCGCCGAGTCGCCGTTCGGGATCTTCCGCGAGGCCGTGGCGCATGGCGGCACTGTTCGCGGCTTCGTGATCCCCGGGGCGGCGAAGTACTCGCGCCGCGAGGTCGACGAGCTGGTGGACCAGGCGAAGCAGCTTGGCGCGGCCGGCCTCATCTACGCGCGATACACGGCCGACGGCGTCGCGGCGTCGGCGAAGGCGATCGGCGAAGAGGGCATCCGCAAGGTGCTCGAAGCGGCCGGCGGCGCGAAGGAAGATCTGCTCGTGCTCGCATCAGGCGCACCCGATGCCGCATCGAAGGTGCTTGGCCAGCTCCGGCTACAGGTCGCGAAGAAAGAGAACCTGATTCCGGAAGACAAGTGGGAGCTGACCTGGGTCACCGACTTCCCGCTGTTCGACTGGAACGCGGACGAGAAGCGCTGGGACTCGGTGAACCACCCGTTCACGGCGCCGCGCGAGGAGGACCTGCACCTGCTCGAATCCGATCCGGGCAAGGCGCTGGCCAAGGCCTACGACGTGATTCTCAACGGCTGGGAGCTCGGCGGCGGCAGCATCCGTATTCACGATCGGGAGACGCAGGCCACGGTGTTCCGGCTGCTCGGCATGTCGGATGAAGACGCGAAGAAGCGATTCGGCTTCTTCCTCGAATCGCTCGAGTACGGCACGCCGCCGCACGGCGGGCTCGCCCTCGGCCTCGATCGCATTTGCGCGCTGCTGGCGGGAGAGACCTCGATCCGCGAAGTGATTCCCTTCCCGAAGACGACGCAAGCCGTCGATCTGATGTGCGACGCGCCGTCCACGGTCGATCCGCGGCAGCTTCGAGAGCTGCATATCAAGAACACGTAGTAATCAGCTTCGGCGTCCGATCACGCGCGATTCGACTCCGCTCCGCCTCGACGGCCGTCGCGATCGCCGCCCGGCGATCCGGAGGCAGCGTGTCGTAGGTGTCGTAGACGCCGTCCCCGTAGGCATCTGAGAGCGCTTGGTCGAGTACCGGATATGCCAACGAGACAATCTCCTCTTCCGTGCCTTCTCCGAGCGCCTCCAGAATCAGTTTGCCCTGCTCGTGCAGGACGAAATGAAGCTGAAACGCATGGACCTGTGTGATCGGGCAGGCTTCAGCGTTTCCCACTTGATCGAGTTCCACGATGGCGTCCTCCTTGTGTGGTGCCCACACGAGGGAGCAATCGCCGTTCGGCCAGCGACACAGGAATAGCGGCATGTCCTCGCCCCTCTTTCGTAACTAACGGCCGCGGCACGCGGGTCGCGCGGCGGTGATGGAAGTATATGATCGCCGCCGGCGAGTCTTCGGTCGCAGAAACTGCCACACGACCCCGGGGCGGACTCACGGAACGGCGGGTCCATCGAGCCGATTGCGCGAACAGCCCATTGGCACGGAATTCGCTCGATCCGGCCGCATGACGCCCCAACCGAAACTCCTGGATCGTGTGCGTGACGCCGTACGCACCCGTCACTACAGCCGCCGGACCGAGGAGGCGTATGTCCATTGGATTCGGCGATACATCGTCTTTCACGGGAAGGCGCATCCGTCGACGCTGGGCGCCGCGGAAATCTCCGCCTTTCTGGCGTGGCTGGCGGTAGGGCAGCACGTCAGCGCGTCGACGCAGAATCAGGCGCTGAGCGCGTTGCTGTTCCTGTACCGGAGCGTGCTCGGGATGGAAGTGGGTGCGATCGGGCAGGTGCCGCGAGCACGTGTACCAACCCGCGTGCCTGTCGTGCTCAGCCGCGACGAAGTCGCCGCGGTCATGAAACACCTGACCGGACACGTCTGGATCATCGTCGTGCTCCTCTACGGCGCCGGTCTCAGGATCGACGAATGCCTCGAGCTGCGCGTGAAGGACATCGACTTCGACCGACATCAGGTCGTGGTTCGCCGAGGCAAAGGACAGAAGGACCGCCGGACGATGCTGCCTGTGGCGGTTCGGGAGCGGTTGCAGGCGCACTTGAGCGTCGTGAAGCGGCAGCACGAGCACGATCTCGCGCACGGTGCGGGTCGCGTCGTGCTGCCGTTCGCGCTCGATCGGAAGTATCCGAATGCGGCGACCGACTGGGCCTGGCAGTTCGTGTTTCCCGCCAGCCGGATGTGCCGGGATTCGCGATCGGGTTTGCCGTCGCGGTATCACCTGCATGAGACCGTGGTGCAGAAGGCGGTGGCCGAGGCCGTACGGGAGGCCGGTCTGGTGAAACGGGCCAGCCCGCACACGTTTCGGCACTGTTTTGCGACGCATCTGCTGGAGGACGGGTACGACATCCGCACGGTCCAGGAGCTGCTCGGGCACAGGGACGTGAGCACGACGATGGTGTATTTGCACGTTCTGAATCGCGGCGCGCTGGGTGTCCGCAGCCCGGTCGACCGGCTGTGAGGGAGACCGGTGGCCTGGTTACCTGCGTGGCTCGCGCGTAACCACGCCGAGGCCCTCGGACTGTTTTGTGGGGCAACCCTGCTTCAATCAACAGTTTGCGCATGCCGCCGCGCTTCATCCTGTTCTGAGGATCCCGGCGAGGGCCGCGCGTTATCCGCGGACTAGCTTATTCACGCTCGCAGGTATCCACACGGGCGACAAGGGCGAGTGGGCCGTGCTAAGCTCCTGCGTTCTTGGCACGTTCCCGTGATCGACGTGGTGGTCGCGCGCGCGTAGTAGCCCGCGAGCGACCCGTTTCGGGGGCTACTAATAGTTATGCAGCAAGGAGAAGAGTGAGACTTATCCTGAGCCGAAAGGGCTTCGATTCGTCG
>MELE01000096.1 GCA_001768615.1 Acidobacteria bacterium RIFCSPLOWO2_12_FULL_67_14b | reverse complement strand
TTGCGCGCGCGCGTGATGCCGACGTAGCACAGCCGCCGCTCCTCTTCGAGCTCCGCCTCGTCTTCGCGCGAGCGCGAGTGCGGAAACAGCCCTTCCTCGAGGCCGGCCAGCACGACGGTCGCAAACTCGAGGCCTTTCGCGGACTGGAGCGTCATCATCATCACGCGGGCGTCACGCTTGCCCTGCTCCTTATCCACGTCCGACAGCAGCGACAGCCGATCGACGAAGCCGCCGAGCGACGGCTCGTCTTCACGCGACTCGTACTCCCGCGCCGCCGACACCAGCTCCATCAGGTTCTCGATGCGCCCCTCGGACTCTTCGCTGCGGTCTTCACGCAAGTCACGCAGGTAGCCGGACTGATCGAGGACCTTGCCGAGGAGAATCGATACGGGCTCGCGCCGGCCGACATCGGCGAGCGCCGTGATCAGGTCCCTGAAGGCCGCGAGCGAGGCGCCCTGCCTCGACGTCAGGCGCCGCTCGCCGACAGCCACCACCAGCTTGGTCCACAGGGAATTGGCGGCCAGCGCCGGCGGCAGGCCGGCGAAGAGCGGCGGCTCGCTCCTGGACAAACCTGAAGGTTTATCCCCACCCACGTCGACACCAGTCACATCGACGGCTTCGAGCGCGTCCATCACACCCTTGCCGATGCCGCGGGCCGGCACGTTGATCACGCGGCGGAGGGCGATGTCGTCGTGCGGGTTGAGGATCAGCTTCAGGTACGCCAGCGCGTCCTTGATCTCGCGCCGTTCGTAGAACCCGAAACCGCCGAGCACGACATAGGCAATGCCGGCGGCCCGCAGCGAATCCTCCACCGCCCGCGACTGCGCGTTGGTTCGGTAAAGCACGGCCGTCATCGCGCTCACGTCCTGCTCGATCGACGCCCGCGCCACGCGCGTGATGTAGTCGGCCTCCTCGAGCTCGTCGGACCCGCGGAAGTACTTGATCTTCGCGCCGCCCTTCCGATCCGTCCAGAGCGCCTTCTCCTTGCGATCGCGGTTGTTGGCAATCACGGTGGACGCGGCCTTGAGAATGACCTCCGTGGAACGGTAGTTCTGCTCGAGCCGCACGGTGACGGCCTCGGGAAAATCCGTCTCGAAGTCGAGGATGTTGCGCAGGTCGGCGCCGCGCCACTTGTAGATCGACTGGTCGGGATCGCCGACCACCGCCAGGTTGCGGTGGTCGCCCGCCAACTGCTTGATCAGCAGGTACTGCGGCCGGTTGGTGTCCTGGTACTCGTCCACCATCACGAACCGGAATCGGCGCGCGTAGCGCTCGCGCACCGCCGGCGCCTGGTCGAACAACTCGACGGTCTTGAGCAGCAGGTCGTCGAAGTCGAGCGCGCTCGCCTCCTTCAGCGCCTTCTGATAGCCCTCGAACAGCTTGCCGATCTCCCGATCGCGCGGGTTCCACCCGTCGTTGAAGCTGGCGGGCCCCTCCATCCGGTTCTTGGCGTGGCTGATCCGCCCCAGCACCATCCGCGGCTGATACGTCGCATCGTCCAGGTGGTACTCGCGAAGCAGCTGCTTGACGACCGCCTGCTGATCGGCGGAGTCGTAGATGGTGAAGTCCCGGCTCAAGCCGATGTTCGGGGCCTCGCGGCGCAGCAGCCGCGCGCACAGCGCGTGGAACGTCGACACCCACATCTTGCGGCAGTCGGTGTCGAGCAGCTTCTCGACCCGCTCGCGCATTTCCTGCGCGGCCTTGTTGGTGAAGGTGACCGCCATCACCTCGTCCGGATGCGCGATGCGCTTCGACACGAGGTAGGCAATGCGATGCGCGATCACGCGCGTCTTTCCCGACCCCGCTCCGGCGAGGATCAGGAGCGGGCCCTTGGTGTGCTGAACAGCTTCTTGCTGAGCAGGGTTTAGCGAGGAGAGAAGATCCAACCTCCCTATTCTACCGTGACACTCTTGGCGAGATTCCTCGGCTGATCGACGTCGCAGCCGCGACGGACCGCGATGTAGTACGACAAAAGCTGCAACGGGATCGACAACACGATCGGCATTAACAGCCGCGTTGTGGCAGGAACCGAGATCAGGGAATCGGTGTCCTCGTTCAGCAGCTCCCGCAGCGTCGTCTCCCCCCTGGTGGTGAGGGCGATGATCGATCCGCCGCGCGCCTTCGCTTCCAGGATGTTGCCCTGCATTTTTTCAAAGACGTGATCGACCGTGGCCAGGGCGACGACCGGCATCTGTTCGTCGATGAGGGCGATCGGTCCGTGCTTCATCTCGCCCGCCGGATAGCCTTCGGCGTGGATGTACGAGATCTCCTTGAGCTTCAGCGCGCCTTCGAGTGCGATCGGGTAATTGATGCCCCGGCCCAGGTAGAGGAAGTCCGCGCACGTGTGGAACCGGGCCGCGACCTCTTCGACGCCTTTCGCCGTGGTCTTCAGCGTGTCTTCGAGGATGTGCGGCAACTGCATCAGCGCTTCGATGTGGGCGCAGCGGGCCGCCTGGTCCAGCGTGCCGCGGACTTCGGCCAGGTGCAGCGCGAACAGGTACAGCGCCACGAGCTGGGTGGTAAAGGCCTTGGTCGAGGCGACGCCGATTTCGGGCCCGGCGTGGGTATAGATGGTGCCCTCGGCCTCCCGCGTCGCCATGCTGCCGACGACGTTGCAGATGGCGAGGCTGCGGGCGCCCTTCCCCTTGCCTTCCCGCATGGCGGCCAGCGTGTCGGCCGTCTCGCCCGACTGCGTGATGGCCACCGCCAGCGTCCGGCTGGAGACGATCGGGTTGCGGTACCGGTACTCGGATCCGTAATCGACTTCAACCGGGATCTTCGCCAGCTCCTCGATCATGAACTTGCCGACCAGCGCCGCGTGCCACGAGGTGCCGCAGGCCAGCAGCGTGACCTTGTCGATGGCGCGCAGGTCCGCGGCCGAAATCGTCATCTCGTTCAGGAACACCTGGCCTGATTCGAGCGACACGCGGCCGAGCACCGTGTCGCGCACGGCGTGGGGCTGCTCGAAGATCTCCTTGAGCATGAAGTGCTTGTAGCCGGCCTTTTCGGCCGAGATCGGATCCCACGTGACGCGCGTCGGCGTGCGCACCACCGTCGTGCCGTCGAGCGTCCGGAACCGGGCGCCCTTCGGCGTGACGATGGCCATCTCGCGATCATCGAGGAACACGACATCGCGCGTGTGGCTGAGAATCGCCGGCACGTCGGACGCCACGAAATACTCGCCGTCGCCGATGCCGACCACGATCGGCGGGCCGTTGCGAACGGCGACGAGCTTCTGCGGATCGTCGGCTGAAAGCAGGACGAGGGCGAAGAGCCCCTTCACCCGCTTCATGGCGCGGAGCACGGCGTTCTCGAGCCCGTCGTTCTTCCATTCCTTCTGCACCAGGTGCGCCACCACCTCGGTGTCGGTTTCAGACTCGAACTTGTGGCCCTCGGCCAGGAGCTCGCGCTTGATCTCGAGGTAGTTCTCGATGATGCCGTTGTGTACGACGACGATCCGGCCCGTGCCGTCGCGATGCGGATGCGCGTTTTCTTCCGTGGGCCGGCCGTGCGTGGCCCAACGGGTGTGGCCAAGGCCGTACAGACCTTCGAGCGGCCTGGCCTGGATCGACTGCTCGAGGTTGATCAACTTGCCGGCGCTGCGGCGCACTTCGACGGCGCCGTTGTGCACCACCGCCACGCCGGCCGAGTCGTATCCGCGATACTCGAGCTTGCGCAGCCCTTCGAGAATGACGGGCACGACGGGCTTCGGTCCGATGTACCCGATGATCCCGCACATCTACTTTCGCTCTTTCCTCTTGGCCACCCAGCCGTCCTTGTTCTCCTGGCGGGCGCGGCCGATGCCCAGCGCTCCGGCGGGCACATCCTTCGTGACCGTGGACCCTGCTGCAATGTACGAGCCATCGGCCAGGGTCACCGGCGCGACGAGCGTACTGTTGCTGCCGATGAAGACGTTGTTGCCGATCACCGTCTGGTGTTTCTTCTCTCCATCATAGTTGCAGGTGATGGTGCCAGCGCCGACGTTGGTGCCGGATCCGATGGTGGCATCGCCGAGGTACGCGAGGTGGTTCGCCTTGGACCCCTTCCCCATCGACGCCTTCTTGAGCTCGACGAAGTTGCCCACGTGCACGTCTTCACCGACGCGCGATCCGGGGCGGATGTGCGCGAAGGGGCCGAGGCGCGCGCCGGCCTCGACTGTGGAGTCACTGACCACAGTGTGGTTCCGAACACACACACGATCGCCAAGCGTCGAGTTGACGATGCGCGACCCCGCGTGGATCTCGCACGCGGCCCCGATCCGGGTCGAGCCCTCGAGGATCACGAAGGGGTGAAGCACCGTGTCGGCGCCGATCACCACATCCGAGTCGACGTACGTGGTCGCGGGATCGACAAGCGTGACGCCTGCGGCCATCAATTCTTCATTCTTCTGCTGGCGGACCATGGCACTGACCTCTGAAAGTTCGGCGCGGCTGTTGATGCCGCGGATTTCTTCCGCGCGCTCGACCGTCCACGTGGCGACGGGGCGCTTCTGTTTCCGGTAGATCGCGATCAGATCGGGAAGGTAGTACTCGCCCTGCTTGTTCGCGGTGCCGATGCTGACCAGGGCGTCGAAGAGCGGGGCGAGGTCGAGGGCGTAGATGCCCGAGTTGATCTCGGTGATGGCGCGCTGCGCCGGGGACGCATCCTTCTCCTCGACGATCTTCGTCATGCGGCCGCCGGCACGGACGATGCGGCCGTAACCGAAGGGCCGCGGCAGGCGGGCCGTGATTACCGTGGCCGCGGCGCCGGCTTCGTCGTGCGTGGCGATCAGCGACAGGAGGGTCTCAGGCCTCAGCAGCGGCACGTCGCCCGAGAGGAGCACCAGCGTGCCGGTCTTGCCGCGCAGCACGGGCGCGGCTTGCAGCAGCGCATGGCCGGTGCCGAGTTGCTTTTCCTGGACCACGAACTGCAGTTTCCCCAAGGCCGCGAGCGACGCCTTTACGTCGTCGGCGCCGTGGCCGACGACAAGCGTGGTCGTTGCGGGGGAGAGGGCCGCCGCCGTGCGCAGGACGCGTTCGATCAGCGTGAGGCCGGCGATGCGGTGCAGCACCTTCGGCACCTGCGATTTCATACGCGTGCCCTTGCCGGCGGCCAGCACGACGACGTGGGTCACCTTTCTGTTCATTGCCCTAATTTGTTCCGTTCAAGGGCTTCGTAGACGACCTTCGTGGTCAAGCCGAGGCGCTCTGCCACGGTCCTGGCGGCATCTCTCTTGGAACCAACCAGGTTGTTTTCTGTTATTTGACCAAATAACTGACTAATCTCCGCGTCTGACGCTTCCCCGGCCACCTGTTCGGAGGGATCTTGCGGTGGGATGATGAGCGTAAACTCCCCCAGGGGAACCGCAAAGGCGGATTTCAGGGCTGCCGTGGTCCCGAAAACCATCTCCTCGTGGATCTTGGTCAGCTCTCGAGCGGCAATTATTGGTCGTTTAACCGAAATACTCAATTCGTCAAGCGTCTTGTGCAGCCGATGAGGGGCCTCAAAGAAGATCACCGCACGGTTCCTGGCCTCGTTGGCCGCCGTCTTAAACCATTGTTTTCTGGCTTTTGACTTAATTGGTGCAAACCCAAGAAACAAAAACCCTTCCGTCTTCAATCCGGCTGCCGAAATGGCCGCAATAACCGCGCTCGGACCAGGAATCGGCTCAACCCGAATGCCTGCAGACCGGACCGCAGCCACGATGGCGGCGCCAGGGTCTGAAACGCCCGGCGTTCCGGCATCCGTGACCAACGCGACCGAGTCTCCGGCCGCCAATCGCTCGATCAGCCGCGGCGCCCGCGCGTGCTCGTTGTGTTCGTGGACGCTGATGATCGGCGTGTGGATGTCGTAGTGCCGAAGGAGGTTGCCCGTGCGCCTCGTATCCTCGGCCGCGACCAGCGCAACCGTCTTCAGGATCCGCAGCGCGCGAAGCGTGATGTCTTCGAGATGCCCGATCGGTGTCGCTACGACGTAGAGCGTCCCTGGGCGGCTCATCCCCCGCATTTTATTGTACCATTGCGAGATGGCCGCTCTCCCGTGAGCCCGGCCAAATGCCAGAATGCACGCCTCGGAACCTCTGCCACATTTCGTCGACGATTACCTCGATCATCTCTACGAGGTCCACCCGACCGGGGCGACGATGGACGGGGTTCACGCCCATGACGACCTGGTCGAGGACTATCGCCGGACCGCGGTCGACGCCCACGTCAGCGCGCTTGCCGGTTTTGCGAGGCGGCTCGACGCCATTCCCTCGGCGCACCTCCCCCTCCGGGAGCAGGTCGAGCACGAAATCGTCGCAGCGAACATCCGCGCGCGGCAGTTCGAGCTCGAGGAAGCCCGTTCGTGGGAACGCAACCCCCACGTCTACGCTGAAACCATGGCCTCGAGCCTCGCGGCGCAGGCGATATTCGCCTACGCCCCCGAAGCGGAGCGGGCCCGCCGCGTGCTCTCGAAGCTCCGGCAGGTGCCGCGCCTGGTGCAGGCGGCCCGCGACAACATCAAGGATCCGCCCGCCATCTTCGTGAAGGTCGGCATCGACACCTGGCGCGGGACCATGTCGTTCATCGACACCGATCTGCCGCGCGCGTTTTCAAGCGTCGACGACCTCCACCTGCTGAGCGACCTGGCCGACGCGTGCCACGAGGCCGTCCAGACGATCGGCGCCTACGTGACCGATCTCGAAACCGAGGTCCGCCCGAAGGCCAAGGGGTCGTTCCGCCTCGGGCGCGAGCGCTTCGAGCGGAAGCTGCGGCTCGACGAAGGCATCACGCTGCCCGTCGATCGCCTGCTCGCCATCGCCATGCGCGAGCTGGCCGCCACGCAGGACGAGTTTCGAACGCTCGCCGGGCGGTTGAACGGCGCCGATCCGGTGGCGGCATGGCGCGCGGCGAAGCAGACCCACCCCGAGCCGGGCACGCTCATCTCCACGGCGCGCCAGCAGCTCGACGAGCTCCACACGTTCCTCTCACGCAACCCCGTGGTCGCGATGCCCGAAAGCGCCGGCGTGACGGTGGCGGCGACGCCGGACTTCTTCCGCTGGTCGTCGGCCAGCATGTGGACACCCGGCCCGTTCGAGGCCAAGCCGTCGCGCGCGCTTTACTACCTGACCGATGTCGATCAGAAGTGGGAACCGGCGCGGAAGGTGGAACACCTGCGCGATTTCAACCTGCCGACGCTGTGGACCATCTCGATCCACGAAGTGTACCCGGGCCACTTCCTGCACTATCAGCACCTGCGTCGCGTGGATTCGAAGGTCCGGCGCTCGACGATGTTCGCGCCGGCGTCCTACATGGAGGGCTGGGCGCACTATTGCGAGCAGATGATGATCGAGGCCGGCTTCGGCAAGGGCGACCACGCGCTCAAGCTCGGGCAACTCGCCGAGGCCCTCGTCCGTCTTGCCCGCTTCGTCGTCGGCATCCGGCTGCACACCGAGGACTGGTCGGTCGAGCAGGGCGTGCGTTTTTTCCGCGACGAAGCGTTTCTCGAAGAGCCCAACGCGCGCCGCGAGGCCGAGCGTGGCACGTTCGACCCGACCTACCTCGTGTATTCAGCAGGGAAGCTGATGCTGTTGAAGCTTCGCCGCGACTGGTACGAGCAGCAGGGCGGGAAGCCCGGCCTGCGTGCATTCCACGATGCGCTGCTGTCGCACGGCGCCGCACCGTTCTGGGCGCTGCGCCGGCTCATGCTTGACGGCCCTTCGGATGTGGTCCTGGAGTAGAGTTAACGTCAATGCCGCTCTACGAATATCAATGCGACGCGTGCGCCCATCGCTTCGAAGTGATCCAGAAGTACTCGGATCCGCCGATCGACGTGTGCCCGAAGTGCGCGGGCGCGGTGAAGAAGCTGCTGTCGTCGCCGGCGATCCAGTTCAAGGGCTCCGGGTGGTACATCACCGATTACGCGCGGTCAGGCAAGACCGACAGCGGCACGGCCGCCGCGGCCAAGAGCGAATCGGCCGAGAAGTCGGGCGAGAAAAAGACCGAAGGATCGAGCGAGTCGAAGACCGAAACGAAGACCGAAACGAAGACCGAAACAAAAAAGGAATCAACGAGCAAGGAAGACTGAAGGCCGAAGGCTACTTCTTCACTGTCAGATCCAACCCCTCGAGGTACTCACGGAACGGCTCGGCCAGCTCGGGCCGCTTCAGCGCGAAGTACACCATCGCCTTCAGGAACCCCAATTTGTTGCCCGTGTCGTGGCGGACGCCTTCGATCTCGTAGGCGAAGATCGGCCGTGTCTGCAGCAGCCGGCGCAGCCCGTTGGTGAGCTGGATCTCACCCGACTTGTCCTTCGCCGTTTCCGTGAGCGCTGGGAAGACGTCGGGCGTGAGGATGTAGCGGCCGATGATGGCCAGGTCCGACGGCGCCTCCTCGCGCGGCGGCTTTTCCACCAGGTCGGTGACGCGGTAGACGCCCTTGCCCAACTCGGGCGCCGGGACGCCGGCGATCACGCCGTAGTTGGACACCTGGTCCATCGGCACGCGCTCGACGGCCAGCACCGGGCCGCCCGTGCGCTCGAACACCGCGATCATCTGCGCCAGCGCCGGCGGCGTCGCATCAATCACATCGTCGGCGAGGATCACGGCGAAGGGCTCGTCGCCGACGATGGTTTCCGTGACGAGCACCGCGTGCCCCAGGCCGAGCGGCTCGCCCTGCCGGACGTACGACACGTTGATCGAGTTCGAGATCTTCCGGATCTCCTCGGCCAGGTCGCGCTTGCCGCGGCTTTCGAGGAACGACTCGAGTTCTTTCGAGACGTCGAAATGATCCTCGATGGCGTTCTTGCCGCGGCCGGTGACCAGGACGATGTTGGGGACGCCGGAGGCCACGGCTTCTTCGACGCCGTACTGAATGGTCGGCTTGTCGACGAGCGGGAGCATCTCCTTGGGCTGGGCCTTGGTCGCCGGCAGGAAGCGGGTGCCCAGGCCGGCGGCGGGGAAGACAGCCTTGCGAACGGACGAGCTCATACCTACTAGAATAGCGTAGGGGCGGGTCTTAAGCCCCGCCTCTACACAGACATGCTCGACCCCACTTTCGTCCGCGATAACATCGAGGCGGTCCGCGAGGGCCTGGCCCAGCGCGGGCTGGATGTGACCACGGAGCTCCAGCAACTGGCCACGTTCGAGGCGCAACGCCGGCGCCTGATCCCGCAGATCGAAGGGCTCAAGCGCGAGCAGAACGCGTCGGGTGACCAGGTGGCGCGCGCCAAGCGCCAGGGGCAGGAGGTCAAGCACCTCTACGAAGAGAGCAAGGCCCGCACCCAGAAAATCAAGCAGATGGAGATCGAGCTCGAGGCGGTGGAGCGCCAGCGCACGATCATCCTCGAAACGCTGCCGAACCTGCCGCACGCGAGCGTGCCGGCAGGGAAGGGCGCCGCCGACAACGTCGTGGTGCGGACGTGGGGCGAGCCGAAGGCGTTCGACTTCGAGCCGAAGGCGCACTGGGACCTCGGCCCGCAGCTCGGCATCATCGACTTCGAGCGGGCAACGAAGATCTCGGGATCGCGCTTCGCGGTGCTGATGGGCGCGGGCGCGCAGCTCGAGCGCGCGCTCATCAACTTCATGCTCTCGCTGCACACCAACGAGCACGGATACACCGAAGTGCAGCCGCCGTTCCTGGTGTCGTCGACCACGCTCTACGGAACGGGACAGCTGCCGAAGTTCGAACAGGACCTGTTCAAGATCGCGGGCGACTGGGACCTCTACCTGATTCCCACGGCCGAAGTGCCGGTCACGAACCTGTATCGGGGCGAGATCATCGACGGCCGCCTGCTGCCGCTGAAGTACGCCGCCTATACGCCGTGCTTCCGCAGCGAGGCCGGATCGTACGGCGCCGACGTGCGCGGGCTGATCCGCCAGCACCAGTTCGACAAGGTCGAGCTCGTGAAGTTCACGACGCCCGAGACCTCGTACGAGGAACTCGAGGGCCTGACCGCGAATGCGGAGCGCGTGCTGCAGCTGCTCGGCCTCCCGTATCGCACCGTGGTGTTGTGCCCGGGCGACATGGGCTTCGCCGCGGCGAAGACCTACGACATCGAAGTGTGGCTGCCGAGCCAGAAGAGCTTCCGCGAGATCTCGTCGTGTTCGAACTGCGAGGGCTTCCAGGCCCGGCGGGCGAACATCAAGTTCCGGCCCGAGGGCACCGGCAAGGCGGAGCACGTGCACACGCTCAACGGCTCAGGCCTGGCGGTGGGGCGGACGCTGATCGCGCTGCTCGAGAACTACCAGCAGCGAGACGGCTCGATCGTAATCCCCGAGGCGCTGCGGCCGTTCATGGGCGGCCGGGAAGCGATCGAGGCGAAGAAGGCCTGAAACCCGATCGCGGGTTTTTCCCGGATCTCAGGGGGAAATCCGCGAGCCCCCTCTTCATTTCGCAGAAAAGCTGCGGCAAAACACGAGTTCATCACTGGCTCGACTGTTGCACTCGGGGAAAGGTCCCTTGCCGGCCAGCCGGCAAAAAAGGAGTGCAACATGCCGCGACCAGTGAAACGAATGACGCTCGCGCCGGCCCTACTCATCGCGATCTTCGCCCTCACCGAGCTTTCGCCCCGGGTGTCGGGCCAGACCGCCGCCCCTGGTTTCCCAAGCAAGGCGAACGGCGAGTGGTCCAGCTACAACAGCGACATCAAGGGCAGCCGCTACATGCCCTTCGATCAGATCAACGCCTCCAATTTCAACCAGCTCGAAGTGGCCTTTCGCTTGAAGACCGACAACCTCGGTCCGCGTCCTGAGTACAAGCTGGAAGGCACACCGCTCATGGTGAAGGGCACCCTTTACATGACCGCGGGCACCCGTCGATCGGTTGTTGCACTCAATGCGAAGACGGGGGAGCTGAAGTGGGTGTACGGCATGGACGAGGGCCGGCGCGCGGAAATGGCGCCCCGCGTTCTTTCCGGCCGCGGCCTGTCGTACTGGACCGACGGCAAGGGCGACGAGCGGATCATCTATGTGACGATCGGGTATCGCCTCGTGCAGTTGAACGCGAAGAACGGCCAGCCGATCGCGAACTTCGGCAAGGGCGGCGTGGTGGACCTCAAGGAAGGCGTGGTCTACGGCAAGCTGGTGAACGGCAAGTGGCAGCAGGTGCAGATCCCGCTCGTCGAGGGTGAAATCGGCACCAACTCCACACCGCTCGTCGCCGGCGACACCATCGTCGTTCAGTCGGCGATGGCCGAGGGACTCCGCTACGAATACACGAACAACTCCAAGGGCCTCGTGCGCGCCTATGACGTGCGCAGCGGCAAGCAGATCTGGCGCTTCGACATGATGCCGGGCCCGGGCGAGTTCGGCCATGAGACGTGGGAGAACGGATCGTGGAACTGGACCGGCAACACGGGCGTGTGGACCGAGATGTCGGCGGATCTGGAAGCAGGGCTCGTCTACCTGCCCGGTGAGTCACCGACCATCGACGCGTACGGCGGCAACCGGCCTGGCAACGGGTTGTTCGCGGAGAGCCTCGTCGCCGTCGATCTGAAGACCGGCAAGCGCCGATGGCACCAACAGGTCGTGCACCACGGCATCTGGGACTACGACCTGCCCGGCGCGCCGCTGCTGATGGATGTGACCATCGACGGCAAGCCGCGCAAGATCGTGGGACAGCCGAGCAAGCAGGGCTGGCTCTACACGTTCGACCGCATCACGGGCGAGCCGGTCTGGCCGATGCCGGAGAAGGCGGTCCCGCAGTCCGACGTGCCGGGCGAAAAGTCGTCGCCGACGCAGCCGTTCCCGTCCAAGCCCCCGGTCTTCTCCCGCAACTACCTGGCGACCGACGACGTGATCGACTTCACGCCTGAGTTGCGCGCCACGGCGCTGCAGAACCTCAAGAAGTACCGCTGGGAGCAGACGCCGTTTGTCCCGTACGTGATTCCGAACGACAAGGTGCTCGGCAGCATTCAGGTCGGCAACACGATGGGCGGTGTGAACTGGCCGGGCTCGTCGTTCAACCCCGAGACCGGGATCTTCTATACGCAGGCCAACAACTCCTCGGTGTCGGGCGCGACGCTGTCGCACGAGTACTTCGAGAAGATCAGGCCCGAGAACAACCCCAACCACATTGCGATTTGGGAAGCGCCGGGCTTTGCGCAGCCCGGATTCGAAGCCCCCTCAACCAGTGGATACCGCGCGCCCAGCGCCGGCGGCGGCGGTGGCGGCGGCGGCGGCGCCAACCCGTTGACGGCGGGTCTTGGCGGGCTCCCGATCATCAAGCCGCCCTACGGCGTGATCACGGCGCTCGACATGAACAGCGGCACGCTCAAGTGGCAGGTGCCGCACGGCGATACGCCGGATGCGGTCCGCAACAGCCCGTTGCTCAAGGGGATGAACATCCCAAAGACCGGCCAACAGGGGATCGTCGGGGTGGTGCTCACCAAGTCGCTCGTGATCGTCGGCGATCCGCAGATGACGGCGTCGCCGGATCGGCCGCGTGGCGCGATGCTGCGCGCGTACGACCAGCAGACCGGCCAGGAAGTCGGCGCGGTGTGGATGCCGGCGCCGCAGAGCGGCAACCCGATGACTTACATGCTCGACGGCCGCCAGTACATCATCGTCGCGGTTGGCGGCGGCATCTACACGAGCGAGTACATCGTGTTCGCGCTGCCGCAGAGCCAGCTCAGGATAACAACGGAGCGATGACCATGACGACTCGCGAACGGACAGTTGTGCTGTTCGTTGCCCTCGGGGCGGCCGGGATCTTCTCGGCCGCCCTCCGGGCGCAAGCGCCGCGGACGGTGTGGGACGGCGTCTACACGGAGGAACAAGCCAAGCGCGGCGCGGTGCTCTTCGACAAGGAATGCGCGCAGTGCCACGGGCCGTCGGGGGCCGGCGGCAGCATGGCCCCGGCGCTCACGGGCCAGGCCTTCTCCGCGAACTACGACGGCAACAGCGTGGGCGACCTGTTCGATCGGAACCGCACCACGATGCCGCCGGGCAAGGAAGGGCAGATTGAGGCGCCGGACAACGCGGCCATCACCGCATTCATGCTGCAGGCGAACGCATTTCCCGCGGGCGAGACGGAGTTGCCGAGCCAGAGCATGATGCTCAAGTCGATCAAGTACCTGGCGGAAAAACCATAGGGAGACAACGCTGATGTCCTGGCGCTCCACGGTTTTGGGACTGGTGTGTTTCGGTGCGGTCGTTGCCCTGGGCGGCATCGCCGCAGCGGGCGGTCCGCAACAGCAGGGCAATCGGCCACCCGGCACGCATCAGGACAACACCGAGGGCGCGGAGTGGATCAAACGGCTCGAGCGGCCCGAGAGAATTCCCGGGCTCAAGATCGATGAGGTGATCGCCAGCCTCGGCCTCAAGCCCGGCGATGTGATCGCCGACATCGGCGCCGGCACCGGCGCGTACACGATCCCGTTCGCGAAGGCGGTGGCGCCGAAGGGAAAGGCGCTGGCCGTCGACATCTGGCCGGAACTGCTCGAGTACGTGAAGCAAAAGGCGGCGAGGGAGCAGCTCACCACGCTCGACACCGTCCTCGCCGCGCTGGACGATCCACGGCTGCCGAAGAACCAGGTCGACATCGCGTTCTTCCACGACGTGTTCCATAACACCAACGATCGGCAGGCGTACCTGAAAGTGCTTGCGTCCGAGCTCAAACCCGGCGGCCGCATCGCGATCATCGAGCAGGAGTTCGACGATCCGATCGCGAAGAAGTGGGACAAGCCCGAGGACCGGATTACGCGCGAGCAGGTGAAGGGCTGGATGGCCGCGGCCGGGTTCGAGCTCCGCGCCGAATTCGACATCTTCCAGGGCGCCAGGAACCCGAAGGGGACGGGCATGCCGGAGCGGTGGTTCGTCATCTACGGCCGAAGGTGACCAAGATCGGGCGGTCGGGCAGAAACCGGTAAAATGACTCCTGTCGCTTTCAGCTTTCGGCTCTCGGCTTTCAGGCGTTCTTGCTGATAGCCGGCCGCTGATTGCCGATCGCCGACCGGAGGGATGGCCGAGTGGTTGATGGCGGCGGTCTTGAAAACCGCTGTACCTGAAAGGGTATCGGGGGTTCGAATCCCTCTCCCTCCGCCAACCTACGCTCGGCCCGGATTGAGCGCCGAGCTGCGGTTGGCAGGCCGATCACCAGATCACCAGCTAGATCACATATGAAACACGTTCTCTCTTCGTTGG
>MELE01000095.1 GCA_001768615.1 Acidobacteria bacterium RIFCSPLOWO2_12_FULL_67_14b | reverse complement strand
CCGCGATGGCGTGTTTCGCGCGATTCTGGATCCTCAGCCATCCAACCGGCCGGCGCGATTCTCCATGGCTCCGGACGGCACCATCTGGGTGATTACGCTCGCAGGTCTGTCGACGTACACCGGCGACCGCTTGGCATACGTGGATCGGTTCGCTGGCGTGCCGGGCTCGGAGATCCAGTTCGTCGCCGTTGACGATCGCGGCGCCACGTGGGTGGTCAGTCGCGACAGCCTGGTCCGGCTGCAAAACGGGCGGCGCGACGTCGTCAGCGCACGGTCGCAGCTCGCTCACGCGACCGTGGCCGCGCTGCTCCCCGCGCAGGATGGCAGCCTGTGGCTCGGAACGACCCGCGCTTTGTATCGCTATGCGGAGGGGCGCTGGACGTCCATGCTCCCGCTCAAGGCTGGAGACCTCGCGGTCGAGACGCTGCGGCAGTCGGCGACCGGGTCCATGTGGATCGGCACATCAATCGGTCTCTTCCGCTTCCGGAACGGCGCGCTCGAGAGTTTTGATCGCAAAGGCGAGGATCATCGCCGGGCGTCAGCGCTGCTGCTCGACCGGGAAGGCAACTTGTGGGTGGGCCGGTATGGCGGCGGCCTCGAGCGGTTTTCGAGGGGCATCGCCGTGCCGTTCGGGCAACCTGAAGGTCTCGACGCCGGTGTCCGGCCGATCCTCCAGGCCCGGAACGGATCCTTATGGCTCGGCCTGACGCAGGGCGGCGTGCGTCGCTTCGCCAACGGACGTTTCACCACGATGCCGGGGTTGGCAGCGCTTCCAGACAGCGCGGTGCGATCCCTCGAGGGAGCGCCGGACGGCACCTTGTGGATCGCGACCGACACCGCCGGCGTTCATGCGTATCGCAACGGATCCCTTACCTCGTACACGACGGCCCAGGGCCTGTCCCACAACCACGCACGCGGCCTGGCCCTGGCGCGCGACGGGACCCTCTGGGTCGCGACATTAGGCGGTCTCGATCAGATTCGCGACGGCGTCATACACCACGTCGACGTGTCGCAGTCCGATCGTTCGGGAATGCTGTCCGTGTACGAGTCGCGCGATGGGGCCGTCTGGGCCGGTACACGTTCCGGGCGTCTGCTCCGCTTCGTCAACGGACGCCCGGCCGTGCTGCCCGCGCCCTACGTGTCCGCGGACACGCCAATCCAGACGTTCCTGGACGATGGCGAAGGAAACATCTGGGTGGGAACCTACGGCTCTGGCCTCGGCCGCTTCCGCAATGGCCATTACCGCTTGTACACGACTCGAGACGGGCTCTTCAACGACGTGGCGTTCCAGATCGTGGATGACGGCCTGGGCCGGCTCTGGATCACCTGCAACGCGGGCATCTTTACCGTCCGCAAGGCCGACCTCGACGCGTTCGACGAAGGCCGCATTGCCCGCATCCCCAACAGGACGGTCGGGGTGGCGGAGGGCATGCGCTCGCGCGAAACCAACGGCGGCGATCCGGCGGGCATTCGCGATCGCGACGGTCAGCTCTGGTTCCCGACCATCAAGGGCCTGGTCAGGATTGACCGGCGTTCGGTCGGCGACGGGCAGGAAAGCCCCGGCGTCATCGTGGAACAGAAGGGCGCCGCGGCCAGTCGAGATGGCGATCTCGAATTCACGTTCACGAGCCCCACCTTCGCTGCACCGGAGCGCGTGCGGTTCCGCTACCGCCTCGACAAGTTCGACAGCGATTGGCGTGACGCGGGCGAGCGGCGTACCGCGACCTACACGAACATTCCGCCGGGCCGCTACCAGTTCCGGGTGCAGGCGGCGCGCGCGGACGGCGCGTGGCCTTCCCGGGACACCAGCGTCGCCGTGCAGCTCCTGCCGCGGTTCTATCAGACGCGATGGTTCCTGGCCATCGCCGGGTTGTTGATCGCCGGCGTCATCGCCAGTGTGGTCATGCTCGGCGCACGGGTGTGGGAGCGGCGGCGGTCGCAACTGGAGATGGGGCGGCAAGACAAGCGATTCCGTGCCCTCGTCGAAAACAGCTCGGACGGCGTCTTCCTGACGCGGCCTGACTCGCGGATCTCGTATGCCAGTCCCGCCACGATCCGCCTCCTGGGATACGCCAGCGGCGAATGCGAAGGCAAGTCCCTGTTTGACCTGATCCACCCTGCCGATCACGAGGCGGCAAGACGATACTGGTCGGACTCGATGGCCCACCCCGGCAAGGAGGTCGTCGGCGTCGTGCGTTTCCGGCACGCCGACGGCTCTTGGCACGACATCGAAGGCCTCGGGGTGAACCGGTTCGACGACCCCGCCGTCAAAGCCATGGTTGTCAACTTTCGCGACATCACGCTTCGCAAGCAGCAGGAAACCGAGCTGCATGCGGCGAAGGAGGCCGCCGAGAGCGCCAGCCGCGCGAAGAGCGAATTCCTGGCCAACATGAGCCACGAGATCCGGACGCCGATGAACGGCATCCTTGGCATGACGCAGCTCGCCCTCGAGGCCGAGTCGCCCGAGGAACAGCGGGTCTACCTCGAACTCGTGCAGTCGTCCGGAAACTCGCTGCTCAACCTCATCAACGACATCCTCGACCTGTCGAAGATCGAGGCGGGTAAACTGCAGCTGGAACACACCGTGTTCGAGCTGCGGCCCCTGCTGGACGAGATCGTGAGGGCCATGGCGTGGCGCGCCGGCGAGAAGGGCCTGACGCTGTCGGCCGATGTGCCCGGCACGTTCGCGGCCACGGTGATGGGCGACCCGTCGCGGTTGCGGCAGGTGATCGTCAACCTGCTTGGTAACGCCCTCAAGTTCACCGAGCAGGGCAGTGTCACCCTGCGCGTGGCGCCGATCGAGACGACCGCCACCACATTGGCGCTGCAGTTCTCGGTGGTCGACACCGGCCCGGGCATTCCGGTGGAGAAGCAGCAGCTCATCTTCGACAAATTCACACAAGCCGATGGCTCGACGACGCGACAGTACGGCGGGACCGGCCTCGGGCTGGCAATCTGCCAGCACGTCGTGGAAATGATGGGCGGCACGATCTGGGTCGAGAGCCAGCCGGGAGCCGGCAGCGCGTTTCATTTCACGGCCACCTTCGAACGCACCGTGGAATCGACCGAAGGCCTCCCCAGAGTTCAGGCCCAGACACGACCGGTCATCCAAAAAATGCGGGTGCTGCTGGCCGAAGACAATCCCATCAACCAGTTGGTGGCCGTCAAGATGCTGCAGAAGGCTGGCCACGAAGTGGTGACGGCCAACGATGGCCGCGAGGCGATCGATACCCTGAACCGCGAGGCCTTCGACGTCGTGTTCATGGACGTCCAAATGCCGCTGCTCAACGGGTTCGAGGCGACGGCGGAGATTCGCGTCGGCGAACGCGACACCGGCCGCCACCAGTTCATTGCGGCCATGACCGCGCATGCCCTCAAGGGGGACCGCGAGCGCTGCCTCGACGCCGGCATGGACGCCTACATGGCCAAGCCGATCGATCGGCAGGCACTTGATGGCGTGCTCGCCGAAGCCGCGGCGTACCGGCCTCGCTGACGCCGTCACGAAGCGGGAGGTCAACGCCCACGCGCCGAGGAGTTACCTCCTATTCGCTATTCGGTCTCGTCGAAATCGTCCTTCGAGCTCGGATCCAGCTCCCAGCGGTGCACGTCGCGCTCGGTGATCTCCGCGCCGCCCTGGAGTTCCTCGTCATCCGCGTACTCGACGCCGAGCGCCCGGCCGATCTCGTCGACCACGTCCTGATCGGGTGTCGGGTTGTCGCCGCCCGGCGCCTCGTCGCCGACCGCGCCGGCCGACTGCCAATCGGCGTCCACGTCACCCGCCGTGAGCGCGGGGCTCGTGTTGGTGTTCTTCTGGAGTTTCTCGTTCATCTCGGCGCGGCCGGTCGATGCGGCGGTGGCGGCGGCGGCCGGCCCCCAGCTGGAGGGCATCCCATGAATGTCGGCCACCGTCTTGCGGGGCCGGTCGAGATTGGGTTTCTTAGCGGACGCTCTCGGCGCCGCCTTGGGCGCGGCCTTCGCCGCCGGGGCGGCCCGCTTCGCCTTCCTGGCGACCTTGCGCACCGTGGCCTTCGGCTTGGGACGGGCCTTCCGTGCCTTCTTTGCCGCCTTCCTTGAGGCCTTCTTTGGGGCCTTCCGGGCGGATTTCTTCACCCCTTTTCGACGGGCGGCCTTGGGCGCGGCCTTCTTCTTACCTCTCTTGGCGGGCCGTGCGGGCTTCCTGCGGGCCATGGCAAAATCCTTTCCGGCTTTCTTGACAGTTTGCGCTAAGTAACGTAACCTCTATCGGTTACGCGGGCCGCCGGTTTCAGTTCCAACGGGCATCGGCCACCTGACAGTAGCAAATCTGAGAGCAAAGGACACGCATCGCAAATGGCAATTTCGCAAGACGAACAGAACCCGGCTACCGAGTCCCAGGGCGCCTCGGCCCCGACGGCCCGGGCCACGGGCAAACCGGTGATGAAAACGACCTCACCCTGGGGTCACGACGACGACACCGACCCGCAAGAGTATGCCCGCTTACTGGACCTTTACGATAACAGCTTCCGCAACCTCGCGGAAGGCGAAGTCGTCAAGGGCACCGTGCTCAAAGTCACCGCCAACGAGGTCGTGATCGACGTCGGCTACAAGTCCGAGGGCGTCATCGCCGTCGAGGAGTTCCTGGACGAAACCGGCCAGGTAATTGTTCGTGAGGGAGACGTGGTCGACGTGCTGCTCGAGCGCACCGAAGACCGCGAAGGCCACATCGTGCTGTCGCGCGAGAAGGCCGAGAAGATGAAGATTTGGGACGAAGTCGAGCGCGCCTTCCAGGAACGGAAGGTCGTGATCGGCCGCGTCGTCGAGCGGATCAAGGGCGGTCTTGCGGTGGACATCGGCGTCCGCGCGTTCCTGCCCGGCAGCCAGATCGACGTGCGTCCCGTGCGCAACCTCGACGCGCTGAAGGGGCAGGAGCTCCGCATGCGCGTGATCAAGGTCAACAAGAAGCGCGGCAACATCGTGCTCTCGCGCAAGGTGCTCCTCGAGGAGGAGAACGCCGAGAAGAAGAAGTCGACGCTCGAAACCCTGGCCGAGGGCAAGGTCCTGCGCGGCGTGGTCAAGAACATCACCGACTACGGCGCGTTCATCGACCTGGGCGGCATCGACGGCCTGCTGCACATCACCGACATGTCGTGGGGCCGCGTCGGGCACCCGTCGGAGCTGTTCAAGGTCAACGACGAGATCGACGTGGTGGTGCTGAAGTACGACCAGGCCACCGAGCGCGTCTCGCTCGGCCACAAGCAGCTGATGGCCGACCCGTGGACCACGGTGATGGATCGGTTCCCGGCCGGCGCGCGCATGAGCGGCAAGGTCGTGAGCCTGACCGACTACGGCGCGTTCATCGAGCTCGAGCCGGGCGTCGAAGGCCTGATTCACGTCAGCGAGATGTCGTGGAGCAAGCGCGTCAAGCACCCGTCGAAGATCCTCAACGTCGGGGATGCGGTCGAAGCGATGGTGCTCGGCGTCGACCCGGCGGCGCGGCGCATCTCGCTGGGCCTCAAGCAGGTCGAGCAGAACCCGTGGCATGAGCTGACCGCAAAGTACCCGGTCGGCACGCGCATCAAGGGCAAGGTTCGCAACCTGACCGAGTTCGGCGCGTTCGTCGAGGTCGAGGAAGACATCGACGGGCTGATCCACATCTCGGACATGTCGTGGAGCAAGCGCGTCAAGCACCCGAGCGAAGTGCTGAAGAAGGGTGACGTCGTCGAGGCGATGGTGCTCAGCATCGACGCCGAGAACCAGCGCCTGTCGCTCGGCCTCAAGCAGCTGGCGACCGACATCTGGGAAGACTTCTTCGCGCGGCACCAGGTCGGCAGCACGATCGACGGCAAGGTGGTGCGGATGACCAACTTCGGCGCGTTCGTCGAGCTCGACGAAGGCATCGAGGGCCTGATTCACGTGAGCGAGTTCGACGATTCGCAGGGCGGCGAGAAGATCGATCTGGAAGTCGACAAGAGCTACCAGATGAAGATCATCAAGCTCAGCCCGGCCGAACGCAAGATCGGCCTGAGCATTCGCGCCCTGACCAACGCCAACTACCGCGCCGCCTACGAGTCGTATTCGGCGGCGCAGGGTGAAGGCGGCGCGACGCTGGGCGATCACCTGAAGCACAAGTAGTAGTCAAAGAAACTGAGCTACTTTCCTTACTGATTATGACGAAGGCGGAGCTGGTCGAAGAAGTCTCGCGCGTTTCGGACCTCACGAAGAAGCACTCGGAGGTCATCGTCGACACCGTGTTCGAGAGCATCATCGATGCGCTCAAGCGGGGCGAGAAGATCGAGCTCCGCGGATTCGGCAGCTTCCGCCTGCGCAAGCGCGAGCCCCGCAAGGGCCGCAACCCCAAGACCGGCGACAAGGTGGACGTGCCGCCGAAGCGCGTCCCGTATTTCAAGCCGGGCAAGGAACTGAAGGACCTGATCAACCGGGAGACGGGGGAGCCCGGCGTACCGCCAATCTCAGATCTCGGATCTCAGATCGCAGATTGATCCGGGCTGTGGAGATCTGCAATCTGAGATCTGAGGTCTGAGATCGTCATGGAGCGGATCTGGTCGCCCTGGAGACACACCTACGTGACACGCGCGGAAGACGCGAACGACTGCGTGTTCTGCGCCGCGCAAGCCACCGAGACGGCGCGCGCGCTGGTCGTGCACGAGGCGCCGCTCACCTACGTCATCCTCAACCTCTATCCGTATAACGCCGGCCACCTGATGGTCGTGCCGCGCCGGCACGTGGCCAGCCTGGCGCGGCTGACGCGCGACGAGCTGAACGAGCTGGCGCTGTTGACGCAGCGCGCCGAGCAGGTGCTGACCGAGGCCTACCAGCCGCAGGGGATTAACGTCGGGATGAACCTGGGGCGGCCGGCCGGCGCCGGCATCGTCGATCACCTGCACGTGCACCTGGTGCCGCGCTGGAACGGCGACACCAACTTCATGTCGGTGGTCGGGGAAGTGCGCGTGCTGCCGGAAGAGTTGCCGCGCACGGTGGAGCGCCTGCGGCCGCTGTTTGCCGGGCTGAGCTGATCAAAAGGAAACCACGAAGCTCACGAAGATCACCACGAAGGCCCAGAAGTATTTTTCCAAGAGAATCTTCGTGACCTTCGTGATGGCCTTCGTGATCTTCGTGGTTTCTTTATATAATCGTGTCTTATCGGTCTATCCACCGCGGCTTATCCCCTCATGACCTTCGACCTCACCCCCGACCAGCAGGCCATCGTCGATCGCGCGCGCGGCGTGACGCGGGCCGCCCGGAGCGTGGCGGCGGCCATCGACAAGACGGGCCGCATTCCCGAGGAGGTCACCCAGGCGCTGATCGCCGAGGCGCTCGCGGATCCGTTTGCGGGCGCCGAGATGGCGGCGGTGCTGATCATCGAGGAGCTGGCGTCGGCGAGCGCGGGGTTGGCGGCGTCGATCGGCTTCGGCTCGGCCGCGGGTTCGGGCGCCGCGGGCACCGTGATTCCGCCGTCGCTGCCGGGCCTGCGGGGGGCCGAGTTCGCGCTGGCGTCGGTGCAGCGCGCCACCGGCTCCACCCTGATGCGCGCGCGCCTGGTGTGCTGCGCCGTGGCGCTCGGCGTCGGGCGGTCTGCGGTCGCCCATGCGGTGGCCGCCATGAAACGCACCGGGCTCCGCCCCGGGGGCGACGAGAAGGTGCCGCACTGGGCCCTCGCCGACGCGGCCGCGGAACTCTACGCCGCGCGGCTGCTCACGCTGCAGGCCGCGCAAACGGTGGAGCGGGACGACGACTATGAAACGGCGATCCGCCTGGCCCGGTCGTTGTCGGCGGCGGCGGCGGAGAAGGCCGTGCACGCGGCCATCCGCGTCGAAGGCCCCGACGGCTACGCCCGCGGCGGCCTGCTCGAGCGCCTCGCCCGCGACGCCCGGACGCTTCAGGTGATACTCCCCTGAGGTGCTGAAGTGCTGAGGTGCTCAGGTGCTCAGGTGCTCAGGTGCTCAGGTGCTCAGGTGCTGCACCCTGAGGTGCTGAAGTGCTGAGGTGCTGAGGTGCTCAGGTGCTGCACCCAAGCACCCAAGCACCCAAGCACCTAAGCACCTAGTACTTGTTTGGCGATCGTCATCAGCTGCATGTTGGTCGTGCCTTCGTAGATCTGCCCGATCTTCGCGTCCCGGTACAACTTCTCGACCGGGTAGTCCTTCACGAAGCCGTAGCCGCCATACAGGTTGATGGCCATCGACGCCACGCGCTCGGCCACCTCCGACGAGTAGACCTTGCACATGGCCGCCTCGGTCAGGAAGGGGAGGCCGGCATCGCGCAGGCGCGCGCAGTTGTAGACGAGCAGCCGCGTCGCCTCGACGTCGAGCGCCATGCGCGCGAGCTGGAACTGCACGCCTTGGAAATCGGCGAGGGGCTTGCCGAACTGCTTGCGCTCCTTGATGTACTTCACGGTGTGATCGAGCGCGCCCTGCGCGAGCCCCAGCATCTGGGCGCCGATGCCGATGCGGCCCTCGTTGAGCGTCTCGATGGCGACCTTGTAGCCCTTGCCGACCTCGCCGAGAATCTGCGACTTCGGCACCACGCAGTCTTCGAACAGCAGCTCGCAGGTGCTGCTGGCGCGGATGCCGAGCTTGTCTTCCTTCTGGCCCACCGTGAACCCGGCCATGCCGCGCTCGACCAGGAACGCGGTGATGCCGCGGTAGCCCGCCTCGGGATTGATGTTGGCGAAGACGATGAAGAGGTCGGCTTCGTTGCCGTTGGTGATCCACAGCTTGCGGCCGGTGAGCGCGTAACCGTCGCCGGTCTCGGCCGCGCGGGTGGCCAGCGCGAAGGCGTCGCTGCCCGAGCCGGCCTCCGACAGGCAGTAGGCGCCGATCAGGTTCTTCGCCATCCTCGGCAGGTAGCGCCGCTTGATCTCGTCGCTGCCCCAGCGCAGCAGCGCGTTGATCACGAGCGTGTTCTGCACGTCCACCAGCACGCCGACCGAGGGGTCGACCCGCGACAGCGACTCCACCGCCAGCACCGAGTGGAAGAACGTGCCGCCGGCGCCGCCGTAGCTTTCGGGAATCTCGACGCTCATCACGCCCAGCTCGAAGAGCTTCGTGATCAAGCCGGGCGACATCTTGGCGTGCTCGTCCATCTCGCGGGTGATCGGCCGCACTTCGCGGTCGGCAAACTCGTAGACGCTGTCGCGGAACAGGGCCTCGTCTTCGGCCAGCCGTGTCAGCGCGGGGGCGGCGGCGATGGTCTGACTCATGGAGAACGTCAATGTTATCATCGACCGTACAGGCATGCGCATCACGACGGTCCGGGTGTTCGCTCTGGTTGCAGTCGCGGCGCTCACGACCCTCGCGGCCGTGGCGGCGCAGGACCGGCCCAGCAGCCGGCCCAGCCTCCACCCGCCGATCCGGCGCAGCCCGTCTTCCGTGCCGGGGTCAACTTCGTCCGCGTCGACGTGATCGTCACCGACAAGCAGGGCAACCCGGTCGCCGACCTCACGCCCACGGATTTCGAGCTCTTCGAAGACAACAAGCCGCAGACGCTCGAAGCCTTCCGCCTCGTCAAGGTCGACACCACCACCGTGCCGACCTACACGCAGCGGGGCATCCGCAGCCGCAACGACGAAGAGATGGCCGCGGCCGACGAGAACTCGCGCATCTTCGTGTTCTTCCTGGACGACTATCACGTCCGGCGCGAAACCAGCTGGCGCGTGCGCAAGCCGCTGATGGACTTCATCGCCAACCAGCTCTCGCCCGCCGACCTGATCGGCGTGATGTACCCGCTGACGCCGATCGACGGCGTCATGCTCACGCGGAACCACCAGGGCGTGCTCAACACCGTGGAGAAGTTCGAGGGCCGCAAGTTCGACTACGAACCCAAAAACGACATCGAGCAGTCCTACGTCTACAAGTACCCGGCCGAGGTCGTCGAGCGCATCCGCCGCCAGGTCTCGCTGACGGCGCTGCGCGGCATCGCGCACAAGCTCGGCTCGTTGCGCGAGGGCCGCAAGTCGATCGTCCTCGTCAGCGAGGGCTACGTGACGGTGCTGCCGCCGCAGATGCGCGACGCGATCGCCGCCGAGCCGGGGAGCGGCAACAACCCGGCGCGCCGCGACCCGTTTGCGGGCGACAACAACCTGATGGAAGAGCGCGCGAACTTCACCGCCGGGCTCGACCTGATCCAGGAACTGCAGGACGTCTACGACGCCGCCAATCGCAACAACACGTCGATCTACACCGTTGACCCGCGCGGGCTGGCGATCGGCGATTTCGACATCACCGCGAACATCTCGATCACGACGAGCCAGGCGTCGCTCAATTCGACGATGGACACGCTGCGCGGGCTGGCCGAGAACACCGACGGCCGCGCCATCGTGAACCAGAACGACCTCGCCAACGGGCTCAAGCAGATCGTCAGGGACTCGAGCGCCTACTACCTGCTCGGCTACAACTCGACCCAGGCGCCCACCGACGGCAAGTTCCACGAGATCAAGGTGCGCGTGAAGCGGCCGGGCATGCAGGTGCGGGCCCGGCGCGGTTACTGGGCCTACACCGACGCCGACGTGCGGCGCGCGACGCGCGTGGGCCTGCCCGCCGGGCCGCCGGCGGCTGTCACCAAGGCCCTGGCCGCCATCGCGCCGATGACCAACCGCCGCTACATCCGCACGTGGATTGGCACCGGTCCCGGCCATGACGGCAAGACCACGGTCACGTTCCTGTGGGAACCGCTCCCGGCCACGCCGGGCAGCCGCCGGGACGATCCGCGGCGCGTGACGATCCTGGCCACCACGCCCGCCGGCGACGTCGTGTATCGGGGCCGCGCCCCGGCCGAGATGGCCGCCGTGGGATCAGGCGCCACCGTGAGCTTCGAGGCGAAGCCCGGCCCGCTGCAGATGCGCCTGACCATCGAAGGCGACGGCACCGGGACGCTCGATTCGGAAGACCGCGACCTGGCGGTGCCGGACCTGTCGGCGCCCGAGGTCATGATCGGCACGCCGCGCGTCTGGTTCGCGCGCAACGCCCGCGAGTTCACGGCCCTCACCACGGGCCCGGCCGTTCCGCCCGCCGCGACGCGCGACTTCCGGAGGACCGATCGGCTGCTGGTGCGGTTCGACACCTTCGCCCCGGGAACCGTGCCCGCCACCGTGACGGCCCGCCTGCTGAATCAGCAGGGCACGAAGATGAGCGACCTCACGGTGACGCCGCCAGCCGCGGGCCAGCCATACGTCCTAGACCTTCCGCTCGCCAGCTTCGCGACCGGACAGTACCTGCTCGAGCTCGCCGCCAACGCCGAAGGCCACCCACCCGTCACCGAGCTTGTGGCCTTCCGCATCGGCGGTTAGGCGTACATTCCGCGCAGGCGCGTCACGGTTGCGACACGGCCGATCGCCACGATGTACGCCGCGGCCCGCATGTCGACCTTGTACTTCTCCGCGGTCTTCAGCACCACGTTGTAGGCTTCGACCATCTTCGCCTCGAGCCGTTCGTTCACTTCCTTCTCGGTCCAGAAGTAGCCGTGGCGATCCTGCACCCACTCGAAGTACGACACCGTGACGCCGCCGGCGTTGGCGAGGATGTCCGGCACCACGAAGACGCCGCGCTCGTGCAGCAGCTTGTGCGCTTCCGGCGTCGTCGGGCCGTTGGCCCCTTCGACGATCAGCTTCGCCTTGATGTCGGCCGCGTTCTCGTCGGTGATCTGTTTCTCGAGGGCCGCGGGGATCAGGATCTCGCAGTCGAGCTTGAACACGTCGGCGGCCCCCAGCGGATCCCCGCCCGCAAAGCCGTTCACGGTCTTGTGTTCCTTGACGTAATCGATCAGCTTGCCCACGTCGAGGCCCTTCGGGTTCTGGACGCCGCCCTTCCAGTCGGTGACGCCGACGATCTTCGCGCCCTGCTGCGCCAGCAGCTCCGCGGCGATCGACCCGACGTTGCCGAAGCCCTGGATGGCCACGCGCGCGCCCTTCAGCTCGAAGCCGAGGTGGCGCGCCGATTCGCGCGCGACGATCATCACGCCGCGGCCGGTAGCCTCGCGGCGGCCGAGCGACCCGCCCATCTCGACCGGCTTCCCGGTGACGACCGCCGTGGAGGTGTGGCCGACGTGCATCGAGTAGGTGTCGGAGAACCACGCCATGATCTGCTCGTTGGTGTTGACGTCGGGCGCCGGCACGTCCTTTTCGGGGCCGATGGAGTCGATGATCTCGGCGGTGTAGCGGCGGGTGAGCGCTTCGAGCTCGCGCCTCGACATCTTCATCGGGTCGCAGATTACGCCGCCCTTGCCGCCACCGAAGGGCAGCTGCGCGACGGCGCACTTCCACGTCATCCACGCGGCGAGCGCCGTGACCTCGTCGAGCGTGACGCCCGGGTGATAGCGAATGCCACCCTTGGCCGGGCCCAGCGTCACGTTGTACTGGACGCGATAGCCGGTGAACACCTGGATCTCGCCGTTGTCCATCTGGACCGGGCAGGAGACGATGATCTGGCGCTTGGCATGCGTGAGCATCCGCCAGAGGCCGGGTTCGAGGTTCAGAATGCGGGCGGCTCCCTCGAACTCCTGGAGCATCGCGCCAAAGACGGTGCCGTATGGTGCCATAGTGCCTCAACAAGGAATCAAGACGATCAGTGCAAACGACCCACGGTAGCAACCATCACGCCGCAATGTCAATTCGCTATCTGTGCGATGAGCCGAACGCATCGATTCCCCGGCCTGAAACCGCTCGCACGCCCTATAATTAAGTGGCATGAAAAGCGTCGTCGATCGAACCGAGACCCGGAAGGGCCGGTGGGAACGCGAGGTCGTCGGCCCGGCCCTGCGCCGGTCGCCCGAGCGGCCCGGCCCGTTCACGACCATTTCCGGCCGGCCGATCGAACGACTGTACGCCCCGGAAGACGTCGGCGCGATCGACTACGACCGCGACGTCAACAACCCCGGCGAGTTCCCGTACGTCCGCGGCATCCACCCGACGGGCTATCGCGGCAAGCTCTGGACCATGCGGCAGTTCGCCGGCTTCGGCACGCCCGAGGAGACCAACCAGCGCTACAAGGACCTGATCGCCGCCGGTGGCACCGGGCTGAGCGTCGCCTTCGACCTGCCGACGCTGATGGGCCGCGACCCCGATCACGAGCTGTCGCTCGGCGAAGTGGGGAAGTGCGGCGTCAGCATCGTCTCACTGGCCGACATGGAGCGGCTCTTCGACGGCATCCCGCTCAACGATCCCATGATCACGACGTCGATGACGATCAACTCGCCGGCGTCGATGATCTTCGCGATGTACCTCGTCGTGGCCGAGCAGCACGGCGCCGACTGGAAGAAGATTTCCGGCACGATCCAGAACGACATCCTCAAGGAGTTCATCGCCCAGAAGGAATACATCTTCCCGCCGCGCGCGTCGATGCGGCTCATCACCGACGTCTTCGGGTTCTGCTCGAAGGAAGTGCCGAAGTGGAACACCATTTCGGTGAGCGGCTACCACATCCGCGAGGCGGGTTCGACCTCGCTCCAGGAGCTGGCGTTCACGCTGCGCGACGGCCTCGAATACGTGCAGTACGGCGTCGACGCCGGGCTCGACGTCGACGACTTCGTGCCGCGCATGTCGTTCTTCTTCAACTCGCACAGCGACTTCTTCGAGGAGATCGCGAAGTACCGGGCCGCCCGCAAGCTCTGGGCCGGGGCCATGAAGAACCGCTTTGGCGCGAAGAACCCGCGGTCGTGGCAGCTGCGGTTCCACGCGCAGACCGCCGGCGTCTCGCTGACCGCCCAGCAGCCCTATAACAACGTCGTGCGCACGGCGCTGCAGGCGCTGGCCGCCGTGCTCGGCGGCGCCAACTCGCTCCACACCAACTCGCTGGACGAAGCCCTGGCGCTGCCGACCAGGGAGACCGCGACCATCGCCCTGCGGACGCAGCAGATCATCGCGCACGAAAGCGGCGTGACCACCGTCGTCGATCCGCTGGGCGGCTCGTACTTCATCGAAAAGCTGACCCGCGACATGGAAGAGGGCGCGCTGCACTACTGGGACACCATCGACCGCATGGGCGGCATGGTCGAGGCGATCGAGCGCGGGTATCCGCAGATGGAAATCGCCGAGGCGTCGTACCAGTTCCAACAGGCGGTCGAACGCAAGGACAAGACCATCGTCGGCGTGAACGACTTCCGGCAGACGGACGAAAAGCCGATCGAGATCCTCTACATCGACGACACCGCGTCGGACCAGCAGCTGGCGCGCCTCGCGGACCTGAAGAGGACGCGCGACCACGACCGCGTGCGGCGGACGCTCGACGCGTTGAAGGACGTCGCCAGGGGCCAGGGCAACACGATGGTGCCGTTGCTCGAGTGCGTGCGGGCCTACGCCACCGTGGGCGAGATGTGCGACGCGCTGCGCGAGGTGTGGGGCGAATACGAGGAAGTACCGGTCATCTGATGAGCCAGAAGATCCGAGTCGTCATCGCCAAGCCGGGACTCGACGGCCACGACCGTGGCGCGAAGGTGATCGCGCGCGCGCTGCGCGATGCCGGCATGGAGGTGATCTACACGGGCCTCCGCCAGACCCCCGAGCAGATCGTGTCCGCGGCGCTGCAGGAAGACGCCGACGTCATCGGGCTGTCGATCCTGTCGGGCGCACACATGCACATCTGCCCGCGGGTCATGACCCTGTTGAAGGAGAAGGGCCTGGACGATGTCCAGGTCGTGATTGGGGGCATCATCCCCGACGTGGACCTGCCGAAGCTGAATGCGATGGGCATTCGCGGCGTGTTCCTGCCGGGCACCCCGATGCAGCACATCATCGACTACATCACGGCCAACGCCCGCGTCCGGGTGGAGCCGGTCTGACGGACTGTTGATGCTGCAGCATTCGGCCGATATCCGGAAGTAGCCTGTCTCATGCGAACACTGCTGCTCGCCGACGACAGCATCACGGTCCAGCGGGTGATCGCGCTGACCTTCGCCGAGGAGGCCTTCCGGATCGTCACGGTGTCGGACGGGCAGGCGGCGATTGAGCGCATCAGCTCGCAGCGGCCCGACATCGTCCTGGCTGGCACGACGATGCCGAACGTGAACGGGTACGAAGTGGCGAGCTTCGTGCGAAGCCAGCCGGCGTTGAAGAACCTGCCCGTGCTGTTGCTGTCGGGCGCGTTTGAATCGGTGGATCCGGCGCAGCTCAAGGCCAGCGGCGCCAGCGGAGTACTCGAGAAACCATTAGAGCCGACGATCGTGATTAGCCGCGTCAAAGAGCTGCTCGGCATCAAGAGTGAAGCGCGTCCCGCGGCCGGGCGGACGGTGACCCCTGCCTCGGCGCCGCCGGAGAAGCGGAAGCAGGGGCAGCGCGAGGCGCCGCCCTCGGCGCAGGTCCGCCCGCAGAGCCCGCGGCCGGTGCGCGCCGCCAAGGCGTCGAGCTGGGACGAGCTCAAGGAAGATTCGGGCCTCGCGCCGGACGCGAGGTCCGTGGAAAGCGGGCACGGAAGCCACGACTACCTCGACACGCTGGATGCGGCGTTTGATTCGCTGGATCAGCATCTGGCGGGCCGCGGCGAGGAACGGCAGGGGCGGAACCCCGCGCCGCCGCTCGAGCATCATGGTACCGCGGTCGATCCGCGGTCGCCGGGCAGACGTCCGCAGCCGCCGGCCGCCGGCACGCCCCCGGCATCGCCGGTCTTCGAAATCGACGACGAGTGGTTTGCCGACGAGGACAAGATCAGGGAAGAACGCCGCCTCGAGCAGCAGACGCTCGCCGCCGAGATGGGGATCCACGACGTCGAGCTGCCCGAGACGCCCGAAGCCGTGAATACCGCCGCGCCGGCCGCTCCGCCCACGCCACCGCCGCCACCTGTGCCGGTTTTCGATTCGCCGCCGGCGCCTGTAGAGGTCGCGCCTGTAGAGGTCGCGCCCGTGGAGGTCGCACCCGTGGAGGTCACGCCCGTCGAGGTCGCGCCCGTAGAGGTCGCACCCGTGGAGGTCGCGCTCGAGGAGATCCCGGCCCTGGAAGTCGCGCCCGTGGAGGTCGCGCCGTTTGTGGCGGTGCCCGCGCCGCCTCCGGCTCCCGGTCCGCCGCCGCCGAACGCGCCCTCGTCGGCCCAACGAGATGTGGCGGACGACTTTGCCGATCTCCTGGCGTTCGAGCAGGGCGAGCGATCGCATCCACCGAGGGCCGCGGTCCCCGAGCCCCCGCCCCCGGTGGTGATCCAGCCGGAGATCACCGACGTCATGCTCGACCAGATCGCCGAGCGCGTGGTCGAACGCCTCAACGCCGGGATGTTTGCGGATCACCTGCGCGAGGCCATGACGACGACCGTGCACGACACGGTCCGCGACACCGTCCGCTCGGTCGTCTCCGAGACCTCCGAGCGATTGCTGCGCGACGAGATCGCGCGCGTGAAGGCCCAGGCCGAACGGGATACTCAGTAACAAGGCAGAAGGCAGAAGGCAGAAGGTTGGCCCTTGTTTTTGCCTTCTGCCTTCTGCCTTGTGCCTTTCATAATAGAGAGATATGTCCGTCCCGGAAAAGCCCGCGCTCGAAGGCCTGGAAGACGCGCTCGCCGCGCGCTGGGAGCGTGACGGCATCTATCGCTTCGACCGCACGAAGTCACGCCGCCAGATCTATTCCATCGACACGCCGCCGCCGACCGTCAGCGGCTCGCTGCACGTCGGGCACGTTTTTTCCTACACCCACACCGACATCGTCGCGCGCTTCCAGCGCATGCGCGGCAAGGAGGTCTTCTATCCGATGGGATGGGACGACAACGGCCTGCCCACGGAGCGGCGCGTGCAGAACTACTTCGGCGTGCGGTGCGACCCGTCGCTGCCCTACGACCCGTCGTTCGAGCCGCCGGAGAAGCCGGACAAGCACCCCGTGTCGGTGTCGCGGCCCAACTTCATCGAGTTGTGCATCAAGCTCACCGTCGAAGACGAAAAAGCCTTCGAGCAGCTGTGGCGGTACCTCGGGCTGTCGGTGGACTGGTCGATGACCTACGCGACCATCGGGCGCCAGGCGCAGCGCGTGTCGCAGACCATGTTCCTGCGCCACCTGAAGCAGGGCCTCGCTTACCAGGTCGAAGCGCCGACGCTGTGGGATGTCGATTTCCGTACGGCCGTGGCCCAGGCGGAGCTCGAAGACCGCGAGCAGCCCGGCGCGTATCACAAGATTCATTTCGCCCGGCCCGATGGATCCGCCGCGGTCGCGATCGAGACCACGCGTCCGGAGTTGATCCCCGCGTGCGTGGCGCTGGTGGCGCATCCGGATGACCGGCGTTACCAGCCGCTCTTCGGCACCGAGGTCGTCACGCCGCTCTTCGGCGTCCGCGTGCCGGTGAAGGCCCACGCGCTGGCCGATCCCGAAAAGGGCAGTGGCATCGCGATGATCTGCACGTTCGGCGACACGACCGACGTCACCTGGTGGCGCGAGTTGAAACTGCCGGTGCGCGCCATCGTCCAGCCCAACGGCACGTTGGGGCCGGTGACGTGGGGCGCCAGGGGATGGGAGTCCGGCGACGCGGCCCGGGCGCAGCGCGCCTACGATCAGCTGGCCGGGCTGTCGGCCAAGAAGGCGCAGGCCAGGATCGTCGAGCTGCTGCGTGAGAGCGGAGATCTGGAGGGCGAGCCGACGCCAATCACCCACAACGTGAAGTTCTACGAGAAGGGCGACCGCCCGCTCGAAATCGTCACCAGCCGCCAGTGGTTCATCAGGACCATGGACCATCGGGAGGCGTTCATCGCGCGCGGGCGGGAGATCCAGTGGCACCCGGAGTACATGCGGGCGCGCTACGAGAACTGGGTCAACGGCCTCAACGGCGACTGGTGCATCAGCCGCCAGCGCTTCTTTGGCGTGCCCGTTCCGGTGTGGCATCCGATTCGCGCGGACGGAACGGCGGACTACGACCACCCGATCGTTCCCGACGAGTCGCGCCTGCCGATCGATCCGTCCACCGACGTGCCCGACGGGTTCACGCCCGCCGAGCGCGGACAGGCCGGAGGGTTCGCCGGCGACCCGGACGTGATGGACACGTGGGCGACGTCGTCGGTGTCGCCGCAACTGGTCACGCAGTGGGAAACCGACGCCGAGATCTTCACGCGCACCTTTCCGATGGATCTGCGGCCGCAGGCGCACGACATCATCCGGACGTGGCTGTTTTCGTCAGTCGTGCGCGCGCATTTCGAGCACGGGTCGGTGCCGTGGACCGAGGCCGCGATCTCCGGCTGGGTGCTCGATCCCGATCGCAAGAAGATGTCGAAGTCGAAGGGCAACGTCGTGACGCCGCTCGGCCTGCTGCAGGAATACGGATCCGACGGCGTCCGCTACTGGGCGGCGCGCGGCGGGCCCGGCGTGGATACGGCGTTCGACGTGGGCCAGATGAAGATCGGCCGCAAGCTCGCCATGAAGGTCCTGAATGTCTCGAAGTTCGTGCTGGCGGGCGAGCACGCCGACGGCGCGGTGACCGAGCCGCTCGACCGCGGCATGCTGCTGAACCTGGCGGACCTCGTGGACGAAGCGACGGCGGAGCTCGATCGGTACGAGTATGCGAAGGCGCTCGCCAAGATCGAGTCGTTCTTCTGGGACTTCTGCGATAACTACGTCGAGGCGGCGAAGTCGCGCCGCTATGGAGACTTCGGTCCCGAGGCGGCGTCGTCGGCGTCGACGGCAATGCGCCTGGCCCTGTCGGTGTTACTGCGGTTTCTGGCGCCGTACCTGGCGTTCGTGTGTGACGAGGTCTGGTCGTGGTGGCGCCAGGGCTCGGTGCATCGCGCCGCGTGGCCGGTTCGCGCGGAGGTGGTCAAGGTCTCGGGCGAGGATGAGACCGCGCGACAGGCCGTGCTGCACCTGACCGAGGCCCTCAATGCCATCCGCAAGGGCAAGACCGATCAGAGAGTGTCGGTCGGCACGCCGGTGAAGGCCGTGGTGTATTCCGCCTCCGCCGACGCGGTGCAGAGCTTGGCCCTGGTCGAGCGCGACTTGAAGGCGGCATGCCGCGCGGACTCGCTGGTGCTCGAGGCCGGGGACGACGCGGGCGTGCGGATCACCCTCAAGCCCGCGGAGGCCTGATGGTGCCGGTGTTGCCGCCGGAGGCCTATCGCGATCTGGCCCGCGGCGCGCTCGCCGAGGATTGGGGGCGCGGCGATGCCACCAGCGCCGCGACGATCGCGGCCGGGCAGCGGGCGCGGGGCACCGTGCTCGCCAAGTCGGATCTGGTGGTGGCGGGACTCGACGTCGCCGCCGAGGTCTTCCGGCAATCGGATCCCGCGGTGGTGTTCGAAGTGCGATGGGGCGACGGCTCCCACGTGCAGGCGGGCGAGGCGGTGGCCGTCGTGGCGGGCGACGCGCGGGCGCTGCTGGCCGCGGAACGCACGGCCCTCAATTTCCTCCAGCGCCTCTGCGGCATCGCCACGCTGACGGCGAAGTTCGTGGACGCCGCCGCCGGCCGCATCACCATCCTGGATACGCGCAAGACCACGCCCGGCCTCCGCGCGCTCGAGAAGTACGCCGTCCTCTGCGGCGGCGGTACCAACCATCGCCAAGGGCTGGATGACGGCATCCTGATCAAGGACAACCACAAGCGGCTGGCGGGTGGCGTGCGCGCCGCCGCCGCCCGCGCGATGGCGGCCGCGCAAGGCCTCCCCGTGGAGGTCGAAGTCGAGACGCCGGACGAGCTCGACCAGGCGCTCGACGCGGGCGTGCCGCGGATCCTGCTCGACAACTTCACGACCCACGACATTCGCGAGGCGGTCGCGCGGGTGGCGGGCCGCGCCGCGATCGAGATCTCCGGCGGCGTGACCCTCGAGCGCATTCCCGAGCTGGCCACGACCGGCGCGCAGTACGTGTCGGTGGGCGCGCTGACGCACTCCGCGCCGGCGGCAGACTTGAGTTTCGAGCTCGCACCCTTCGACTCCGCTCAGGGCAGGCCGGCCTGAGATGATCCCTGAAGAACTCGCCGCGCCGCTCGCCGCGCTCCGCCACACGCGGCCCGACATCCGGCTTGATGTGCGATGGCACGCGTCGGTGACCTCGACGATGGACCTCGCGGTCGCCGCGGCCGAAGGGGACACGGCGCACGGATTCGTCGTGGCCGCCGGCGAGCAGACGGCGGGCCGGGGCCGCCGGGGGCACACGTGGCAATCGCCTCCGGACGCGGGGCTGTATTTCTCGATGGTCGTCCGGCCGTCGGCGCACGCGACGGCGTCGTTGCCGCTGCTGACGCTGGCCGCCGGGGTCGGCGTGCGCGAGGGCATCCGCGGCGCCACCGGCCTTGCGCCGGATCTGAAGTGGCCCAACGACGTGATCGTCGGCCGCCGGAAGCTCGCCGGAATCCTGGCGGAAGCGGTCGCCCTGCGGACTTCGCAGCAGGCGGTGGTCGTCGGCGTGGGCGTCAACGTGCAGGCGGCGGCATATCCGCCGGACGTGGCGGCCCGGGCGACGTCCCTCGAAGACGAGTTGGGACGCGGCGTCGACCGTGGCGCGGTGCTCGCCGCCGTCCTGCTGGGCCTGTGGGACTCGGTGGCCGCGCTCGAGCGGAACCCCGGTGATATCCTGCAAGCTTGGCGTGCGGCCTCGCCGTCGGCTGCCGGCACGCGGGTCGAGTGGGACGCGACACACGGCATCACCGCGGGGATCGACGACACCGGCGCGTTACTCCTGCGCACGTCACTCGGAACCGAGCGCATCATTGCGGGAGAACTGCAGTGGCACCTTTAGCACCTTGAGCACCTTGGCACCCGTAGCACCTTAGGCACCCGAGGCACCGTACGCACCCTAGGCACCTATCTTTATGTTGTTAGCGATTGACGTCGGCAACACCAACATCGTCATCGGCGTGTTCCGCGGCACGGATCTGATCCACAGCTGGCGGCTGACGACGATCCGCGAGCGGACTTCGGACGAGCTCGGCATCCTCGTGGCCAGCCTGTGCGATCGGTACGAGGTGCGTCAGCCCGACATTACCGGCATCGTCGTCGCCTCGGTGGTGCCGCCGCTCACGGCGACGCTCACCAGGATGGTGACCGACTACTTCGGCCGCGTGCCGCTGCTGTTCGAGCCGGCGGTGAATTCGATCATGCCGATCCTCTACGACAATCCCGCGGAGGTCGGCGCGGATCGGGTCGTCAACGGCATCGCGGCGTTCGACACCTACGCCCGGGGCCTGCCGATCATCGTCGTCGACTTCGGCACCGCCACGACCTTCGATGCGATCTCGGCGAAGGGCGAGTACCTGGGCGGGGGGATTTGTCCGGGCCCGCAGATTTCGGCCGACGCGCTGTTCCAGCGCGCGGCCCGGCTGCCCCGGATCGATCTGAAGAAGCCGGCGCGCGTGGTCGGCACCAACACGGTGGCGTCGATGCAGTCGGGCCTCTTCTGGGGATATGTCGACATGGTCGAGGGCCTCGTGCGCCGCATGAAGGCGGAGCTCGGCGGCGCCGCCGTGGTCGTGGCCACCGGCGGCCTGGCCTCGGTCGTCGCGCCCGAATCGACGGTCATCGAGCACGTGGACGAGGATCTCACCCTGCGTGGACTTCGCCTCGTCTGGGAACGCCAGCAGTGATCGATGTTGAATCCTACTGCCGCGACCTCGAAGCCTATCTCTGCCGGAAGAACGACGGCCACCTGATCCGCATCACGGGGCCCGCGTTCGAGCGCGTCATCGGCTGGGCGCAACAGGGCATTCCCCTCAAGATCGCCGAAGCCGGGATCGATCGCTATTTCGAGCGCTACTACCGCAAGGGCCCCCGGCGGCATCCGGTCCGCATCGACTTCTGCGAAGCGGACGTGCTCGACGCGTTCGACGACTGGCGCCGCGCGCTCGGCATCTCGACGGTCGTGCCGGACACGCCCGGCGGGCCGGAGGTCGAGGAGCCGGTTCAGGGCGCCGGCCGGTCGAGGCGATCGCTGGCGTCGCGGATTGAAGGCGCGCTGGCGCGGCTCACGGTGTTGCGCGGCAGCGACCAGGCGGGCCCGGCGATCGGCGCGGCCCTCGACGCCGCCGTGCGATCGCTCGACGCCATGGGTCCCGAGGCGGCGAAGGCGCGCGGCGACGCGCGCGAGGCCATCCTGGAGCGCATCGCCGGGATCGAGGCCGCGCTGCTTGCGGCGGCGGTCGCCGCCATTACCGACGCCCAACGGGTGGGTTTCGAGAGGGAAGCCGAGGCCGAGCTGGCGCCGTTCCGCGCGCGCATGACGCCGGAGGCGTACGCGCAGTCGCGCCGTGCCGCCGTCGAGCGCCTCGTCCGCCTCCACTTCGGACTGCCGGGGGAGGGTCTGGCACCTTAACATCGAAGACGCCGCAGTATTTGCGACCTACGCAGTTACTGCATTGTTTTCGATGTCAAGGTGCCAGACCCCATCGCCATGCAACGAGGAGATCGGCTCACGCTCACCATCGAACGGCCTGCCGCGGGCGGACGGATGATCGCGCGCCACGAGGGCGCGATCGTGTTTGTGGCGGGCGCCATCCCCGGCGAGGTCGTCGAGGCCGAGGTCGAAAAGGTCCAGCGGGGCACGGGCTGGGCCATCACGCGCGAGATCAAGGACCCCTCGCCCGATCGTCTCGCGGACGCCCGCGACGGCGCGTGCGGCGGCTCGGTGCTGGCGCACATCCGCTACGAGCGCCAGCTGGCCCTCAAGGTGGCCATCATCGAAGACACGCTCAGACGCCTCGGCCGCATTACGCTCGAGGCGCCGCCCGGCATCGTCGCATCACCAGTCGACGGGTATCGCATGCGCGCGCGGCTGCACGCGCGCCGCGGCCGGATCGGCTTCTTCCGCGAAGGCACGCACTCGCTCTGCGACCCGGCGGAAACCCGGCAACTGCAACCCCGGACGGTCGACGTGCTGCGGGCGCTCGCGGCGTCGCTGGCGACGCTTCCGCGCGAGACCGTGGCGGAGATCGAGTTATCGGAGAACGTCTCCGCCTCCGAGCGCGCCCTGCATCTCGAGCTCGCCCCCGACGCCGACCCCTCGCGCCTGGCCGCCATCACCCAGGTCGACGGCGTGACCGGTGTATCGTGCGCGCCGCCCGAGAGCCGCCGCACGATGGACCTCTGGGGATCGACGACGGTGTCAGATACCGTGCACGGCGTCACGCTGGCCCGCAGCGCGCGCGCGTTCTTCCAGGGGAACCGCTTCCTGCTGGCGCCGCTGGTGGACCACGTGCTCGCCCAGATCGCAGATGGCCCGCTGCTGGATCTGTACGCCGGTGTCGGCTTGTTCAGCGTGCCGGCTGCGGCGCACGGCCGCGGGCCGGTGACGGCCGTCGAGGGCGACCGCTTCGCCGCCGGCGACCTGCGGTTGAACGCCGCGCAGCGGGACGACGTCGAGGTGCGGGTCGACGCGGTCGAAGACTACCTCGCGCGCCCAACCACGCGGCCGGGCAGCGTGATCGTCGATCCGCCTCGCACCGGCCTCTCGACGCTGGCGCTCACCGGCGCGATCGCGCTGCGCTCGCCCCGGCTCGTGTATGTGTCCTGTGATGTCGCCACGCTGGCGCGCGACGCGCGGCGGCTGATCGAGGCCGGCTACCGGATCGTCAGCGTGCGGGCATTCGATTTGTTTCCGAACACGGCGCACGTCGAAACGGTCATCGCGTTCGCGCGTTAGCCGCCTGCACGAGGCCTTCGAAGAGCGATCGGAATTCGCCAGTGCGCCAGAAGTTCTCCGGATGCCACTGCACGGCGACGCAAAAGCCGTCGCCCGGTTGTTCCATCGCCTCGATGACGCCGTCCGGCGAGGTGGCGGTGACGTCGAAGCCGTTCGCGACCCGCTGCACCGACTGGTGATGCCGGCTGTTCACGTGGCACGTCTCGCCGTCTTCCATGTGATCGGCGAGCAGCGCCGACAGGCGCGAGCCCTTCGACACCCAGACTTCGTGCGCGATGGCGAAGCGCGGCTCGGGCACCGCGTGCGGCAGCGCGCCGGGCACCTGGCTGGGGATGTCCTGGATGAGCGATCCGCCCATCGCGACGTTCAGCAGCTGCATGCCGCGGCAGATCGCGAAGTAGGGGATGCCGGACGCCACCGCCGCCTTGGTCAGCGCGATCTCGAAGGCGTCGCGGCCCGACTCGGCCGGGTCGAACGTCGCGTGCCGGGCCTCGCCGTACAGCTTGGGATCGACGTCGCCGCCGCCGGTCAGCATGATGCCGTCCACGCGCGCCAGGATGTGCTCGGGCGACTCGCCATCGGCGCCCACTTCAATCGGCTCGCCCCCGGCCCGGCGCACGGATTCAACATAGTCGGACATCCGCCGGTTCTGGGCGATGGCGATCAACGGCATGGCTCAAGCGTCCTACATTCGAGGGGGAACGGCAACGCCCATTAGATCGAGCGCGCGGGTGAGCTGCTGGCGGAAATAGGCCACCGCCGCCGCCCGCCAGCGCCGCACGTCGTCGCGTTCTTCGTTGAGGATCGGCGCCCGGTGATAGAACGCATTGAACAACTGGGCCAGGCCGAAGCCGTACTTGGCCAGGACGGCGAACTCGAGCGAGCGCACCACCTGCTCGACCACATCGTCCAGGCGCGAGGCCTCGAACACGAGGCCCCAGAGCTCGTGGTCGCCGCCGGCGCCGTTGATCGCCTCCGGCGGGGCGGCGGGGAGCGGCGCCAGCATCGCCGCCTCGTCCAGGCCCAACCGGTCCTGCAGCTTCTGGAAAATGTTGTTCGCGCGCACGACCGCGTACTGCAGATACGGTCCGCTTTCGCCCTCGAAGTTCAACGCCTCGTCGATGTCGAAGGCGATGACCTTCGTGCGGGAGTACTTGATCAGGAAGTAGCGCACCGCGGCGATGCCGATCTGCTCGGCGATCTTGCGGCGATCGGCGGCCGGCAGGTCGCTCTGCCGGCGATCCACTTCGGCCAGCGCCTTGTCGATCACCCGATCGATCAGGTCGTCCGCCTTCACGCCCAGTCCCTTGCGCCCCGACACTTCGACGAACGGGCGCTTGGCGTCGCCGGAATCGGGCGGCGGCGCGAAGCCGAGCTCCGTGGCGGTGGCGTGCGAGAGCGCGACCATCTCGTAGGAGAAATGCGTCAGGCGTTCCGCTTCCGCCGGGTGGCCGATGGCCGTCAGCGCCTGCTTGAGCAGCTTCTGCAGGTACGCCTGCCGCACGTCGATCACGTTGTAGGTGGCGGCGGCGGCGCCGAAGGCCGGATGGTCGGCGACGGCGCGGGCCGGGTCGCTGGTCGTGGCCCACAGCGTGTCGCCGTTCATGCGCGTGGCGAACTTTCGGTAGTGGAAGTCGTGACCGAGCAGGCCTGACTTCCAGAACTGGTAGGCCATGTCCTTGCCGACGTAGGTGACGGTGCCGTTCGAGCGGACGATCACCTTCTCGCGCTCCTCGGCGGCGTCATCGGTCTCGGTCGCCTCGCCGTCGGCCTCGGCCGGTGTGTCATCGATCTTCATCACCCAGCAGCCGGCCAGGCGCCCCTCGGTCTGGAGGAACACCGCCCCCGTCTGTTTGAGCACGTCGAACGCGCGCGCCCAGAACTTGAGACGGAGGATGTCGCCTTCCCACGTCAGCAACTGGTAGTCGATGTTCAGCCGCGCCATCGTCTTCAGGTGGCAGCGGACGACCGTATCCGCGATGAACGCGGCGAGGCTCGCGGTCGGCTCGGTGCCGTGCTCGATATCGTGCAGCGTGGCGGCGCGGATCTGCAGCCGTTGCTGGTCGCCGTCGTACCACTCGGTGACGCGCGCATAGAGGTCCCAGCAGTAGTAGTCGAACCGGGCCGAGGCCGCGATGCGTTTCGCGGCCGCGAGGTCGACCTGCTCGAGGACCTGGAAGCCGACGACGACGTCGGCGACCTGCACGCCCGTGTCGTCGATGTAGTTCTGCACCTCGACCGGGTTCCCGCGGAACCTGAGCACGCGCACGAGCGTGTCGCCGAGCGCCGAGTTCCGCAGGTGGCCGATGTGGGCGGCCTTGTTGGGGTTGATCGCCGTGTGCTCGACGATGGTCTTGTCGGCGCGGACGGGCGGCGGCAGCGTGCCGGCGACGCCGAGGCGCGACAGCAGGAACGAGGGCCGATCGAGAAACACGTTGAGGTAGCCGTTCGGCGCCGCATCGACGGGCGTGATGCCGGGCATCGGACCGAGCGCGCCGGCGATCTCCTGGGCGATCGCGCGCGGGGCCTTGCGCAGGCGGCGGGCCAGGTCGAAGGCCACCGGAGTGCCCAGATCGCCGAGCGTACGGTTCGGCGGGTATTCCACGGAGACCGTGGCGTCGGCGTCGCTCAGCCCGTAGAGCTCGGCGAGGACGGCGCGCACACGCGCCCTGACCTGTTCGTGAATCGGCAGAATCATGATGCTGGTTCGTTGACTCGTTCGAAGGCGTGCGGTACGCTCACGTTATCAGATCCTCGGGCCTTCGTCATGGCTGACGCCGGAATCGGTCGGTTGCTCATCTCGAGCCTGCATCAGGGCATTGCCGACGTTTCCCCCACACGGCTTGAGTTCTACGAGAACTGGCTCAGTCCCACCGGCATGCGCGACGGGCGCATCGGCCTGGCCCCGCTGGGCGCGGTGTTGAGTTTTCTCCACCGCGAAGAGCCGCCCGCCAACGACGAGATCGCCACCCGGGCCGGCACCTGCGCCGCGGATTGGACCTTCCAGGAAACCTCGGCGCTGCGCCGGTGGTGGATCCGGCGGCTGCCCACGGGCATGCGCGCGCGGGCCGCGCTGGCGCTCGGCAAGAAGCTCGTCGTGGCGACCGTCCGCCGCTCGAAAGTGAAGACCCGGATGCGCGACGGCGGGGCCGTCGTCGAGATCCACTCGGCCCTGTTCGAACAACTGCGCGCCCCCGCCTCGGTGCCCATGCGCGGATTCTATGCCGCGGCCCTGCAGCGCCTGATGGCCCTCTGTGCCGTCGACGCGGAGGTCGGCGTCGCCCACGAAGACGAAGCGGGATGGAGCCTCGCCGTCACCGTTCGCGGCGCGCGTCACGAGGGAGCCATCGACCCCAGATGATCCGGATGCGCTGGGCCTTGGCGTGCGCGGTCCTGGGCTCCCTGATATCGCCGAGCCACGCCTCCGCCCAGGTCCCTGCGGGCGCTCTGGTGATCGTGCTCCCGTTCGACAATATCGGCCAGGAACCCAGGCTGGCCTGGATGCGTGAAGGCGCGGCCGTGCTGCTGACCGACCTGCTGTCGGCGAGCGGCGAGCTTACGGTGGATCGCGAGGATCGGCTGCAGGCGTTCGATCGCCTGCAACTGCCGGCCGCCGCGTTGCTCAGCCGCGCGTCGTCGATCAAGGTGGGGCACGCCGTGGGCGCGACCGTCGTGGTGTTGGGCAGCGTGGAACTGAGGGCCGATCAACTCGTCGCCCGCGCGCGGCTCGTACGGCTCGACACGGGGCGGCTGCTTCCTGAGGTCGACGCGAGCGGCCCGCTGGCCGACGTCTTCGCGGTCTTCGGACGTCTGGCTCAGCAACTGCGCGGAACCGGAGCCGTGGTGAGCGCGTCGGATCGGCTGCCGCCGTCGCCCCAGGTGTTCGAGTTATACGTGAAGGGCCTGGTGGCCGAAACCCCGGCGACCGCGCTGTCGTTTCTCGAGCAGACGCTCAAGGCCGCGCCCCAGTTCGATCGGGCCCGCCTGGCGATCTGGGAAATTCACACCGACGCCTCCGACCACCAGCGTGCCCTCGACGTGGTGTCGGCGATCCGCCCCGAGAGCCGTCTGTCGCGGGAAGGCCGGTTCCGCCGTGCGCTCTCGCAGCTGAGCCTCCATCGCTTCGACGACGCGTTGGTGACGCTTCGCGCGCTGCAGGCGGAAGAGCGGTCCGCAGCCGTCGCCAACGCGATTGGCGTCACCGAGCTGCGCAAGTCGACGGCCCACCAGCCGGGCCGGGCCACTTACTACTTCAGCCAGGCGACCGAGTTGAACCCGGCTGATGGCAATCTCTTCTTCAATCTGGGGTACGCATACTGGCTGGACAAGGACCCGCGCGCAGCCATCTACTGGCTCCGCGAGGCCGTCCGGCGCGATCCCGGCGATGGTGATGCGCATTACATCCTCTCCGTCGCCCTGCACCACACCGGCGCCACGGCCGAAGCGGCGCGGGAGCGCGAGCTCGCGCTGCGCCTCTCGACGAAGTACGCGTCGTGGGAGTCCAAGGCGGCAAGCGCCGATCCCGTGCCGCGGGGCCTCGAACGACTCGACGAAGAGCTGACACCGGCACCCACCCGGGTGGACACCATCATCACCACCGCCGGGCAGCGCGATCAGGATTTGCTGGCCGCCTTTCACCTCGACGCAGGTCGGCGGGCCTTTCAGCGGGAAGCAGATCGCGAGGCCATCCAGGAGATCCGCCGCGCGCTCTACCTGTCGCCGTACCTGGCCGAGGCCCACTTGCTGCTCGGCCGCTTGTACCTGCGCGGCGGCCGATCGGTCGATGCGGTTGAAGCCCTCAAGATCGCCCTCTGGAGCGAAGAGACCGTGGCGGCCCACATCGCCCTCGCCGAGGCGTACTTGAACGTCCAGGATGCCGCGGCGGCGCGGGCCGAAATCGACCGTGCCCTGGCCCTGGATCCCACGTCGGAAGACGCGCTGAAGCTGAAAGTGAAGATGGGCGGACCGGCGTGGTAAAATTCTTCCCAGTTTTGCACTGATGGCCTCGACACACGACGACGCATTCCGGGAAATACAACTCAGCGGGAAGCAGCTCGTGTTCCTGTTCATGGCCGTGGTCGTGATCGCGGTGGTGATTTTCCTGACCGGCGTCCAGGTCGGTCGAGGGGTCCGGGCCGAACGGGGGCTGCCTGAAGGCGCCGATGCCGTGGCGGCCGCGCAGGCGGAACCCTCGCCGCCGCCCGCGTCGTCCGGTGGGGGCTCGAGCTCGTCGCCGGTTACCGCGGGCGAGAAGCTGAGTTACGCGGAGCGGCTTGGCGGATCGGTCCCGCCGCCGGATTCGCTGAAGCCTTCCGGGTCTGCCGCGGCAGCGCCAACGCCTGAAGAATCCACGCCCACACCGAAACCTGAGGCCGTTCCGCCGGCGCCGGCCCGGCCCGAGAGGCGTGTTCCGGCAGCAGCGGCGGCGCCGGCCGCGAACACCGAACCGCCCGGCAGTGGCTTTGCCATTCAGGTGGCCGCGCTGCGCGAGCGCGAAGAAGCCGACGCCATCGTCAAACGCCTGGCAGGGAAGGGCTATCCCGCGTACGTGCTGGCGCCCGCCAAGGGAGCGCCGGCCGTCTATCGCGTCCGCGTCGGCAAGTTCAAGGAACGGCGTGAAGCCGACACCGTCGCCGCCCGCCTCCAAAAGGAAGAACAGTTCAAACCCTGGGTCGTCCGCTAGCGCGCCGTGCTCCACGTATCGGTGAAGGATTGATCGCCGCGCTGGCTTCGGGCGTGCTGCTCGCGCTCTCGTTCCCGCGCTACGGCCACGGCGCGGTCGCCTTCATTGCGCTCGTGCCCCTGCTCGTCGCGCTCAGCGGATGGAACGGTCGGTCCGGGCACTACCCGGGGGTCACCGCCCGCCGCGGTTTCGCGCTCGGGCTCCTCGCGGGCTTCGTGCATTTCGCCGGCACCGTGTATTGGACCGGCGCCACCGTCCAGACCTTCGGCGGCCTCGCGTGGCCGGTCGCGGTGTTCGTGACCGGCCTGCTCGTCCTCTACATGGCGACGTACGTGGCGGTGGCCGGTGCGATTGCCGCCGTTTGGATCCGGCGTTTCGGTCTTTGGGGCCTGGCCCTGTTCCCCGCGGCCTGGGTCGCGCTGGAATACGTGCGGGGCCACCTGTTCGGCGGCTTCCCGTGGATCCCGCTCGGCAACACGATGATCGCGCTCCTGCCCGTGGCGCAACTGGCCAGCCTGCTCGGCGTGTACGGGCTCTCGCTGTTTGTCGGGCTCGTCAACGCGGGCTTCGCCGGCGTCGCGCTCGCGGCCGGCCGCACGCGACGGATCACGGCAACCGCGACGCTCGCGCTGATTGCCGGGGTCTCGATCTGGGGCGGCCAGAGGATGGCGGTCAACACCCTGGTGGACGGCGGCACACCCATTCGCGTCGGCCTCGTCCAGGGCAACATCGCCCAAGTCGACAAGTGGAACCCCGCGCGCGAAGGCATGATCGTTGAGCGCTACCTGCAACTCACGCGACAGGCGGCCGACGCCGGCGCCGACGTCTTGCTGTGGCCCGAATCGGCGACGCCGTTCTATTTCGCCGACGATCCGAAGGCCGACGCGATCCGGGCCACCGTGCAGGCCATCGGCAGGCCGCTGCTGCTGGGGAGCGACGAGTTCGAACCGGGCGCGACGAACCGGTTCTACAACTCCGCGTTCATGCTCGACGCCGGCGGCGCCATCGCGGCGGTGTATCGCAAGATTCACCTGGTGCCCTTCGGCGAATACGTTCCCTTCCAGCGCATCCTGTTCTTCGTGGGTCCGCTGGTCGAGGCGGTCTCCGCGTTCAGCGCGGGAACCCAGGTGACCATGTTGCCCATGCACGGCCACATGGCGAGCACGGCGATTTGCTACGAGGTCACCTACCCGGAGCTGATGCGCGAAGCGGTTCGGCAGGGCAGCGAACTGCTGACCACCATTACCAACGACGCGTGGTACGGCGAGTCGTCGGCGGCGTACCAGCACTTCGAGATGGCCGCGGTGCGCGCGGTCGAGCAAGGCCGCTATCTGGTGCGGGCCGCGAACACCGGCGTCAGCGGCATTATCGATCCCTACGGGCGCGTCCTGATTCGCACGAGGCTGTTCGAGACCGTCGCCGTCGTCGGCGAGGCGCGCTTCGTGCAGGAGAAGACGCTGTATGCCAGAATTGGGGATCTGGTCGCGCACGTGTCGGCCGTGCTGACGCTGGCGGCCCTGGCCGCCGCACTGATGCGGAAACCGCAACCCTGAGGGAGACGCTCGTGGCGCTCGTCATCGAAGAACTTGTCCGCCGATCCACTGACCTGCTCAAGCGGGCCGCCGACATGCGGAGCTATCTTTGACGACGCGCATGACCCAGGCGAGCTAGCTCAACTCGAGCGGAAGGTGGCCGCCGCGGACTTCTGGAACAACCAGGCCGAGGCCCAGAAGACGCTGCAGCGGCAGCGCCGCCTCGCGGAAGACATCGAGCTCCGCGACAGCCTCCAGAAGAAGATCGACGACATCGGCGTTTTGATCGAGTGGTCGCAGGCGGGAGAGGACGTGACCGCCGACCTGGCCAAGGCGCTCGATGTGCTCGTGGCCCAGGTCGAAACCGCCGAGACCAAGAAGATGCTGGGCGGCGAGCACGATCAGGCCAACGCCATCGTCACCATCCATCCCGGCGCCGGCGGCACCGAGTCGCAGGACTGGGCCGAGATGCTCCTCCGCATGTATCTCAAGTGGGCGGAGCGGAAGGGCTTCACGCGCGAGATCCTCGATTACCAGCCCGGCGAAGAGGCCGGGCTGAAGAGCGTGACTTTCACACTGTCAGGTGAGTACGCGTTCGGCCTGATGTCGGCGGAAGCCGGCGTCCATCGTCTGGTCCGCATTTCACCGTTCGACCAGGCGGCGCGCCGGCACACGTCGTTCGCGTCCGTTTACGTGTGGCCGGAGTTCGACGACGAGATCGAGATCGATATTCCGGAAAAGGACCTGCGGATCGACACGTTCCGATCGAGCGGCGCGGGCGGGCAGCACGTCAACGTCACCGACTCCGCAGTCCGGCTCACGCACTTGCCGACCGGCATCGTCATTTCGTGCCAGAACGAGCGGTCGCAGCACAAGAACCGCGACGTGGCGATGAAGGTGTTGAAGGCGCGGCTCTACGATCTGAAGCAGAAGGAGCAGCAGGACAAGCTGTCACAGATCGGCGGCGCGAAGAAGGAGATTGCCTTCGGATCGCAGATCCGCAGCTACGTGCTGCAGCCGTATCAGATGATCAAGGACCACCGGACGAAGTACGCCGAGGGCCAGGTGGACAAGGTGCTGAACGGCGACATCGATCCGTTCGTCAAGACCTACTTGATGCAGAAAGCGTCGGGGACGCTGGGACAGGCAGTGACAGCGGACGATGACCTGTGACGATCTCAGATTTCAGATCTCAGATTGCAGATCTCAGATTGCAGATCTCAGATTGCAGATGCAGAATCTTCACTCGATCTAGACGTTCGGGCATGCAAAATCTGCCCAATCCAAAATCTTCAATTGATCGGCAATCTGCAATCTGAGATCTGAGATCGACGGCGTCCCCGTTACTGTTTGCTTGGCTGCGTTCCCGAGATGAAGGCTTCGTTCACGACCGAGGCGCCATAGGCGGA
>MELE01000094.1:8691-9790 GCA_001768615.1 Acidobacteria bacterium RIFCSPLOWO2_12_FULL_67_14b | reverse complement strand
TGCGCGAAGCTCGTCTACAAGATCCTGTCGTACCGATTCGGCCGAGAAGTCAAGGCGAGAGGCTAGGACTTCTTCAGACTGTCCAGTTCCCGCTTCGCGTCGCCGCTGAAGGGCGACCCCGGGTACTCCTCCACCAGTTTCGTGAACGTCTGCTGCGCATCGGTCCGCTTGCCCGCACCGAGGTACGCGCGGCCGAGCTGCATGAGAATGCCGTCTACGGGCAACGGTCCGTCCTTGCGCTGCGAGAGTTCTTTGTAGGTATTGATTGCGGAATCGAACTGCCCCGCAGCCATCTGCGCTTCGGCGAGACCGAGACGGGCCATCCGCCCGTAGAGGCCGTCGCCGGCCGTGCCGATCACCTGCTGATACGCGGCCGCCGCCTGCGCGGCGCTGCCGAGCGCGAGCCACGTGGACGCCTCCTCATAGCGCGCGTACATACCGGACTCGGACGAGGGATACGCGTCAGCCGCCACCTTGAACTTGGCCAGCGCCGCCTGAGCGCGCTCGCGTTCGGTCGGAAAATAGAGGCCGTTGGACGGCGCGCCGGGCGCCGGAGGCGGGCCCACGCGCGCATCCTGCACCGTCAGCGCGTCAGCGAGCAGCGCCTGCGCTTTCGTCTGCCCGCGCTCGCGCCAGGCGAAGTAGCCCACGGCGGCGACGCCGAGCACGACGACGAGGACGACCGCCGTGATCGCCTCGCCACGGCGCGTCTCGAACGCCCCTCGCGCCTGACGCGCGAGGTTCTGCAGTTCGTTTTCTTTCAGGTGGTGCCGCTCTGTTCTTTTCATATGGCTCACGACCAACGACGAGTGACCAACGACCAGGGACCCTTGATGGTGCGCCCTCTCGCCATAGCCCCGCCGCCGCTCGCTGAAGTACCCAACGGCGAGCTATGGCGTGGGCGACGGCGGATGGTGCGCCCGGCCCGCCTTCGCGACTGCATCGCTTCGGCGCGGCACAAGCACTTACGCGCCATCTCGCCATAGCTCGCGTGTCTTCCAGAGCGAGCGACGGCGGATGGTGCGCCCGGCCCGCCTTCGCGACTGCATCGCTTCGGCGCGGCACAAGCACTTACGCGCCATCTCGCCATAGCTCGCGT
>MELE01000094.1:0-8583 GCA_001768615.1 Acidobacteria bacterium RIFCSPLOWO2_12_FULL_67_14b | reverse complement strand
TATCCACCTGAGCTACGGGCGCCTGCCGTGCGGACTTCTCAGTGTAGCCTAAGCGGGCGGGCGTTCGCATCGTGGGGGCCCCGCAGCGAGGCGAACACGGCGCGGAGACCTTCGCGGGTGAAGACTCATCGGCACGTCAGAGCAGCGCCTGGATCGCTTTCGCGGTGTGGATATACTCGGAATAGCGTCGCTGATACAGATCGAGCTTCTCGCGCTCCACGGCGTCAAGCCTGCCGCGGGCGATCGACGCGCCGCCCGACTCGGTCAGTTCGTGCTCCGCGATCGCGGCCTTGAGCTTGTAGTCGGCGGCGTGCGACCGCTCCCAGGCGAGCCACTCGGCTGTCCACCGATCGTGGGCGGCGCGAATCTCGTCGGCGGCAAACGGAAACGTGCCGCCCGATGCGCGGTCGAGCGCGGCAAACTCGCCGGGGCAGAGCTGACGCGCGGCAACCGCAAGCGGCTGCCACACCAGAAGCGCGCGAGGATCCGCAGCGACGGCCGCCCGGGCCGGAGCGAACAACTCAACCACCGTGAGCGCGCGCCCGCGCCCGGCCTCGTCCCGCGACGTCCGCAGTTCGCGGACGATCTCCCGCACGCCCCACCAGATGGAGCCCGCCACGATGAGCGCGGAGATGAGAAGCAGCATCGTTCTAGGCTGCTCTTGTCTAGTAGCTGAGGACGGCGTGTACGCGCTCGCCCGGCAGTTTGTCGCGCCCGTTCAGCGCGACGAGCTCGATGAGAAACGCCAGCGCGTGAATCTCCCCGCCGAGCCGCCTCACCAGTTCGATCGTCGCCTTCGCCGTGCCGCCCGTGGCCAGCAGGTCGTCGACGATCAGCACGCGCTGCCCCTTTCTCACCGCGTCATCATGAATCTCGAGCGCGTCGCTTCCGTACTCGAGGTCGTATGACGCGTGAAGGGTCTGCGACGGCAGCTTTCCCGGTTTCCGGACGGGCGCAAAGCCTGCACCCAGCCGGTCGGCCACGGCCGCGCCGAAAATGAACCCGCGGCTCTCGATGCCGACGACGATATCGACGCCGCGCCCTTCGAAGGGCGCGGCCATGCGGCCGACGGCCGCGCGGAAGCCGGCGGGATCCTGGAGCAGCGTGGTGATGTCGTAGAACAGAATGCCGGCCTTCGGAAAATCCGGAACGTGGCGAATCTTGGATTTGAGGTCGTCCATGTTCATCTGATCGTGAATCCCGTTTCGTGGCCGTGTGGCACAATGTGATCGACGGCGACCGCCTCGACGCGCGCGCCCGGCGGTCCGTGCCGAAGCGCCCGCTCGAATCGTTCGAGGGCCTCGGCGTCCCCTTCCGCCTCGGCCTCGACGCGTCCGTCGGCGAGGTTGCGGACCCAGCCGCGCACACCTTCGCGGCGCGCGGCCGCTTCGGTGAAATATCTGAAGCCGACGCCGTGGACCCGGCCGCTGATCAAATACCGTCGCGCGACAATTGCCAATCCGCAATCCACACTGTCAGAGGGTCCGTATGATAGCATGCGCGTTTTGAGGTGAGTCACCGCCCGCGTGCCTGAAACGACCGCCTTCCCCAGCTTCAAGCGCCTGCTCGTCGGCAAGCCGATTCCGTCGCACCTGGCGCACCACGAGCGTCTCTCGCGCATCACCGGCCTGGCCGTGCTCTCGTCCGACGCGCTGTCGTCGGTTGCCTACGCCACCGATTTCATCATCGTTACGCTGGTCGTCGCCGGCGTCGGCGCGCTCGGCTACGCGATTCCGATCAGCCTGGTCATCACCAGCCTGCTCGCCGTGGTCGCGTTTTCGTACCGCCAGACCATTCATGCCTACCCGACCGGCGGCGGCGCGTACCGCGTGGCGAAAGAAAACATCGGCACGATGGCCGGCCTCGTCGCAGGCGCGTCGCTGCTTGTGGATTACACGCTCACCGTGTCCGTCAGCATTTCGGCCGGCGTCCTCGCGGTCACCTCAGCCGCGCCGGAGCTCGATCGATACCGCGTCGAGCTGTGCCTGTTTTTTCTGACGCTGTTGACCCTCGGCAACCTGCGGGGCATCCGCGAGTCGGGCCGCATCTTCGCCGTCCCGACGTATTTCTTCGTCGGCGGCATCTTCACGCTGATTGCCGTGGGCTTGTTTCGGTATGCAATCGGCGCCGTCGTGCCCATTACGGCGGCCGACGCGCACGCGGCGACCAAACCGCTCACGACGCTGCTGCTGCTCACCGCCTTCGCCAACGGCTGCACGGCGATGACCGGCGTCGAGGCGGTCTCCGATGGCGTGCCGGCGTTTCGTCCGCCGGAGTCCAAGAACGCGGCCGCCACGCTCGTCACGATGGCGGTGCTGGCCATCACGATGTTCATCGGCATCACGGTCCTCGCGCACGTGTACCGCGTGATTCCGACGCCGAGCGAGTCGGGTGTGTCTCAACTGGGCCGCGCGATCTTCGGCAGCGGAACGGTGCTGTACTACCTGGTGCAAGTGGCCACGACGCTCATTCTCGTGCTCGCCGCGAACACCGCCTACGCCGACTTCCCGCGTCTGGCCTCCATCGTCTCCCGTGACGGGTTCCTGCCGCGGCAGTTCATGAACCAGGGCGACCGGCTCGCGTTCTCGAACGGCATCCTCGTGCTGTCGACGTTCGCCGCCGTGCTCATCGTGCTGTTCCGCGGAAACACGCAGGCGCTCCTGCCGCTCTACATGATCGGCGTGTTCATCTCCTTCACGCTGTCTCAGGCGGGCATGGTCATCCACTGGCGCAAGATCCGCGAACGCGGCTGGAAGACGAGCGCGCTCATCAACGGATTCGGCGCCACCGTCACCAGCATCGTGCTCGTCATCGTCACAGTGACGAAGACGCTCGAGGGCGCCTGGATCGTCCTGCTGCTCATCCCCGTCATCGTCATAGCCTTCAAGGCCATGCGTCAGCACTACGACCACGTGGCCGCCCAGCTCACACTTCGCGGGTACGAGCCGCAGGCGCGCGTCCACAACACGGTGCTCATTCCCATCGGGGGCGTCCAGCGCGCGGTCGCCGAGGCGCTGCGCTACGCCGAGACGCTGTCAGACGACGTGCGGGCGGTGTTCGTCGACGTGGACCCGATCGCGACCGAGCACGTGCGGCGCGAGTGGCTCACGTGGGGCGGGCGTGTGAAGCTGGTGGTGCTGGCGTCGCCATACCGATCCGTGCTCGAGCCGCTGCTCGAGTACGTCGAGCGGGTGGGAGCCGAACGAACCGACGACTACGTCACCGTGATCCTGCCGGAGTTCGTGCCGGCGCGCTGGTGGCAGCACCTGCTCCACAACCAGCGCGCGCTGCTCATCAAGGGCGCGCTGCTGTTCCGGCCGAACACGGTCGTCACGAGCGTACCCTTCCATCTCGAGAAATAGACCGTACCGGATCGGAAGGGCCACGCCTCTCCAATCTAGGAAAGCACGGGAGCCCCAGAATCTTACTGCGAGCGGGTGACGATGACGAACCGCGCCAGCGGCGCCCGCTGACGCCAGAGGGTCCGGCCGGACGTCGCCCACATCCCTTCCCGCTCGTCGAGAATCTCCAGCTCGACGCCGCGCGCGACGAATTCGTCATAGGCCGCCCGCTGCATCACGCAGTAGAACGGCTGACCGGAGCCGAGGAAGGCGGCGGCCTCCTCGGGATCCTCGAGGAACGTCGTGTGCCGTCCGACGTAGAAGCGGAACGACGGATTCCACCGGTTCAGCTTGTAGCTGGCAATCCGGTCGCCGGCCTGCGCGTGATGGACGACCCAGTCCGCCAGGTCGTCCACGACCTTGTGCTCCTCCAACGCCGGCCCGACAAACAGCACCACGCTCGCGTAGACGACGAGCATCGCGCTCACCACGATCCACGGCAGGCGCGAGAGCGTCCGGCGGACGTTCACCGCGGCGGTGACTACGACGCCGGCGAGCGTCAGCGCCACGGGCACGATCGCCGCCGCCTGCGGCAGCCGCAGTCGTACCGTCAGAAAATATCCGCACGCGACGCCGATCACCACGAGCAGCGGGCCGACAAGCAGCAGGCCGAGGCGTGAGACCGCGTGGCGCGGCGAGAACTGGTCCGCCCGCACATCGGACCACGTTCTCGCGCACAGCAGATAGAGCGCCGGCGCGGCCGGAAACACATAGTGGTCGAGCTTGAACGTCGAGAGCGTGAAGAACGCGACGATCGCGATCGTCCACGCCCACAGCAGCGTCTCGAGACCGTCCAGCCGTTCTCCTCGGACCGTCGCGCGTACGTCGTCCACGAAACGTCCCACGAGGAGCCCGGTCCAGGGCATCAGTCCGACAGCGAGGATCTGAAAGTAGAACGAGAAACCGGGCTGATTCGCGAATCGGCTTCCAGCAAACAGGCGCAGGTTCTCGTCGAGCACGTAGCCGTTCACGAAGTCCTGCAGGAACCGCAGGTACATGTAGATGAACCACGGCGCGGCGAGCGCCACGACGATCGCGAGGCCGATCCCCCACCGCAGTCCCAGCAGCCGGCGGCGCAGATCCGCCGACACCGAGATGGCCAGCAGAAACGGGAGTCCGCACAAGACCACGGCGAGCGGCCCCTTGGTGAGCACGCCCAGCGCGATCAGCACGTAGCCCGGATACTGAAGACGTGGGCGGCCGCGGAGCGCCGCCACCGTCGTCAGCGCCGCGCCGCCGAACACGAACGCGGTGAACACGGTGTCGAGAATCGCGTAACGCGCCAGTCCGAACACACCGGGGCACGCGATCAGCAACAGGCCGGCCAGAACGCCGGTTTCGGCCGACAACATCGTGGCGCCGAACCAGACGGTCGTGGCCGCCAGGACGAGCGCCGCCAGAGCCGGCACGAGCCGCGCGGCAAACTCGGTCGGGCCGAACACCAGCATCGCCGCGCCCTGCAGTTGGTGAAAGAGCGCGGGCTTGTCGAAGAACGGCTGCTCGTTATAGTGCGGCGCCATCCAGTCGCCGGTTGCCACCATCTCGCGGGTCGTCTCGGCGTAGTGGGCTTCGTCGGGATCCCAGAAGGTCGGCTCGCCGAGCCGCCAGAAGAGGACGACGAACACCAGGACGGCGGCGAACGCCGCGAGCGCCATGGTCCGGGCGGGAGACGGTGCGGATGCCGATGCGCTGAACCGGTCCATCGCCTAGAGCAGCGGCGTCTCGACGCGGTGCGCGTGGACCATGCTCTCGCACGGCAACCATGCGAACACGGTGAAGGGCTCGTCCCGCGGTGCCACGAGCGCCACAGCCTCCCGCTGAGCGTGCACGAACGGCGCGGCCGACAGATGGCGCGTCCCGCCGAGTCGCGTGGAATGCACGGGGGCCCGGGCGGCTGGATGCGCGGGTCCGCTCATCGGGACCGGCGGCCGGCTCCGCCACCTGCACGTCGCCCGGAACCGCCAGACCCGGAGCGCCCGGATCCACCGGACCAGCGACCGCGCTGCGGCGGCCGCTGATGACGCGTCTCCGCGGCAGGCGGCGGCGCGGCGGCCTTGTAGTCGAAGTCGGGCAGCGTCACGCGCGGAAGCCTGGCGCTGATCGCTTTCTCGATGCCGCGCAGATTGCTTTCTTCGTCTCCAGCCACCAGCGTGAACGCCGCGCCGGTCGCCTCGGCCCGCGCCGTGCGCCCGACGCGGTGAATGTAGTCGTCGGGCACGATCGGCACGTCGAAATTCACGACGTGGCCGAGCGCGGTGACGTCGATGCCGCGCGCCGCGATGTCGGTCGCCACAAGTACGCGGTACTTCCCGCTCTTGAAGCCCGCGAGCGCCTCGGTGCGTTGCGCCTGCGATCGGTTGCCGTGAATCCGTTCCACCTTGATGCCCTGTTCGCCGAGGAACTTGGCCAGCCGGTTCGCGCGGTGCTTCGTCCGCGTGAAGACCAGCGCCTGCTGCATCTCGCCGCTCTTCAACAAGTGCAGCAGCAAGGCGGGCTTCAGATGCTGCGGCACCGGATAGACCGCGTGCGTGATCCCGACCGCGGGCGCCGAACGCCGTTCCAGATTGATCGTCGACGGCGTGTGCAGCATCTCCTTCGACAACTGCACGATCGGCGCGGGCATCGTCGCGCTGAAGAAGAACGTCTGGCGGCGTGTCGGGACATGACGCAGCACGCGGCGGATATCGGGAAGAAATCCCATGTCCAGCATGCGGTCGGCTTCGTCCAGCACGAGATGCTGCAGCCCCGCCAGTTTGGCGTAGGACTGGCGGAAATGATCCAGCAACCGGCCCGGCGTGCCGACGACGACGTCCACCCCGCTGCGGAAGGCGTGCTCCTGGGGTCCCATGCCGACGCCGCCGTACACGGCAGCGGACGTCAACGGAGTGTGGACGGCGAGGTCGTTCAAGTCTTCGACAATCTGGGCGGCCAGTTCCCGGGTCGGCGTCAGCACGAGCGCCCGGGTCGTCCCGCGCGGCTTGTCCATGAGCTTGTGGAGGATGGGGAGCAGAAACGCGGCCGTTTTGCCGCTTCCGGTCATGGCACAGGCCAGCAGGTCGTTGCCGGCCATCGCCAGGGGAATGGCGTCGGCCTGAATCGCGGTCGGCCGCGTAAATCCGAGGTCCCTCAGGCCTTTGAGGAGGCTGGAGTGGAGTCCGAGTTTGGTGAATGGCACGGATCATTATGACAGGATGGTCGAGTCGTCGTACAATTGCTCCGTGAATAAATCACGGCCATCGCAGCAAAAGCGCCAGCGCGAGCGCCAGCGCCAGGAACGACGCACGGAGAAGCAGGCAAAACGGCAGGAAGTGGCTGCGCAGAAGGTGGGGACGCCCGCGCGAGCCGACGGCGTGGATCCCGATCTCGAGGGCATCCAGCCGGGGCCTAAGCCTCCGCAGGACTGGCAGACCGAATAGCCCAGCGGACTGCACCTAGCCGCGGACGTTCCTCAGCTTGCCCGGAGCCGCAGCGTGCCACGCGCGCTGCGGCTTTCTTGTGGGAAGCGGCGCTACTGCTTGATCGTCGCCGCTCGTGCCGAAATCGAGATCGTGCGCATGATCGCCCAGGGCCTGCGCAACCGGGTCATCGCCGAGCGGCTGTCGATTTCCGAAGGCACCGTGAAGGTCCACCTCCACAACATTTGCGAGAACCTGGGCGTCAACGGCCGGCTGGAGCTCGTCCTGCACACACAGAGCAAGGGCCTCGTCTGAGGATCCAGCCCGCGAACGGCATTGCCGCGACGGTCGGCAGCTCGATGTTCGGGCCATGAAGGTCTGGGACGGCCGGCGCCGAACGCCGAGTTTCCGGAAGCCACGCTCCCGCCGCACGCCCGCCGGGGATCCAGGCCCCGAAAAGGCGTCACCTCCGTTTCGCTCGAGGAGCGGCGCTCACCTTGCACGACGCGCGGGGGTGACCACTACGGAGGGCACCGGCACCCGCTGGTCCGGCCTCGATCGGCGCACGGCCGAACTGGGCCTGACCCTGGCGACGCTCCTGCTGCTCGTGCTCTCGGCCCTGGCCGAGGGGCGATCGGTGCCGGCCTGGCTGCACCGGAGCCTGGACGTCGGCAGCTACATCGCCGGCGGCTGGTTCGCCGTGATCGCCGCCGGACCGCGCCTGCTCGCCGGCACGATCGATGTGGACTTCCTGATGCTGCTGGCCGCGGGCGGGGCCGCCACAATCGGGCACTGGCAGGAGGGCGGGGTCCTGCTCTTTCTATTCTCGCTGTCGAATACGCTCCAGGCGTTCGCCATGGATCGCTCCCGGCGCGCCATCGACAGCCTCCTGAAGCGCCGTCCACGCCACGCGGTCGTGCTCCGGAACGGCGCCGAAGAGACCCTGCTGATCGAGGATCTCCGGGTGCGCGACATCATGCTCATCCGCCCCGGTGAAATGCTCCCCACCGATGGCGTCGTCCGTCACGGCCAGTCGGAGATGGACGAGTCCAGCATCACCGGCGAGTCGAGGGCCATCGACAAGAGCCCGGGCGACCTCGCCTATGCCGGCGCGCTCAACGGCACCGGCGCGATCGAAGTGGAAGTCACCCGGCTCGCTGCCGACTCGACGCTAGCCCGCATCGTCAAGATGGTCGAGTCGGCCGACACGCACAAGGCCCGCTCGCAGCGTTTCCTCGAGCGCGCTGAAGGCCTCTACGCCTGGGGCATCCTCGGGCTCGTTTCCCTCCTGATTGTCGTTCCGTGGGTGGTGCTCGGACAGGACTTCCGCGGCACGTTCTATCGCGCCATGATCGTGCTCGTCGTCGCGTCCCCGTGCGCGCTGGTCATCTCGACGCCCGCCGCGATCCTGTCGGCCATCGCCAACGGCGCCCGCAACGGCGTGTTGTTCAAAGGGGGCGCCTACCTGGAGGCCATGGCCGAGGTGAAGATCGTCGTCTTCGACAAGACCGGTACGCTGACGACGGGAAAGCCGGGCGTGAGCGATCTCGTGCTGGCGCGCGACGCGCCGGCAGGCTTCGACGAGCAGGACCTGCTGGCGACGGCGGCCGCGCTGGAATCCCGCTCTGAGCATCCGCTGGCTCTGGAGATCGTCCGGGCCGCGCGGGCGCGCGGCTTTACCCTGCCCGCCATGGACGACTTCGTGGCGCTGCCGGGGCGCGGCATCCACGCGCGGGTCGGCAGTCACGTCGTCTGGATTGGCAGCGATCGTCTCTACCGCGAGCACG
>MELE01000093.1:22569-38093 GCA_001768615.1 Acidobacteria bacterium RIFCSPLOWO2_12_FULL_67_14b | reverse complement strand
TTGATGTCGCGGATGGTCTTGACGCCGGTTTCGGGGTCCTTGTTCCAGACCACGAGCCGGATCGTCACCTTCAGCGGCACGGCGTAGGTCATGCCGCGCTCCTGGCACTCGTCGACGTCGTACTTCAGCTTGAGGGCCACGGCGTGGCCGCAGATGTCGCAGACATCGCCGCGCGCCTGGTTGCCGGTGCCGCATTTCGGGCACAGGACGTCCTTGTCGCCGTACGGATCGCAAATCAGGGTGTGGCCGCAGCTCTTGCAGGGCTTGCGCAGGTGGTGCAGGCCCTGGAGCTTGCCGCACTTGCACTCCCAGTTGCCGATCGAGTACTCGATGAACTCGAGCGACGAGTTCTCCCGGAAGTCGCTGATCGGGAAGACCGACTTGAACACCGACTGCAGGCCCTGGTCCTCGCGCTCGGAGGGCAGGCGGTTCATCTGCAGGAAGCGTTCGTAACTCTTCCGCTGGATCTCGATCAGGTTCGGAATCGGAACCGTCGTCTTGATCTTCGAGAAGTCCTTACGCTCGCGGTAGACGTTTTTCGGAAGGCTGTACATGCGTCGCTCGGGGTCCCGGAGGGTGAAAAAACCTACGGCGGACACCGGAGGCGCACCCCTGGTGTCCGTCACCACTGACTACTGCCGCGTCGGTCGGGGCTTACTTGATCTCGACCTTGGCGCCGGCTTCCTCGAACTTCTTCTTGATGGCGGCGGCCTCGTCCTTGGTCACGCCTTCCTTGATCGCCTTGGGCGCGCCCTCGACGAGGTCCTTGGCTTCCTTGAGGCCGAGGCTGGTGACTTCGCGGACGACCTTGATCACGTTGATCTTGGCCGTGCCGATGTCGGTCAGGGTCACCGTGAACTCGGTCTGCTCCTCGGCCGCGGCGGCGCCGCCGCGGCCGAGGAGCAGACCGAGTTCACGGTGACCCTGACCGACATCGGCACGGCCAAGATCAACGTGATCAAGGTCGTCCGCGAAGTCACCAGCCTCGGCCTCAAGGAAGCCAAGGACCTCGTCGAGGGCGCGCCCAAGGCGATCAAGGAAGGCGTGACCAAGGACGAGGCCGCCGCCATCAAGAAGAAGTTCGAGGAAGCCGGCGCCAAGGTCGAGATCAAGTAAGCCCCGACCGACGCGGCAGTAGTCAGTGGTGACGGACACCAGGGGTGCGCCTCCGGTGTCCGCCGTAGGTTTTTTCACCCTCCGGGACCCCGAGCGACGCATGTACAGCCTTCCGAAAAACGTCTACCGCGAGCGTAAGGACTTCTCGAAGATCAAGACGACGGTTCCGATTCCGAACCTGATCGAGATCCAGCGGAAGAGTTACGAACGCTTCCTGCAGATGAACCGCCTGCCCTCCGAGCGCGAGGACCAGGGCCTGCAGTCGGTGTTCAAGTCGGTCTTCCCGATCAGCGACTTCCGGGAGAACTCGTCGCTCGAGTTCATTGAGTACTCGATCGGCAACTGTGACGAGCTGCGAGAGCTCCATCACGGAAATGCCCTTGATGTAATCGATCACCTGCTGCTGGTTCACTTCGGCCATTGCTGTCGCTCCTTAAGAAACACTCGTTCGCCGTCAGCCTTCAGCCTTCAGCCGTCGGCCTGCATTCTCGATAAAATTCCGTTACGCCTTTTTCTGTTCCGCCTGCACCAGCACGCTCATCAGGTCCCGCGGCACGGCGTTGAGCACGCGCACCAGGCTGACCATCGGCGCCTGGAGGACGAAGAGCAGCTTCGCGTACAGTTCCGGCTTGCCCGGCAGCGTCGCGAGGGGCGCCACCTCGGCCGCCTTCAGGGAGTGCCCCTGCACCACCGCCGCCTTGATCTGCAGCGCCGGCACGGTCTTCATGAAGGTCGTCAGCGTCTTGGCCAGCGCCACCGGATCGCCGTTGGTATAGGCGACGGCGGTGGTGCCTTCAAAATGCGACGACAGGGTCTCGAACGTCGTCCCCTTCAGCGCGCGCTTGGCCAGCGAGTTCTTGACGACCCTATAGCTGGACTTCGCCTTGCGCAGCTGCGAACGCAGTTCGGTGACCTGGGGCACGTTGATGCCCTTGTAGTCCACCAGGATCGCCACGTCGGCGCCCTTGAACATGCCTTCCAGTGTTTCCACTGCGGCGGTCTTGTCGGCTCGTGTCACTGCCATGGTGTCTGTTCCCGCCTACTTCTTGGCGGCTGTTTCCACGCCGCTTTCGTCAATCTTCACGCCGGGGCCCATCGTCGACGACACGGTGATGCTCCTCAGGTACTTGCCCTTCGCCGCCGCGGGCTTGGCGCGGACGATGCTGTCGATCAGCGCCGCGGCGTTGTCGACCAGGTTCTGCGGGGGGAACGACGTCTTCCCCACCGGCGCGTGGACGATTCCGGTCTTGTCGACCCGGAACTCCACCTTGCCGGCCTTGATCTCGGTGACGGCCTGCGACACGTTCGGCGTCACGGTGCCGGTCTTGGGGTTGGGCATCAGGCCGCGGGGGCCCAGCACCTTGCCGAGCTTGCCGACCGCGCGCATCATGTCGGGCGTCGCCACGACCGCATCGAAATCGGTCCAGCCGGCGTTGATCTTCTCGACCAGCTCCTCGCCGCCGACGATGTCGGCGCCGGCGTCCTGCGCTTCCTTCTGCTTGTCGGGGCCGGCGATCACGAGGACCTTCTTCGACTTGCCCAGGCCGTGCGGCAGCACGACCGTGCCACGCACCATCTGGTCGGCATGCTTGGGGTCGACCCCGAGCCGGATCGACAGCGCGACGGTCTCGTCGAACTTGGCGAACTTGATCTTCTGCACGAGCGGGAGCGCGTCGGCGAGCGGATACTGCTTATTCTCCACCTGCCCGCGGGCCGCCGTGTACTTCTTGCCGTGTGTTCTCATATCTCTCAGCCTTCAGCCTTCAGCCATCGGCCATCGGCCAAAGCCTTCCCACTAACCGACAACGTCCAAACCCATGGACCGCGCCGTGCCGGCCACCGTCTTCATGGCCGACTCGATGGAATCGCAGTTGAGGTCGGGCATCTTCAGCTTCGCGATCTCCTCGACCTGCTTCGCCGTGACCGTGCCCACCTTGTTCTTGTTCGGCACCGCGGAGCCCTTGGCGAGGTTCGCCGCGCGCTTGAGCAGCACCGACGCCGGCGGCGTCTTGGTGATGAAAGTGTACGAACGATCCGAGTAGATCGTCACCACCGCCGGGATAATCAGCCCGTCGTCTTTCGCCGTCTTCGCGTTGAAGGCCTTGACGAAGTCCATGATGTTGACGCCGTGCGGGCCGAGGGCCGTACCCACGGGCGGGGCCGGCGTCGCCTTGCCGGCCGGAATCTGGAGCTTCACCATTGCCTGAACTTTTTTTGCCATCTTTCAGCTTTCAGCTTTCAGCTATCGGCTCTCGGCTCTCGGCCTACAGCTTTTCCACCTGCAAGAAATCCAATTCCACCGGCGTGGCGCGACCGAAAATCGTCACCATCACCTTGAGCGTGTTCTTCTCCGGGTTCACTTCGTCGACGACGCCGTTGAAGCCCGAGAACGGTCCCTCGTTGATGCGGACCTGATCGCCCTTGTCGAAGGTGTACTTCGGCTTGGGTTTCTCCGCCGCCGTCTTCACCTGGTCGAGGATCTGCTCGACCTCTTCCTTGCTGAGCGGCGTCGGCTTGGCGCCGGCGCCGACAAACCCGGTGACCTTCGGCGTGTTCTTGACGACGTGCCACGCGTTGTCGGTCATGTTCATCTCGACGAGGATGTAGCCGGGGAAGAAGCGCTTCGACGAGACCACCTTGCGGCCGCCGCGCATTTCCACCACGTCCTCGGTCGGGATGAGGATCTCGCCGATCTCGTCGGCCAGCCCGTAGGCCTTCTTCCGTTCCTCGAGCGACTCGGCCACCTTCTTCTCGAACCCCGAGTAGGTGTGGACGATGTACCAGCTCTTGGTGGCGACGTCGGTCATCACGCCGCTCCGAGCCGCTGGAACAACCACTGGACGGCGTTGTTCAGCAACAGGTCGACCCCGAACAGGTAGAGGCCGAAGAACACCGAGGTGAGAATCACCACCACGGTCGTCGCATAGACCTCGCGCTGCGAGGGCCACGTGACCCGCTTCATCTCGTTGCGGACCTCGGTGAGGAACTCCCGGGTGCGGGTCCACCAGCCAAGGGGCCCCCGCAGGGACCGTTCGCCGGACTGATCTAGGGTCTCGGTACTCATTGCTTCTTAGTGAGCTTCTCTCAGTAAGCGCGTTTGGTTGCGCAGTTCAGGGATGGCAGGCCAGGAGGGAATCGAACCCCCAACCCCCGGTTTTGGAGACCGGTGCTCTGCCAATTGAGCTACTGGCCTCCGCGCCTACTTCTGCTCCTTGTGCGGCTGGTGCTTCCGGCAGAACCGGCAGAACTTCTTCAGCTCGAGCCGCTCGGTCGTCTTCTTCTTGTTCTTCGTCGTGCTGTAGTTGCGGCGCTTACATTCGCCGCACGCCAGCTGGATGATGTCTCTCATTTTCCTAAATCCTTGTCGGGCACCGGGATCCGGGCGCCGGAATCCGAAAATCCACGGCCGCCGGAGCCCGGTTCCCGAAGCCGGTCAAGCAACTATTCGACGATCTCGGTGACCGAACCGGCACCGACGGTGCGGCCGCCTTCGCGAATGGCGAAGCGGGCGCCCTTTTCGAGCGCGACCGGCGCGATCAGCTCGACGCTCACGCTGGTGTTGTCGCCCGGCATGATCATCTCGACGCCCTCGTTGAGATTGAGCGTGCCGGTCACGTCCGTCGTCCGCATGTAGAACTGCGGACGGTAGCCGTTGAAGAACGGCGTGTGACGGCCGCCTTCATCCTTCGAGAGCACGTAGACCTCGGCCTTGAACTTCGTGTGCGGCTTGATCGAGCCGGGCTTGGCCAGCACCTGGCCGCGCTCGACGTCGTCTTTTTCCACGCCGCGGAGCAGCACGCCGACGTTGTCGCCGGCCTGGCCCGAGTCGAGCAGCTTGCGGAACATCTCGACGCCGGTGACCACCTTCTTCTCGGAGGGCTTGAAGCCGACGATCTCGATTTCCTCGCCGACCTTGACCTGCCCGCGCTCGATACGGCCGGTGACCACCGTGCCGCGGCCCGAGATCGAGAACACGTCTTCGATCGGCATCAGGAACGGCTTGTCGACGTCGCGCTGCGGTATCGGGATGTAGGTGTCAAGGGCGTCCATCAGCTTGGCCACCGACTCGATGCCTTCGGGGTCGCCGTTGAGCGCCTTGAGCGCCGACACGCGGATCACCGGGACGTCGTCGCCGGGGAAGCCGTAGCCCTTGAGCAGCTCGCGGACTTCGAGCTCCACCAGGTCGACCAGTTCCGTGTCGTCCACCGCGTCGACCTTGTTCAGGGCGACGACGAGGTACGGCACGTTGACCTGCTTGGCGAGCAGCACGTGCTCGCGCGTCTGCGGCATCGGGCCGTCGACGCAGCTGACCACCAGGATGGCGCCGTCCATCTGCGCCGCGCCCGTGATCATGTTCTTGATGTAGTCGGCGTGGCCCGGGCAATCGACGTGCGCGTAGTGCCGGTTCGCGGTGCTGTACTCGACGTGGCTCGTCGCGATCGTCAAGATCTTGGTTTCGTCGCGGCGTCCCTGCGACTCGGAGGCCTTGGCCACCTGGTCGTACGACACGAACTTGCCCCAGCCCTTGTCGGCCGAAACCTTGGTCAGTGCCGCGGTGAGCGTCGTCTTCCCGTGGTCGATGTGGCCAATGGTGCCGACGTTGACGTGGGGTTTGGACCGATCGAATTTCTCTTTCGCCATGACTCGCCTTCGCTCGCTTCTGTTCGACCCGGCCCCGTGCCGGCGTCGGGTAGTCGTTAACCACTCGTGCCTTCAGCTGGCTTGCCAACCGAAGCTCTTACCCTTCACTGCGGTCCACCTTCGCGGCTTCGCCGCTACGGTGGACAACCTTCGCCCGATCCAGAGCGAAGGTTGGAGCCGATGACCGGGATTGAACCGGTGACCTCGTCCTTACCAAGGACGCGCTCTGCCAACTGAGCTACATCGGCCTTCGCCTCGGCTGGATCCTCGCCTCGGCTACGGCCGACAAGTCGGCCTGCTGTCTCAACCGGGCGACGGCCATCCGAGTCGCCTGACCTCAATCGCCTTCGCGACCTGGCTCGCCATCCGAAGCTCGCCAAGTGGTGCGCGAGCGAAGGATGGAGCGGGAGACGGGGATCGAACCCGCGACCAACAGCTTGGAAGGCTGTGACTCTACCACTGAGTTACTCCCGCCTTCGTCCCTTCGGGACTTCGGCGGGCAAGCCCGCTGTCCCGCGCCTCGCTACCATTTCACCGTCTCACTCGTTCGCCGATCCTGCGTCATCCGCGAAGTTCGCCGACCCTGCGTCATCCGCGAAGGTTGGCCTGCCAACCGAAGCTCGCCGCCGAGGAGTGCGCGGTGAGCGAAGGTTGGTGGGCAGGGAAGGATTCGAACCTTCGTAGCCACTGGGGCGACAGATTTACAGTCTGTTGCGATTGACCGCTCCGCCACCTGCCCCTTGTATTCCCCGGCTCCAGACCATCTGCCGACACGGCATGCCGGCACCCGCGGAAACGGTTCAAATGTCTTCGTTGTTTGAGGATGCCCCTGTTCGTCGCGCCCCGTCTGGCTCGTCGTCGCTCAAAATGATGGAGCTGGCGAAGGGATTTGAACCCCCGACCGGCTGATTACAAATCAGCTGCTCTACCGGGCTGAGCTACGCCAGCCTAGACAAAACGGAAATTCTAGCACGTCTTGTGCCAGACATGCAACCGGAAGGCACAATTGTTCCTAAGGCCAAATCCTACTCTCCTCCGGGGTGCGAACGGCTGGTCCTCAGGACCTGGGCCTCCCCCGGCTCCGGCTCCGCCGCTGCCTCACTGCCTCATAGAGGACAATGGCAGTTGCGGCCGAAACATTAAGACTTCCCACGTGGCCAAGCATTGGGATGCTGACCACCTGGTCACACCGTTCCCGCACGAGCCGTCGCAGCCCGTGACCCTCGGCCCCGACGACGACGGCCGTTGGAAGGGTGAGATCCCATTCATAGTAGGGCATTTCCGCCTCGGCGTCGAGCCCCAGGGTCCAGACCCCGGCCTTTTTCAGCTCTTCCAGGGACCGGGCGATGTTCACGACGTCGGCCACCCGCACGTAATTGACGGCGCCGGCCGAGGCCTTGGCGGCCGCCCCGTCCAGGGCGGCAGCCCGGCGTGTTTGCCGGACCACACCCGTGGCCCCGGCGGCATCGACGGTCCGGAGAATGGCCCCCACGTTCTGCGGGTCTTCGACCTCGTCGAGGACCACGATAAGGGCCGGCTCCCCCGCCCCGGTCGCGAGGTCGGCGAGCGTGACTTCGGCGGGCCGTTCGACGTCGGCGACCACGCCCTGGTGCGCCCCGCGCCGGGATTCCGAATCGAGGACGTCCCGCGACACGCGGCGTACCCGCACACCGCGATGCGCGGCCTCGTCGAGCAGGCGCTGGAGCCGTTCGTCCGCGCGTTCGGCGACGCGGATCTCCCTCACGCGGCCGGCTTTGATTGCCTCCGCGACCGGGTTGATGCCGTAAATCAGCATGAACAAGGCAGAATGCAGAAGGCACAAGGCAAAAAGCAAGGGCGAAACTTCTGCCTTGTGCCTTCTGCCTTGTGCCTTCTGCCTTGTGCCTTCCTAACGCTTCGGCGAGACCAGCTGCTCGACCTCGTAGAGCCGGCCGTTGGCGATCACGCGCTTCACGTTCTTCGTGTGGGCGATGTTGGCGAGCGGGTCGCCGTCCACCATGATGATGTCGGCCAGCTTGCCGGGTTCGATGGTGCCGGTGCCCACGCCCAGCGCCTTGGCGGGATTGACGGTGGCCGCCTTCAGCGCATCGAACGTCGACATGCCCGCCATCGTGTAGGCCATCAGCTCGCCGTGCAGGTTCACGGCGTTCGGCGTGTCGGTGCCGGCCACGACGAGGCCGCCGGCCTTCATGATGTCCATCACCATCCTGCCGGCGCCGCCGGCGGGATCGCCGCCGCCGCCCGGGGCGCCGGAGGCCGGTTGCGCCGCGACCTGTCGCTGAATCCACTGGGGATAGAGCGTGAAGCGGGGATCGGTCTTCAGGGCCGGATCGGCTTCGAAGAGCCGGCGCGACCCCGCGCCCGAGATCATCGGGCAGAAGATGCGCTGGCTCTGGCCGAACAACTGCACCACATCCTCATAGGCGGTCTGCAGGGTCGCCATTTTCGGGTAATAGCCGCGGCGGCTGGTGGCCGCCGTGTGCTCGGTGTTGTCGACGCCCACCATCGCCGCCGGGAAGATCTCGTGCGTCGCCACCGGCACGCCGATGCTGTGCGCAAACTCCACCATGCGTTTCTGCTGCAGGTCGGGCAGGCGCACGTAGCTCTTGATCAGGTCGTGCTGCAACACCTTGGCGCGCTGCAGTTCCATCTCGAACTGTGCGACGTTGGAGATGGCGATGCCCATCTTGTAGTAGACGCGGTTCCACTCCATCAGGTAGCCGGTGCCGTACACGCGCGGGCCCGGGCGGACGCCGGCCTCGTTGGCCTCGCGATCCTCGACGGCCTCGTAGGGCGTATTGCCCGGGCTGCGCACGGTCGTGACCCCGAAGGCCAGCCACGCGCGGCCTTGCGCTTCCCCGTAGTCCTTCTGCAGGTGCGAGTGGAATTCCGTGAGGCCCGGCATCACCGTGAGGTTCGACGCGTCGACGACCTGGCCGCCGGCGTGGTTGGCGGCCGCATGCGGGCCGACGGCGACGATCCTGTTGGCCACAATCGTGATGTCCACGTTCGTGCGCGCGGCGGGGCTCTTCATGTCGATCAGCCGTCCCGCGTGCACGACGAGGCGCGTCTTCGGAATCGCCGGCGTCCACTTCAGGTCCATCGGCACGGTCTTGGTCTCGCCGGTCAGGATGTCGACGATGCGCAGTTGATCGAGGGACTGGTAGAGGATGTGCTGCGAGTCGCCCTGCCAGCTCGGCGAGTGGGCGCTCTCGGACGTGACACGGCGCGGTGGGCCCAACGGCTCACCGGCCGGCGACACCGGCCACACCGCGAGCACGCCCTCGTAGATGGCGGCCATCCTGGCGCCGTCGGGCGACCAGGCGGGCCCGCCGCCGCCGCGCGAGTCGATCGATAACATCGGGATCGGCGCGTACCACTTCACATCGCCGCCCGCGGCCGAGATCGTCTGCACCTGGTTGGTGCCCTCGCGGAACCGGACGGTCATCGGCGCGATGCCGGCCAGCGCGATGCGCTTGCCGTCGGGCGACCATGCCGGCGCGCCGGGCTGCGGCAGCGAGTCGTGGATCTTGGTCACGCGCCCGCTGTCGACGTCGAGGATCGACATCTCGGCGACGCGCCACATGCCGTCGACGTTGAAGAAGACGATCCGCTTGCCATCGGGCGAGAACGCCGCGCCTTGCGGCTGCGTGTTCAGGTTGGTGACCCTGCGGCTCTGCCCGCTCGTCATGTCGCGGATCCAGAGCTGCAGGAAGCCGCCGTCCTTGTCGGACGAATACACCAGCGACGAGCCGTCGGGCGACCACGACGGATCGGTGTCGAGCGCGGCGTCTTTCGTGATGTTCACGGCGCCGCCGCCGATGGGCATCACGTAGATGTCGCCGACCGCGGCAAACGCGACCTGCGTGCCGTCGGGAGAAATCACCGGGTGGACGATGCCGAGCGCCGGCCGTGGGGTGGCCGACGTGAAGTCACGCACGCGCCTCGTGTACTGAGGGCGCGTCACCGGCATGGTCGCGGTGAACTCGATCGTCGTCATCGGCAGCCCGGCGACCGAGCGCCGGCGGATCCTGCCGTCCGAGACGTAGACGAACTCCGACGGCGAGGCCCACGAGGCGCGGAACGCGAACACGTTCTCGCTGCCGGTCACCGCCTTGCCGTCGATCTCGAAGCGGGTCCGGCCGCCGGCGGTGACGTGATACAGCAGCTGGCCGCCGGGGCCCCACGACGGCGCGTCGACGCGGCCACCGGTGACGGTGCGGAGCTTGCGCTCGGCGCCGCCGGCGAGGTTGATCGCCCACAGGCCCTCGTAGTTATCGCGCGACGAGGCGAAGGCGATCTCGGTGTCGTCGGGCGACCAGGACGGCATGAAGTCCTCGGCCGCGCCCTTGGTGACCTGGGTGATGGCGCCCGAGCGCGTGTCGAGCACGAAGATGTTGTAGTCGCTGCCGAGCGGGTTGCCGCGATCCGACGAGAAGGCGATGCGCGTGCCGTCGTGCGAGAAGGTCGGCTCGCGATCGTCGAACGTGCCCCAGGTCAGCTGCCGCTGGTTCGACCCGTCGGGATTCACCGCCCACAGGTCGTAGCCGCCGTCGCGGTACGCGAAGAAGGCGATGGTGCGGCCGTCGGGCGACCACATCGGCTGCCGCGCGTCGTTGAAGACGTCGGTGATCCGCTTCATGGCGCCGCCCGACGCGGGCAGGGTCCAGATGCTGCCCTGCATGTCGGTCGCGAGCGTCTGGCGATCCGGCGAGATCGCCACCGACATCGAGGTGCCCTCGCGGACGGTGACGTCGATCGACACCGGCGCCGGCGTCGCGGGTTTCCGGGGGCCTTGAGCGGCGGCGAGGGACACGCCAACCAAGGCTGCGAGCAAGACAGAACGCGTCATCACCATCCTCCCGGGCGAATCTTACAGGAGGTCTTGTGGGCTTGGGGCTTGAGGGCTTGGGAGCTCAAGCCGCCAAGGTCCTCGCAACCCACTGGGCCCGTTCTCGACAACCGAACACCTCAGCGAGGCCGCAATCACGCGGAAGCTCGGCCGCGCGCTCGATGGCAGGGACGATCAAGTCCAGTTCCGGGCCTTCGTTCGCCCCGGTCAAGATCACGCGAATCGGATGAAACAGGTTCTTCCCTTTCAATCCGGTTCGGTCCTTGACGCGGGCCGCAACCGCCCGGAACAGGTCTTTGTTCACGAGCCGAGACCCACTTCCAAGCTCGTCCGCCAGCGCGACGGCAACCTCAGGCAATCCTGGTTCCTTTTCAAGCGGAGCGGCCGGCCTGCGGAATACGGCTTCCAGCCGGTCCGCCAGTTGCGGCAATCGATCGATCGACGCGGCCAGCCCCGGCAGCACCGCTTCGAGCCACGCGCCGGCGCCGGCCGACAGGTCACCGACGATCTGGCCGCGCTCGCGCAAGAACGGCTGGGCCAGAGCGGCCAGACGATCCGGCGCGCAGAGTCTCAGGTAGTGGCGATTGGCCCACGCCAGCTTGTCCTCATCGAACACGCCGGCGCTGTGCGCGACGTTCTCGAGCCGGAAGCGGCGCGCCAGTTCAGCGGCAGGCAGCAACTCGTCGTTCTGGCCCGGCGACCATCCGATCAGCGCCAGGTAGTTCACCAGCGCCTCGGGCAGGTAGCCCTTGTCGCGAAACTCGCGCACCGACGTGGCGCCGTGACGCTTCGACAGCGGCGCGTGGTCGGGACCCATCACCAGCGACAAGTGCGCGAACGCCGGCGGGGTCCAGCCGAACGCTTCGTAGAGCAGGATCTGCCGCGGCGTATTCGAAATGTGGTCCTCGCCGCGGATCACATGCGTGATCGCCATCAACGCATCGTCGATCACCACGGCGAAGTTGTAGGCCGGGAAGCCATCCGACCGCACCAGCACCGGATCGCCGATGACGTCGGTGTGGAACGTCACCGGACCACGGACGACGTCGTGAAACGTGACCTCGCGGTTCTCGGGCACCCGCAAGCGCACGACGGCGGGCTCGCCCGCCGATCGCCGGCGCGCGGCTTCGGCCGCAGGGATGTTGCGGCACGTGCCCGCGTACTTCGGCGGCAGCGATGCCGCGAGCTGCGCCTTCCGCTGCGCCTCGAGCGTTTCCGCCGAGCAGAAGCAATAGTAGCCCTTGCCGTTCTGGAGCAGCCGATGGGTATGGTCGGCGTAGATCGGAAACCGCTCGGTCTGACGGTAGGGCCCATGATCGCCGCCGGCCTCGACGCCTTCGTCCCACTGCAGGCCCATCCAGCGCAGGTCGTCCAGGATCGCCTGCTCCGACTGCCGGGTCGAACGCTCGGCGTCGGTGTCTTCGATGCGGAGAATGTAGGTGCCGTTCTGGCCGCGGGCGAGCAGCCAGTTGAACAACGCGGTGCGCGCGTTGCCGACGTGCAAATGTCCGGTCGGAGACGGAGCGAAGCGGACTCTCATCGACAACTGGCGGGCTCCGGGATCCGGGCTCCGGGATCCGACGACATCAATATCTCTCCAGCAGCGCTACCGCGTGGCAGGCCATCGATTCGCCGCGGCCCATGCTGTCGACGCCTTCGTTGGTCTTGCCCTTGACGCTTGTCGCCTGCACCTCGACCTGCAGCGCGGCGGCCAGGTTGGCGCGCATCGCCTCGATGTGGGGCAGCAGCTTCGGCCTCTGCGCAATCACGGTGACATCCACATTCGAGACGCGGTAGCCGAGCGATGTGATCCGGGCCATCGCGCCCTTCAGCAGCGCAATGCTGTCGGCGCCCTGCCACGTCGGATCCGTGTCGGGAAACAACCGGCCGATATCCCCCGCCGCTGCCGCGCCGAGGATGGCGTCGGTCACGGCGTGGCAGACGATGTCCGCATCCGAATGGCCGGCGAGCCCGAGCTCGAACGGAATGTGAACGCCGGCCAGGATCAGCGGCCGGCCGGACGCCAGACAGTGCAAATCGTAGCCGGTGCCGACCCGGATGAGGCCGGGGCCGCGGCCCACCGCGCGGTCCTGCGCCTCGATCAAATCCTCGGGCGTGGTCACCTTGATGTTCCTGGTGTCGCCCTCGACCACGTGGACCGGCAGGCCGAGACGCTCGACCAGCATCGCTTCGTCGGTCGCATCCATGTTGTTCCCGGATTCGAGCGCGCGCGCCAGCACATGGCGCTGAAATGCCTGCGGCGTCTGCGCCAGGAACACGGTGTCGCGGGCGATGGTGGTGCGGATCGGCCGCGAGCCACCGATGGCGTCGCCCACCTGCTTCACGGTGTCCCTGACCGGAATGGCGGCGATGGCGGCGCCGTGCACCTCGGCGGCGGCGATGGTGCGTGCGATCACCGCCTGGGTGACGAACGGGCGCGCGGCATCGTGAATCACGATCATGCCGGCGCCAGGCGAGGTCCGGGCAAACGCGTGGGCGACCGAGTCTTGGCGGCGCCGCCCGCCCGCGACGAACGTGAGCGGCTTGGGCGACTGCTTCGCGAGCGCCGCCGCCGTCGCTGCGAGATGATCCTCAGGCACCGCCACGACGATCTCGTCGATCAGGTCGCTGCCGGCGATCGCCTGCAGGCTCAGCTCGAGGATGGATCGGCCGCCAATCTCGAGAAATTGCTTGGGACGATCGGCGCCGAGCCGGGCTCCCCGTCCTCCGGCCGCGATGATGGCTGCTACGCGCATGGGCGAAACGAGGATTGTACTCCTGCTAACATCTCCTCGAACCTGACGGGAGGCGATTCTTGTCGGGAGGCACCACTGGTCGGGATGGCAATGCTTGTCGGGAGCCCCGCATATGAAAACCAGCCTTCGCACCTTTCAACTCGCTGCCCTGGTCCTGCTATCGATGTGGGTCGCGTCGGCGCAACCGCCTGGCGCCGTCACGATCGACACGTTGATGGCCACGCCCTTCCCCACCGATCTGGTGGCGGCGCCGACTGCGGGCCGCGTCGCGTGGGTGTCCAGCCAGAGCGGCGTGCACAACGTGCTCGTCGCAGATCCGGCGCCCGGCAGTGCAGCCACCGGCGGGCGGCCCGATCACAAGTGGCGCGCCGTCACCAGCTACACGGGCGACAACGGACTGTGGATCACGGAGCTCGGTTGGACCAGCGACGCCAGGACGCTGGTCTACGTGCGCGGCGATGGCGCGAACCGGCAGGGCGAGTCACCGAATCCGGCGCAGCTGCAGGATGGAACCGAGCAGGCGGTGTTCGCCGTGGCGGTCGAAGGCGGGACGCCGAGACGGCTCGGCCCCGGCAGCGGTCCTGCACCATCACCGCGCGGCCAGCGCGTGGCGTGGGTGTCGCGCGGCCAGATTTGGAGCGCCGATCTTACGAGCGCGGACGCCCCGGTGCGTCTCGTGAATGCCCGCGGAAACGCGTCGGGCCTGGCGTGGTCGCCCGACGGCACCAGGCTCGCGTTCACCAGCGGACGCGGTACGCACAGCTACATCGGCGTGTTCACGCTCGCGTCGCGCGAGCTGCGCTTCATCGATCCCTCGCTGGATCGCGACGGCACCGCGGTGTGGTCGCCGGACGGCTCGCACATCGCCTGGATCCGCCAGGGCGCCGCGCCACGCCCGCCGATGTTCTCGCCGCGGCGCGCGGTCGACGAGCCGTGGTCGCTGCGCGTCGCCGACGTGAAAACGGGCCAGGGCCGTCAGGTGTGGAAGGCCGACAAGGGCGACGGCAGCGCCTTCCAGGGCGTCGTCGCCGACAGCCAGCTCCAGTGGGCCGCCGGCGATCGCCTGGTGTTCCCCTGGGAGAAAGACGGGTGGCTTCACCTCTACTCCGTGCCGGTGGCCGGCGGCGCGGCGACGCTGCTCACCCCTGGGACGTTCGAAGTCGAGTACGTGAACATCACGCCCGATCGATCGCGGATGATCTACAACTCGAACCAGGACGACATCGACAGGCGCCACGTCTGGACGGTGCCCGTCGACGGCTCGAGCAAGCCCGTACGGAACGCGGTCAAGTCGATCGGCAGCGAATGGCAGCCCTCGGTGACGAGCGACGGCAGCATCGCGATGTTGCACGCCGACGCGCAGCTGCCGCCGCACGTCATGGTCGTCTGGCCTGACGGCAACGCCCACTCGCTGCTCGACAGCATGCTGCCGCCCGGATTCAACGCCGCGGCGCTGGTGCGGCCGCAGCCGGTGATGGTGACGGCCACCGACGGCATGCCGATCCACGCGCAGCTGTTCCTGCCGCCGGACCTGAAGGCGGGCGACCAACGCCCCGGCCTGATCTTCTTCCACGGCGGATCGCGCCGGCAGATGCTGCTCGGCTGGCACTACAACTACTACTACCGGAACGCCTATGCGATGAACCAGTGGCTCGCCAGCCAGGGCTACGTGGTGCTGGCGGTCAACTACCGTAGCGGCATCGGCTACGGCCTCGAGTTCCGCGAAGCGCTCAACTACGGCGCGACCGGCGGCTCGGAGTTCAACGACGTGATGGGCGCGGGGCTGTACATGAAAGGCCGGCCGGACGTCGATCCGGCGCGCATCGGATTATGGGGCGGCTCCTACGGCGGCTACCTCACCGCGATGGGCCTGTCGCGCGCGTCGGACCTGTTCGCCGCGGGCGTGGATTTCCACGGCGTGCACGACTGGAACCAGGGTATCCGCACGTTTGTCCCCGACTACAACGTGCTCGACAACCCGGACTTCTCCCGCCGCGCCTTCGCGGCGTCGCCGATGGCGAGCGTCGATACCTGGAAGTCGCCGGTCCTGCTGATCCACGGCGACGACGACCGCAACGTGTCGTTCATCGAGTCGATCAATCTGATTGTGGCGCTGCGCCAGCGCGGCGTCGAGGTCGAGCAATTGGTGTTCCCGGACG
>MELE01000093.1:22169-22546 GCA_001768615.1 Acidobacteria bacterium RIFCSPLOWO2_12_FULL_67_14b | reverse complement strand
GTCGAGCAATTGGTGTTCCCGGACGAAGTGCACGACTTCCTGCGCCACGAGAACTGGGTGCGCGGCTACAAGGCGGCCGCAGATTTCTTCAGCCGTAAGTTGAAGCCGCAAACAAATACTTCAAACCAGGGCCGCAGATGACGCGGATGAAATGCGCCGCAGATTAGACGCAGATTAGACGCCGATTCTGGCCTTGCCCCGCCACCGCGCAACACCAGAAGATGCCAGTTCGCTCGCGGCGCGGAGCGCCGCGGGTCGCCGGCTCTCGCTGTCACTTGTCGAAAGCCGGCGCGAGAGAACTCGCATCTGCGTCATCGGCGTAATCGGCGGCTGCATTTAGGACAGCAGTCGCGCGGTTTCGTGGCCGCCGGTAATCC
>MELE01000093.1:0-22151 GCA_001768615.1 Acidobacteria bacterium RIFCSPLOWO2_12_FULL_67_14b | reverse complement strand
GATCCGGCCGGCCGTCACGTCGATCACGCGCGCGACCTGCATCCGGATGATCTCCGCGGGGGCGTAGACGATCACCAGTGCCTCGGTCGTCGCCGGCGTGACCATCGTCCGCGCGGAGTCTGAGGTGGGATTGCCGAAGGGGCCGATGCCGTCGACGACGGTGATGCGGCCGGCGACGTTCACCTCGTCCTTGCGGATGCCCGGGTACGACTCCCCCTCCGTGCCCAGCCGCATGGTTACCGGGCCGGAGATCTTCGACAGGTCGTAGAGCCCGTACGGCAGCTGGAACTCGAGGGAGCACCAGTTCACGATGTCGACGAGCGAGTTGATCCGCGGGATGGTGTCGCCCTTGCGCACGCGGCGCAGCAGCGCCTCGTTCGACGGCCGCGTCTTGGTCGGATCGATCCCGACGCGCTTGTACATGGTCCGCACAGCCGCGGACTCGGGCGGCGGCGAGACCCGCACCCTGGCTTCGGCTTCCGCCAGCAGCGGATCCAGTCGCTGCTCGTGGGTCACGACCGTGGCGCCGCTCCACCAGATGACCGCCGGCTTGACGATGGCGGCAAGCGCCGGCGCCAGCGCGAACGCTGAAGCGGACAAACCTGAAGGTTTGTTCCCACCTGCTGCGTTATCCACGGCTCGCCTCGGCCTCCACCGGCGGTTGAATCACGGCGCGGACGCGATCGGCGAGCGCGCGCACGTCGCCGGTCGACGGCTCCGCGTCGGCCACCGTCTCGATCGGGTCGTGCACGATCAACCTCACGCGCCCGGGCCTCGTCGTCAGCTCGCCCTTCTTCATCACGTGACGGCTGCCAACCACCGAGATCGGCACGAGCGGCAGACCCGCCTGCATCGCCAGCATGATGCTGCCGCCCTTGAACTTGCCCATCAAGCCGGTCGGGCTGCGCGTCCCCTCGGGAAACACGATCAACGACAGGCCGTCCGACGTCAGCCGGCTGGCCCAGCCGAAGATGCCGGAGCGATCGGGGCGGCGCCGATCCACAAGCATGTGCCCCGTCCGCTTCAGGTGAGGACCGAGCATCGGGAACCGGCCCAGCGATTCCTTCGCGATGATGCGGAGCTGGAACGGGATCGACCAGAACAGCACCGGAATGTCGTAGATGCTCTGGTGGTTGGCCACGAACACGTAGGTCTTGCCGGGCACGACGCGGTCGAGTCCCTCGACGGCCACCTCAACCCCGGTGGTGGCCAGAATCAGCCACGACCACGCGCGCGCGCAGCCGTGCGCGAAGTATCCGCGCCGGTCGAAGACGCTGGAGGTGATCGAGGCGATGCCCAGGACGATCGTGTAGACGGCGATCGTCGGGATCAGCCAGAAGACCGTGCGGAACCAGTGAACGGACAACTAGCGATCTTTCGCCACAATCGGCGATGGCGGCGTCACGGCGGCCGACGACGCGGGACGGGTCGCGGCCGCCTGCGATCCGCCGGGCTCGAGGTAGCGGCCGAAGATCATCTTCCCCGCCGTCGTCTGCAGCACGCTGGTGACGACGATGTCGATGGTCTTGCTGATCATCTTGCGGGCGTTGTCGACCACCACCATGGTGCCGTCGTCGAGGTAGGCCACGCCCTGGTTGTATTCCTTGCCTTCCTTCAGGATGAAGACCTTCATGATCTCGCCGGGCAACACCACCGGCTTGAGGGCGTTGGCCAGCTCGTTGATGTTCAGCACGTCGACGCCGCGCAACTGGGCGACCTTGTTGAGGTTGAAGTCGTTGGTGACGATCTTCCCCGACAGCGTGCGGGCCAGCTCGATCAGCTTCAGGTCGACTTCCCGGACCTCGGGAAAGTCGACGTCGGAGATCACGACCTCGATGCCGGTCATCTTCTGGATCTTCTGGAGGATGTCGAGGCCGCGCCGGCCGCGATTGCGCTTCATCGAATCGGCGGAATCGGCCACCAGCTGCAGCTCCTTGAGCACGAACTGCGGAATCACCAGCGTGCCGTCGATGAAGCCGGTGTCGCAGAGGTCGGCGATGCGGCCGTCGATGATCACCGAGGTGTCCAGGATCTTGTAGTGGCGCTCGGGGCCCGCCGCGCGGAACAGCGTCACCAGGCGGGCGGGCTCGAGCCACTCGCCCTTGCGCCCGCCGATCACGAGGCCCAGGTACGGGAACAACAGCAGCACAAAGCTGTGGAGGAACGCGACCCGCTGATCGCCCGGGTCGACCCAGAACAGGGCCGCGCCAATCCCCTTGGCCAGCAGCAGGCCAATGGCGCCCCCGAGCACGGCGCCGAGCATGTGGGTCACCGCGGTATGCCGCAGCGTCCATTCGAAGCCGACTGACACGACGGCCAGCGCCAGACCAAACGCCAGGTTGATCAGGGGATCGGGATCGATCGGCCGCAACTCGTACGCTGAATAGGCGACCGCCCCGACAAACGCGAGCCGCGCGAGTATGAACCAGGCCATATATGAAAGGCCCCGCGAAACAGCCGCAGGGAAGTATCCGGCAACCTTAGAACCGGGGGGGCGGGCAGGTCAAGCGAGGAGCATGTCGAGCGCCTCGCCCACCGAACGGACGCCGACCAGCTCCGCCTTGCCCGCTTCTGCATTCTGTGGGGCCGAACCTCGAGGTTCGGCCATCTCGGATTCCACGTTGGACGCCGGCAGGACGATGCGGGTGAACCCCATCTGCTCGGCCTCGCGAATCCGCAGGTTGGCCTGGGCGACGCCGCGGATCTCGCCGCCGAGCCCGACCTCGCCGAAGACCGCCGTGCCCGGCGTGATCGGACGATTGCGCAGGCTCGACGCCACCGCCGCCACGAGGGCCAGGTCCACGGCCGGCTCGTCGATGCTCATGCCGCCCGCGATGTTCACGAACACATCGTCGGTGACCAGGTGGAGGCCGGCGCGTTTCTCGAGCACCGCGAGCAGCAACGACAGGCGGTTCTGGTCGATGCCGACGGCCATGCGCCGCGAGGTGCCGTAGCTGCTGGTGCTCACGAGGGCCTGCACCTCGACGAGCAGCGGGCGCGACCCCTCGAGGCAGCACAACACGGCGGACCCCGGCGTGGCGGCCGGCCGCTCCGCGAGGAAGAGGGCCGACGGATTGGGCACGGGCCGCAGGCCGGCGCCGGTCATCTCGAACACGCCGAGCTCGCTCACGGCGCCAAAACGGTTCTTCACCGCGCGGACGACGCGATGGGAATGATGCCGTTCGCCCTCGAAATACAGGACGGTGTCGACCACGTGCTCGAGGGCCTTGGGGCCGGCGATGCTGCCGTCCTTGGTGACGTGGCCTACCAGGAACGTCGGAATGTTGTGGCCCTTGGCGGTGAAGAGGAACTGGGTGGCCGCTTCGCGGACCTGCCCGATGCTGCCGGGCGCGGACTGGAACTTGAGGGAGAACACCGTCTGCACTGAATCGACGATGATGAGCGCCGGCCTGACGCGCCCGACTTCTTCGAGGATGCGTTCGATGCAGGTCTCGGCGAGCAGGTAGAGCGGCGCGTCGCCGACGCCGAGGCGGTCGCCCCGCGCCTTGATCTGATGCTCGGATTCCTCGCCCGACGCGTAGAGCACGGGGCCGACCGCGTTGGCGAAGTTCGCGGCGGCCTGGAGCAGCAGCGTCGACTTGCCGATGCCGGGCTCGCCACCGAGCAGGATCAGCGAACCGGGCACGATGCCGCCGCCGAGGACCCGATCGAATTCGTTGATGCCGGTCGAGATGCGGTCGGCCTTGGACGCTTCGATGTCGGCGTACTTGACGGCACCTTGAGGCACGACGCCGGCGAGGGAATAGCGGTGCGAGGTCGGTCCCGCGCCCGGATCGACCGCCAATTCCTCGACGAACGAATTGAACGCGCCGCAGTCGTGGCACTTGCCCTGCCACTTGGGCTGCTGCGTGCCGCACTCCTGGCAGACGAAGACGGGCTTGGGCTGTTTCATCTTGAATGCATCACACGGAAACACAGAAACACGGAAACACGGAACAACTCGATCACAACGCAACCACGAAGGCCACGAAGAACACGAAGTCTTCATTCTCTCATCGTCGCCGGCGATTGAGAATGTCTGGTTCTGTGTTTCTGTGGTTCTGTGTTTCGGTTGATGCATTAGTCGTACTTGCGCTCGACGCGCGACCCCAGGCGACACAACACTTCATACGGGATCGTGCCGATCCAGGCCGCCATCTCCCGGGCGTCGATCGTCTGCTGCGGCTCGCTCCCCTGCGACCCGAGCAACACCACTTCGTCGCCGGGCCCCACCGCATCGATGTCGGTCACGTCGGCCGTGAGCATGTCCATGCTGACGCCGCCGACGATCGGCGCGCGCCGGCCCCGGATCAGGACAAAGCCGCGTCCCTCGAGCCGGCGATCGAGGCCGTCGGCGTAGCCCGCGGGAATCACGGCAACGGTCGTGGCGCGCTCGGCGCAGAAGCGGCCGCCGTAGCCCACGCACTCGCCCGTTCGCACGCCCTTCACCGCCACGACCCGGCTGGTCAGTGACATCACGGGCTGGAGCGGCACGGTCGATCCGAGCGGCGGCGGCACCAGGCCGTAGAGCAACAGGCCCGGACGGACGAAGTCGTACCAGACGCGCGAATCGCGCAGGAGCGCGGCGGAATTCGCCGCGTGGCGCAGGCACGGGTCGGCGCCCAGCTCGTCGATGACGCCGCACGCCTGCTCGAAACGATCGCGCTGCCCGGCAAACAGCGCGTGGCCGGGCTCGTCGGCGGTGCCGAAATGCGTATGGACGGCGTCGAGCACGAGGTTGGCGCTCGCCAACAGCGGCGGCAGCGTCCGGCGCAGGTTGTCGTGGCGGAATCCCAGCCGGTTCATGCCAGTATCGATCTTGAGGTGGTAATGCAGCGAGGTGCGCCGGGCCTCGGCCGCGGCCTGTAGCGCCGCGCCGGAAGCAGGACTGGAAATGGTCGGGGTGAGCGTGTGGTCGAAGACACCGTCCAGATCGCTCACGCTCAACGCGCCGAACACGAGGATCGGGGCGCGGACCCCGGAGGCGCGCAGGTCGACGCCTTCCTCGATGTCGGCGACGGCGAGCATGATGGCGCCGGCGGCCTCCAGCGCCTGCGCGACACGCCGGGCGCCGTGGCCGTAGGCATTGGCCTTGACGACGGCGATGATGCCGGGCGGCAGGACGGGGCCGCGCCCGGCGCCGCGATTGAGCCGGGCCTCGCGTTCGAGGTACGACGCGACGGCGCGAAAGTTGGCTTCGAGGGCCCGGAGGTCGACGCGCGCGGCAGTGCAACGGATCACTTTCGAAGTTTAGAACAGAGTGGGCTTGAGGGGTCTCAAGCCCCAAGTCTCAAGCCTCAAGCCTGATTAGTCCGGCGAATAGCCCCCGGCGGCGAGGTTGCCGAAGCGCGTCTGCTCGCGGATGAACGCCAGCCTCACCGTGCCCGTCGGGCCGTTGCGCTGCTTGGCGATGATGATCTCGGCGACGCCATCCGAGTCGGAGGGTTGCTCGTCCGTCTTGTACATGTCCTCGCGGAAGATCAACGCGACGACATCGGCGTCCTGTTCGAGGGCGCCCGATTCGCGCAGGTCCGAGAGCATGGGGCGCTTGTCGGATCGCGCTTCGGGCGCGCGCGACAGCTGCGACAGCACGACGATCGGCACGGCCAGCTCCTTGGCCAGGCCCTTGAGCGATCGCGAGATCGAGGCCAGCTCGAGCGTACGGTTCTCGTAGCGGCCGCGGCCCGTCATCAGCTGGATGTAGTCGATCGCCAGCAGGCTGAGGCCGTGCTCGGCCTTGAGCCGGCGCGCCTTGGCGCGCATCTCGAGCGCGCCGATGCCGGCGGTGTCGTCCACGAACAGCTGCGCCTCGCTCAGCGTCTCGAGCGCGTGCGTGATCTGCCCGTATTCCTTCTGTCCGATCTGGCCGCTCAACAGCCGGTAGGTGTCGATCTTCGCTTCCGACGCGAGCATGCGCATGAACAGCGACTCCTTCGACATCTCGAGGCTGAAGAAGCCGGCGACGCCGCCGTGCGTCGCCACGTGCTGGCAGATGTTCAGGACCAGGCTGGTCTTGCCCATCGACGGCCGCGCCGCGACGATCACCAGGTCGCCGGCCTGCAGGCCGCGCGTCTTGCGATCGATTTCGTCGAAGCCGGTCGGCACGCCGGTGACGAAGGTCTTGTGCTCGAACAGCTTCTCGATCTTCGGGAAGCTCTCCTTCACCAGGTCGCGCATCGGGATGAAGCCCGACTTGACGCGATCCTCGGCGACGGCGAAGATCGAGGCTTCGGCCTCGTCCAGGATCAGGTCGGCTTCCTGGTCGGCCTCGTAGGCGCTGCCCAGGATCTTGTTGGCGGAAAAGATCAGGTGGCGCAGTGTCGCCTTTTCCTTGACGATCTGCGCGTAGTACTCGACGTTGGTCGACCGCGGCACGCCGTCGACGAGCGACGCAATGTAAGCGGGCCCGCCCACCTCGTCGAGGTCGCCCGACCGCTCGAGCTCCTCTTTCAACGTGACCAAATCGATCGGCTGGCTGCGCTCCGAGAGCGCCACCATCTGCTCGAAGATGCGGCGGTGCGCATCGCGGAAGAACGACGCCGGCGTGATGGTGGCGGCCGCGACGTTGAACACGTCGTTGTCGATCAGGATGGCGCCCAGCACCGAGCGCTCCGCCTCGAGGTTATGAGGCAGCGTGCGCTGCGATGCTGGAGCCGCAATCTCGGCCATGACGGAGAGCGGACAAACCTAAAGGTGTGTCCCCACAATCCTTCGCTATTCCTTGACGATGACGATCTTCAACTGTGCGGTGACGTCGCGATGCAGCTTCACCGGTACATGCGACTCGCCGAGCGCGCGCAGCGGATCCGGGAGCAGGATCTTGCGGCGATCGACGTCAAAGCCCTTCGCCTTGAGCAGCTCGGCGATGTCGGCGTTGGTCACCGACCCGTAGAGCGTGTCGTTGTCGCCCACCTTGCGGGCAATCGTCAGGTCGAGCGCGACCAGCCGATCGGCCAGCGCCTCGGCGGCGCCGCGCTCCTCGCCCTCGCGCGCCTCGGCGATCTTCCGCTCGCGCACGATCCACTTCTTGTTGGCCTCGGTCGCCGGCAGCGCCAGGTTGCGCGGCAGGAGGTAGTTGCGGGCATAGCCGTCGGCGACCTTCACCACATCGCCGCGATTGCCCACGTGATCCACGTGATCTCGAAGAATGACTTCCATGTCGCTCGCCCCTTTAGTCGGCCGCGTACGGCAACAGCGCCAGCTGGCGCGCGCGCACGATCGCGACGCGCAGACCGCGCTGGTGCTTGGCGCAGGTGCCGGAAATGCGCCGCGGCAGCACCTTGCCGCGCTCCGGCACGAAGCCGCTCAGCAGCTTGACGTCCTTGTAGTTGATGTCGTCGATCTTGTCGGCGCAGAACTTGCAGACTTTGCGCCGACGGAAGAAGCCGCCGCCACGCCGCTGGCCGGCCTTGTCCTTGTCCTTGTCGCCGGCCTTGCCGCGGGCGCCGCCGGGGCCGCCCCTCTTGGGTCCACCAAATGCCATGACTAAACCTCCGTCTCGGCGCCGTCGAACATCAGGTCGCCAGAATCATCGCTGTCTTCACCCTGCGGTCCCTCACCGGGCTGGCGATCGGGCGGCAGGCCCCGGGCCACACGGCGGCGACGCGACTCGTCGATCCGCTTGGTGCGCATGCGCTCGGCCTTGATCGTGCTTTCGTCGACGCGCACGATCAGGTGGCGCAGCAGCCCTTCCGTGACCTTGAGCCGGCGATCGATTTCCTTCATCAGCTCGCCCGAGCCCGTGATCACTTCGAGGACGTAGAAGCCTTCCTTGTGATGGCCGATCTCGTAGGCCAGCTTGCGCCGGCCCCAGGTATCGGTCTTGTCGATGGCGCCGCCCAGGCGTTCGACGATGTCGGCGACCTGCTTGTGCATGTCGGCGACCTCCGTCTCGGGCGCGTCCGGCTTCAGGACGTAGATCAGTTCGTACGTACGCTTGCTCATGCACTGTCTCCTTGTGGACACGCCTTCGCGCTTCGCGCTTCGGCGGTGCAAGCACCGCATGCGCTCACGGTCAGCGAGGCCACACTCGTGGCAAGGAGAACCGGCCTGCCCTTACTCCGCAGGATCCGGGTCTTGCTTTTCCGCTGCGTTGAACGCGTTCATCGCGCGTTCGATGCCCTCGGAGAGAAACATCTCCGTGGCATCGGCGGCCCGCAGCACCGCCGCCGAAACCGTGTCGCGCTCGCCGGCCTCGAACCGGCCGAGCACATGGTCCGCCAAGTCGCGGCCCTCGTCGCCGCGCCCCACCCCGACCCGCATGCGCGGAAACGCCTGCGTCCCGAGGTGCTCGATCACCGACTTCAACCCGTTGTGCCCGCCGGCGCCGCCCTCGCGCCGCGCCCGCAACCGCCCGAGCGGCAACGCCACATCGTCGGTCACCACGAACACGTCCGGCGGGTCGATCTTGTAGAAGCCCGCCAGGCCCGCCACCGCCTGCCCGCTGAGGTTCATGAACGTCAGCGGCTTGGCCACGATCACCGGCTCGCCGCCGACCGTGGTCTTGATCTGCAGCGCCTCGAACTTCTCGCGCCACGTGTCGGCCACGTGCCACCGGCGCGTCAGCTCGTCGATCACCAGGAAGCCCATGTTGTGCCGGGTGTCGCGATACTCGGACCCGGGATTGCCGAGCCCGACCACAAGCTTCATTACTTCTTCTTGTCGTCGGCCTTGGCGTCGCCTTCCTTGTCGGTCTTGCCCTTCTTGATGACCTCGGGCTCCGCCGCGCCACCCGCAGGCGCCGCCGCCGGCGCCGCCACCGCGCCCTCCGCGCCGGCCACGGCCGCCGCGGGCGCCACTTCCTCGACCACCTTGATGGTGACGATGTGGACCAGCATCATGTCGGGATCGCTCACCGGCAGCCACGCGGCGCTTGCCGCCACGTCGCGCACGTGGATCGCATCGCCGATACCGAGATCGGTGATGTCGACTTCGATCGAGTCCGGGATGTTCGCGGGCAGCGTCTCAACCTCGATCTCGCGGTGCACGAAGTCGAGCACGCCGCCGTCCTGCTTGACGCCGCGCGATTCGCCGCGAAGCACGACCGGAACGGTGACGCGGATCTGGCGGTCCATGTTCACGCGATAGAAATCGGCATGCAGGGGGTGGTTGGACACCGGGTCGAGCTGCACCTGGCGGACCAGCACGGTGGAGTCGGTACCGCCCTGGACCTTGAGGGTGATCAGGGTGTTCAGGCCCGAGGCCGAATGCAGGATGCGCAAGAACGGCTTGGGGTCGACCGCCACCGATTCCGGCGCCGGCTGATCGCCGGCCTTCTGCGCCCCGTAGACGATGGCCGGGATCTTGCCGGCGACGCGCAGGCGCCGCGCTTCGTTCTTGCCCTTGGTGTTGCGCTTGACCGCTTCGAGAATCGATTCCATTGCTGCCTTCCTTCGGGCTTCGGCCTCGCCTACACCCTTTACCGAGTTACCGAGGGCCTGGGCCTTGGGGCTTGGGGCTGGTCTCAAGCCTCAAGTCACAAGCCTCAAGCCGTTTCATACGAACAACGACGAGACCGAGGTCTCCTCGTGGATGCTGCGGATGGCCTGGCCCAGCAGGCGGGCCACCGACAGCACGACGATCTTCTGGCATTTCGCGCGCTCCGCCGTCAGCGGAATCGTGTTGGTGATGATCAGCTTGTCAATCGGCGCCTTCTCGATGCGTTCGATGGCCGGGCCCGACAGCACGCCGTGCACGGCGCAGGCGAGCACGCGCTCGGCGCCGTTGTCCTTGAGGGCCTGCGCGGCCTTCTGGATGGTGCCGGCCGTGTCGATGATGTCGTCGGCAATCACGCAGGTGCGCCCGCGCACGTCGCCGATCACGTTCATCACCTCGGCGGTGCCGTCGTCGCTGCGCCGCTTGTCGATCACGGCCAGGTCGGCGTCGAGCCGTTTGCCGTAGGCGCGCGCGCGCTCGGCGCCGCCCGCGTCGGGCGCGACGATGGTGAGGTTCTCGTACGCCTGGCGCGACAGGTAGTCGATCAGCACCGGCGCGGCAAACAGGTGGTCCACCGGCAGGTCGAAGAAGCCCTGGATCTGCGCCTTGTGCAGATCCATCGTGAGCACGCGGTTCACGCCCGAGGCGCTCAGCACGTTGGCGACCAGCTTGGCCGAAATCGGGACCCGCGGCTTGTCCTTGCGGTCCTGTCGCGCGTAGCCGTAGTAGGGCACGACCGCGGTAATGCGCGCCGCCGACGACCGGCGAAACGCGTCGACCATGATCATCAGCTCCATCAGGTGCGGATCGACCGGCGCGCAGGTGGGCTGGATCACGAAGACGTCGGTGCCGCGGATGTTCTCGTCGATCTGGAACGAGACTTCGGTGTCGGGAAACCGGCGCAGGCGGGCTTGCCCGAGTTCCACCCCGAGGAACTCGGCAATCTCAGCCGCAAGCTGCGGGTGAGCGCTGCCAGAGAAGACTTTCAATTCTCCGAAGCCGGTTGGTCGCATGATCCTTGTGTTCGAGAACTGGTTGGGGCGGAAGGATTCGAACCTTCGAATACCGGCTCCAAAGGCCGGCGCCTTACCGCTTGGCCACGCCCCAACACCCCGGGGCAAACGCTTATGGTATCCGACTTTACGGACGCCCGGCAACACCGGCGGCGAGCCGGCGCGCGTATTCCCGGCGGCTCAGCGTGCGCGTGTGGACGGCCATCCAGCCCGGGCGGGCAAGGTCCCGGGCGGTGCGCCTGGCGGCATCGGCCCGCTCAAACAGGCCAAATACCGCGGATCCCGAACCGGACATGGCGGCCACCGCCGCGCCGGCGTCGACAAGCGACTGGCGAATGCGGCCAATCGCGGGATGGTGCCGGATCACCGGCACCTCGAGATCGTTGCGGAGCGTGGCGGCCCAGGCCGGCCATCCAGGGGGCGGGACCTTTGGCGGCGGCTCGCGGCGGCCGCGGCGGCCCTCGGAATCAAACCAAGTGTAGGCGTCGGTGGTCGAGACGCCGAACCCGGGACGCAGGATCACGACGTGCACGGTCGGCAGATCAGTGAGCGGGTAAATATCGTCGCCCCGTCCCAACCCGAGCGCCGTGCCGCCCACCAGAAAGAAGGGCACGTCGGCGCCAAGCCGCGCGCCGATCCGGCTGAGCGTGCCGAGGTCGAGATTGAGCTTCCACACCTTGTTGAGGGCCATCAGCGCGACGGCGGCGTCGGCGCTCCCGCCGCCGAGCCCGGCTTCGGCGGGAATGCGCTTTCTTAGATCGATCGTCACGCCGGTGGGGTCGCCTCTCTGGCCCGCGACCGCGCGATGCAGGATCGACGCGGCCTTCCACACCAGGTTGCGCCGGTCGGTCGGCACGTCCGCGTCGTCGCAGGTGATCACCAGCGGCCCGCGTTGCGTGGTGACCGTGACCTTGTCGAACAGGGCCAGGCTCTGGAAGATGGTGCGCAGATCGTGGTACCCGTCCGGGCGCGTGCCCAGCACGCGCAGGTCGAGATTGATCTTGGCGAAGGCCGGGAGGCTGACCGATTCCATCACTGCCCCTTCAACGCCGCGACCGATCGTAATTCATCGAGGGTCATCGGATCGGCATCGGGCGGGATGTCGACGGTGAACGCGCGCGGATCGAGCGTGGTATTCACTTCGAGCTGGCCGACGCGCGCGGTGAGATCGGTGGACGCATCCTCCCACCGGCGGACGCGGACGACGCGCGGATAGCCGCTCAGGTGATCGGCGTAGTCGATCCGCCACGGGCCGTAGTCGGCAGCCACGACGACCGGCCGGCCCTGCCGCGCGCGCAGGTAGGCGATGCGATCCGGGCCAAGCGTGACCGCCTGCCATCCGCCGGGCCACTGCCGTCCGTCGGCCGGCGCGGCATTGTCGGCAAGACAGCCGGAAACCATCAGGCGGAGATCGTCGGCGCCGAGCGCGAGGCCCGTCAATCGTTCGAGCAGCGCCGCGACCGCCGTGTCCCGCAGCACGCGGCGCTCGCGCGGCAACACCAGCGTGGCGCGCTCGTTCCTGCCCGCGAGGATGAAGACCGGCGGGCCAAACGGCGCCATCCCTTCGAGGCGCACGGCGCCGCCGGCCTCGAGCCCGGCGTGCACGCGGCCGCCGATCTTCTCGCCGCCGGCGCGGCCCGAGAGCGCGAGCTCCGCCGTCATGGTCCGGAAGCCGCGGCAGGCGCGCGTGGCGGTCGTGAAGGCCTCGATGGCGGACGGGTCGGGGGTGGTGGCGCCGGCCGGGCGCGGCGGCAGGCGCGCCGCGCAGGCGGACAACGCGAGCACGCTCGCGGCCAGGGCCAGGCGCCGGCCGATCATTTCTGGCGGGCGCGCGCGGTCTTGATCTTCTTTTCGATCGCCGCGCGATCGATCTGATCGCCGTCGCCGGCCAGGGCGCGCTCCCACGCCGCAATCGCTTCGGCGCTCTTGCCGCGCCGCGCCAGCACGTCGCCGTGGTGGTCCTGAATCACGGAGTTGCCGCGCAGCATGCCGGCGGCACGCGCGAGCGGCGCATCGGCCTCGTCGACCTTGCCCTGCTTGAAGAGCGCCCACCCCAGGGTGTCGAGGTAGGCGGGGTTGTCGGGTTCGATCTTGACGGCGCGCTGCGCGAGGTCCACGGCCTCGGTGAGGCGCAGGCCACGGTCGGCGAGCAGGTAGCCGAGCGAGTTCATCGCGGTGGCGTTGAGCGGGTCGTCCGACATCATGCGGCGGAGCTCTTTTTCCGCCTCCGCCAGGCGGCCGCCGGCCTCGTAGGCCGTCACCATCCGCATCGCGATCGTCTCATCGTCGCCGAAGGTTTTGCGCGCCTGCTCCAGCATCCGCACCGCATCGTCCGCGCGCTTCTGCTCGGTATAGAGGTCGGCCAGGCCGACGACATAGTCGCGGCTGTGGGGGCGCGCGGCCACCGCGTCTTCGAGGAGCTTGTTGGCGTCGGCGACCTTGCCGATCTTGGCCAGCGCCACGGCGCGCAGGCGAACCAGGCGCGGCTGATCGGGCGTGCGGGCGAGCGATTCGCGCGCGAGCGCCTCGGCGCGATCGAAGCGGCGCGCCGACAGGTGCGCCTGGATCACGTAGGCCTCGATCTCCCGGTCGCCTGGCGTGAGCGCCCGCGCGGAGGTGAACGCCGCGATGGCGGCGTCGTAGTCGCCGAGCTGCTGGTTCGCGATCCCGAGCTGGACGAGCACGGCGGCGCCCTCGGCCTCGCGGCCCTTGGCGCGGACGGCGGGTTCGCGGGCGAGGGGCGCGACCACCTCGACGACCTGCTTGTAGTCGAAGCGATCGAACAACGCGAGCACCAGCGCGCGCAATCCGGTGACGCTGGTGGGATCGGTGGCAAGGATCCGCCGGGCGGCGGCCTCGGCGGCCGCCAGGTCGCCTTCGGCGCGTTCGACGCTCGACAGCAGGTAGAGGGCGCGGGTGTCGATCGCGTTGGTCTTGAGGAGCTCGTTGAGCACCGCCCGCGCGCGGGCGCCGCCGCCGTCGACGTTGGCGAGCGCACCGGCCAGCCGCATGTGCAGGTCGCGGCTCGCTCCCCCACGCGCCGTCTTGACGGCTTCGCCGTAGACGTCGGCCGCGTCGGCCCACTTGCCCTGGCGTTCGTAGAACTGGCCGAGCTGCGCAAGATGGCGCGGGTTGATCTGCGCGGCGGCCACCAGCGCTTCTTCCGCTTCGTCGAGCTTGCCGGCCGCGATCTTCGCTTCGTAGAGCAGCAGCAGCGGCTCGGCGGCCCACGGCGCCTGCGCGGCGACCCGTTCGAGAATCGGCACGGCCGCGTCCGCGCGGCCGGCGCGCAGCTGCAGGCGGCCGAGGGTCATCTGCAGGTTGGGGTCGGTCGCCATCAACGGCGAGCCCTGGATGGCGGTCAGATGCTCGATGGCGGAAAGCCGGGCGGCCGCAACCGTCTGGCCCGCGGGGGGTGGGGCGCCGCCCTCGGCCCACGCCGAATAGACAAGCGCGAGCACCTGGTGCGCCTCGACGTTCTTGGCGTCCAGCTTGAGGGCCTGCCCGGCCGTCGACACGGCGAGCTCGGCCTTGTTCTGGCGCGCGTAAAACGCCGCCAACTCGGCGGCAAGCTCGGCCGAGCCGGGGTCGAGGGTGCGGGCGCGCTCGAGCGCGGCCAGCGCGCCCGCCGGGTCGCCGCCCGCGTCCATGCGCCGCGCCATCAGGAACTCGTAAAAGGCCTGCGCCAGCGGCGACGCCGGCGGAGCGGCGGCGGTCTGCGCCAGCACGGGCGAAGCGGCCGCCAGCGCGAGAAGAAGCACGCGCGCAAAGATCATGAGGCGATCTTAACCTTAGATGGGGTGTATATTTCGAGGATGCCGGTCGATGCTGAGCTGCTCGAAATCCTGGCCTGTCCCGCGTGCAAGACGCCCGTCACGCTGGTGAAGCAGGGCACGGCCCTCAAGTGCGCGTCGTGTCACCGCGTGTATCCGATCAAGGATGACATCCCGGTGATGCTGATCGACGAGGCGACGGTCGAACCCTGAAGATCCTGCTGATCCGGCTGCGCCTGATCGGGGACGTCGTCTTCACGACCCCGGCCGTCACCGCGTTGCGCCGCCGCTTTCCCGACGCGCGCCTCACCTATCTCGTGGAGCCCGCGGCCGAGCCCGTGGTGCGCCACCATCCCGGCCTCGACGAGATTGTCGTCGTCGAGCGCCCTCGCGGGATCGCGCGCGTGCGCTACGACCTCGCGCTGGCGCGACGCCTGCGGTCGGCCCGCTACGACCTTGCGATCGATTTTCACGGCGGCCCGCGCAGCAGCTTCCTGGCCTGGGCGAGCGGGGCGCCGCAACGGATCGGCTACGGGCTGCCCGGCCGCTCCTGGTGTTACACGACACGCGTGCCCTGGGGCCGATCGCTCGTGCCACCGCGCCACTCCGTGTCGAACCAGTGGGACCTGATCGCGCCCCTGGGGATCGGTCCGCCCGATCCCGCGATCGATCCTGTGGTGATGCCGGTTGATGCCACCGCGAAGGCGCGCGTGGGGCAACGGCTCGCGGACGCGGGCGTGGCGGCCGAGGCCCCGCTGGTCGTGATGCACGTGAGCGCCGGCAATCCGTTCCGCCGATGGCCGGCCGCGGCCTTCGCCCGCGTGGCGGCATCGCTGGCGGAAGAAGACGCGGCCCGGCGCGTCCTGATCACCTCCGGACCGTCCGATTCCGCCGCCGCCGAGGCGGTGGCGGCCGAAGCGAGGCGCCTGGCCGGCCGCGCCGGCGCCGGCATCGTGCGCACCGGCGAGTTCGACCTGCCGGAGCTGCGCGCGCTGGTCGATCGCGCCGCCCTCTACATTGGCGGCGACAGCGGCCCGCTGCACGTGGCGGCCACCACCGCGACGCCGATCGTGGCGCTCTTCGGACCCACCCTGCCCGCTCGATCGATGCCGTGGCGCGGCCCCTCGATTCGCAGCCTCGCGGTGGACGCGGGCCCGCTGCCCTGCCGGCCCTGCCATCAACGGCACTGCGTGCCGGGCGACTTTCGCTGCCTGACGGCGATTTCGCCTACCATGGTCCTGGACGCGGCCCGGACGCTGCTCATGCCGAAACGATGACGACGATTCTCCTTACCGCGGGTGTGGCCCCACGCGATCGCACCGAACAGGCGGGCCTCGTCGCCCTCATCGGCATCGTCGCCGCGATGCAGTTGTCGATCGCCGTGGCGCAGATCCTGCTGGCGGTCGCGGCGCTCTGCTGGCTGGTCGCGCACGTCTCCCGCGGCGAACGGCTCGAGGCGCCGCCGTTTTTCTGGCCGCTCGTCGCGTATGCGGCGTTGACACTGGCCTCGGCGGGTTTCTCGCTCGATCCGCGCGTCAGCTTCACCGACTGCAAGCAGCTCGTGCTCCTGATGCTGGTGCCGCTGGTCTACGACTTCGCGCGAGGCGCGCGGGCCAACCACATGCTCAGCGTGATCCTGACGATCGGCGCGGCGAGCGCGCTGGTGGGCATCGTGCAGTACGGCGTGCTCAATTTCGACAACCTGGGCCGGCGCCCGCAAGGCACGTTGTCGCACTGGATGACGTACTCGGGCACGCTGATGCTGGTGATCTGCGCCACGGTGGCGCGGCTCCTGCACAGCCGGCACGGGCGCCTGTGGGCGGCGTTCATCATGCCGGCCCTGCTGGTCAGCCTGATCCTCACGCAGACCCGCGGCGCCTGGATTGGCGTGGCCGTCGGCGTCGGCGTGGTGTTCCTCACCAAGGACTTCCGGCTCACGGCCCTGATCCCGGTGGCCATCGTCACCGCGGTCGTGCTCGCGCCGGCGTCGCTGACGGACCGCTTCTATTCGATTTTCGACAAGAACGACCTGACCAGCCGCGACCGCGTCGCGATGCTGCAGGCCGGGGTCGCGATCGTGAAGGACTACCCGTTGATGGGGGTCGGACCCGATCAGATCGAGCGTGTCTACCCGCACTACCGCGTTCCTGACGCCGTGAAGGAGACCAATCCCCACCTGCACAACGTGCCCATGCAGATCGCGGCGGAGCGGGGCCTGCTCGCGCTCGCCGCGTGGGCGTGGTTCGTGGCGTCGGCGGCGATCGGCCTGTGGCGGCTGTTGCGGCGCACGCGGCACCGCGGCCTGGCCGCCGCCGGCCTGGGCGTGCTGGCCGCCATGCTCGCGGCGGGTCTGACCGAATACAACTTCGGCGACTCGGAGTTCCTGATGCTGCTGCTGGTGGTGCTGACGCTGCCGTTCGCGGCCAATCGAGACGGAGGGCTGCCGTCGTGAGCACCGCGCTGCTGCCGGAGGTGGCGTCGGCGCGCGCCGCCGAGCTGATCGATCGCTTCGCGTCGCGCCGCATCACCGTGGTCGGCGACGTCATGCTGGATCGCTTCCTGATCGGCCGCGTCAGCCGGATGTCGCCGGAAGCGCCGGTGCCGGTCGTGGTGTTCGATCACGAGGAGTTCCGGCTCGGCGGCGCGGCCAACGTCGCGCACAACCTGCGCTCGCTCGGCGCCGCCGTCGACCTGATCGGCGTCATCGGGGCGGACGAATCGGGCACGCAACTGAAGAACGAGCTGGCGGCGAAGGGCATCCACTCGACGGGCCTGATCACCGATCTGGAGCGCCGCACGACCACGAAGATGCGGGTGGTGACGACGCGGAACCAGCAGGTCTCCCGCATCGACTACGAGTCGGACCACGAAGTGGGCGCCGCCATCGAGGACGCCATCGCCGCGCAGGTCGAAGCGCGGGCGCGGTCGGCGCAGGTCATCCTGGTGTCGGACTACCAGAAGGGCGTGGTCACGCGCCGATCGATGGCCCACCTGATCGCCTTTGGCCAGTCGAGCGGCGTGCCGGTGATCGTCGACCCGAAGGTCCCTCACATCGACTACTACGCCGGCGCCGCGCTGGTGACGCCCAACCATCACGAAGCCGAGAGCGCGACCAACTCGCGCATTGCCAGCCATGAAGACGCGCAACGCGCGGCGATCGCGCTGCGGCAACGGCTGGGGGTGGACAGCGTGCTGATCACGTGGGGCGAGCACGGCATGTGGCTCAACCACGCCGGCGTCGACGGCTATCTGCCGGCCGCCGCGCGCGAGGTGGCCGATGTCACCGGCGCCGGCGACACGGTGATCGCGACGCTCGCGCTGGCGATTGCCGCCGGCGCCACGATGCCGGAGGCCGCGCGCCTCGCCAACGAAGCCGCCAGCCTCGTCGTCGGCAAGTTCGGCGCGGCGACGGTCGCGCCGGCGGCGTTGAAAGAACGCTTCTAGCGGCTCAATCGTCCTCGTAGCTGAACGCGACGCGGACCCGGTCTCCTTCGCCCTTCTCGCCGCGGATGCGCTTGGGCACGGGCAGGAACCCTCCGCCGGTCTTGCTGCGCCACACGCTGGTGTCCCACTCGACACCGTCGACGCTCGCGTGGATCGGCGTGCGCGCCCACGCGCGAGTAATTGGCGGGGTGAACTTCTTCGGTACGGCCACGTAGGTCCAGCGGGTCTTGCCCGTGGTGCGGGCGAGCGTCGCGAAGAAGGGCCCCGTGCGGCGCGTCTTCGGTGCGGAGCTCTTCGCCATTAGGTCAGCGATTCACCAAAACCAAGGACGTAGCCGTCCGGATCGCGCACCGCAAATTCGAGCATGTGATACGCGGGTTGCACCATCGGGCCGTAGACGATGTCCGCGCCGTTGGCCTGCAGTTCCGCGTGGAGCGCCTTCGCATCCCGCACCCAGAAGAACGCATCCCAGGTGCCACCCTGCTTCTCGTTCGGCGAGATGCGGTCGGGCGCCGCCACGCGGCGGAACATGATCGACAGCCCGTCGCGGCTGACGATGCCAAACTCCGGCGGATCGCCGGCGGAGTACTCGGATCGGAATCCGAGGACGCGCTCGTAGTGGGCCGCCAGACGCCTGACGTCGGCAACAGGGAAGTACGGCGCGCTACGAAGCAACTGGCTGCTCGACATGGCGGTTACGTCGCCGCGCGATCCTCGCTGACCGAGATCGCCAGGCCGTCAGGATCGAGGTACTGCGCGATGCGCGCATCGAACAGGTCGTTCGGTTGTTGCGTGCAGATGACGTTCTGCTCGACCATGCGGGCGTGAAAGACATCCAGATCCGGGACGGCCAGGCCCGGCCGGCAGCGGCCGGCGGGATGTCTTTCCGGATCGTCGTCACCGGGATTCGGAACCTCGCTCAGGTGGAGCGCCAGCGTCGCGCCGGCGGTGGCAAACTCCGACCACTGCGGCGAATCGAACTTCAGCGGCAGGCCGCAGACGTCGCGGTAGAACGCGACCGACCGCTGCATGTCGCTCACGAACACGATGGCATAGCTCACTCGCACGACACCCTCCGCTCGATTCGAGGCACGGTCCCGGCCGCGATTCTGCCACGGAACGCTGGTTACGATCGCGGCTGGAACTCCATGGTCGCGGCCCGTCGTCGCGGGATGCGAAAGCCGCGCACGTACTTGCGTGAGGCCGCCGTCGTGTACTTCGCCGCGTAAGCGTCTTCGATGGCATCGAGGATGGCGGTGCCGCGGGGGCGCACCGCGCGAACGCGCACCTGCCGCTCGCCGATCTGGAGCGTGCAGAGAGGATCGTCGAGCAGCGTCCGGTACCATCCGCCGAAGGTGAGCGTCCACGAGCGCGCGAACACGCGGCCGTCGACGACCACCGGCCAGACGCCGGTGAAGCGGTGGCCGGATCGCCCGCCGGCGCGGATACCGAAGATCTTGCTGGCGTCAATCGCGGCGACGACCGGGCGCGACAAACGGCGGGGCATCAGGCCGACGCCCTCGCGAGCTGACGTTTGATCACGACGGATTGCACGACGCCGACGGCGCTCGACACGCCCCAGTAAAGACCGACGCCGGCCGCCATCTTCGATAGCACCACCGCGGTCATGATCGCGGAGACCGCCACGAGCACCCACTTCTGATCGGCCGCCGGCTGCGGCCCCAGCATCATGGCGATCGTGGTCAACGCCGTGGCCGCGAGCGTGATGAAGACGTCGGGCCGCGAGATGTCGCGCACCCAGAAGAAGCGGCCGCCGGCTTGCGCCGCCTGGCTGACCGCCGAATACAGCGCCAGCAACACGGGCATCTGCGCCAGGCCGCCGAGGCAACCGGCCAGCGGCACCATCGAGATGCCTTCACGATCGAACAGCCGCCTGGTCTCGGACGCGAGCCGCTGCGGATCGGTCTTGAACCGATCGCGCAGCGCGCTCAACTCGGGCTGGATTCTCGCCATCGCGGCCTGGTGCGTGGCCGCGCTCCGGGCCAGGCGCAGCGTCAGCGGAAACAGCGCCAGCCTGGCAAGGAACGTGACGGCCATGATCCCGTAAGCCAGGTTGCCGTGGCTGACCTGCGCATACGCGAAGATGGCCTCACGCAGAAGATCGATAGCCTGATCCGAGAACGGCACGGGTGTCTCCTTGGAAAATGATGCCCATCATCTCATCAACGGTGCGGTACGAAACAGGAGTGGCATAGTCCCCGATCAGGTACGGCGCCAGGTCCGCAGACCAAGGAACACGCTGCCCATGCCGCCATCGGAAGGCCCCATCGATTCCATCACCGCAGCAACCACGAGGCGATGCTGTGCCAGGCCGCGGTCGCTGACACCTGTTCGACGATGGGTGGAATCGAGGCGAGGGCCAGCAACCCGCCCCACAGGTACGCCGGGTGCACGCGCCGACGCGTCACGAGGTCGTAAACCGGCCCGGCGAACAGGAATGCCAAGACCAGCATGCCAATCACCGGCGGTCTACCGCTGGCGAAGGGCAATCGGCTCACTCCGGGACCGACCAGCCCGCCGACCGTGGCCATGAGCATCAGGCGTTTGTGCGCCTGCGCGTTGCGGCGGAAATATGCCCCGGCGCCGACGAGCGTCGCGAACACGAAGATCGCGCCCAGGTTCAGGAGGAGGAACCCTTCGGCGGTGGGGAACTCCACGCCCGGAATGCCGCGGTGCCCCTGGCGCGCGACGGCAATGGCGGTTGCCGTACCGACGCCGAGCATGAGCCCGGCGAGCACGACACCGGCGACGCCCAGCCGCCGATGAACGGCCGTCCGGCCGCTGAGCACAAGCGTCGTCTGCGCGACGAAGAGTGCCAGCCAACTCGTGAAGACCGCGGCGTGAAGGTGGATGATGGGCGCGAGGGCCGGGGCGCCGGTCACGACCTTCGGTACGTAGGTGTTGGCGAAGCCTGCGACGATCGTGGCCGCACTGATGATGGCCATGAGACTGAAGAAACGGTGATCACCTGGTAGCGTCTGGAACGGGCGCGACGTCGAGTTCATGGCTACGGCCTCCGGTGCGGGGATTGTGTCACAGGACCTCAACCCCTTCAGCGGCGTAGGCTTCGAGGGCCTGCGGTGAGAAGCAGGCGAATATCACCTGGCGAATCGTCCCGGCTCCTGCGAGTTCCCCTCGCACCGCCGCCACGGCGACCTTCGTTGCCGCCGCCAAGGGGTAGCCGTAGATGCCGGTACTGATGGCGGGAAAGGCAATGCTGACCAGACCGTTCCTCTGAGCGATGGCGAGCGAGGCGCGATAAGCCGACGCCAGGAGCTCGGCTTCGTTGGCGCGGCCCCCGCTCCACACCGGGCCCACTGCGTGAATGACGAACCGGGCGGGCAGGTGGAACCCGGGGGTGAGACGCGCGTCGCCCACTGGACATGGCCGAAGCCGGGCACAGGCGGCCGCGAGATCCGCGCCCGCCGCCCGGTGTATGGCGCCACACACGCCGCCGCCCGGCGCCAGCTCGGTATTCGCGGCGTTCACGATTGCATCAACAGTCAGCGTGGTGATGTCGACCAGGCGAGCGACGATTTCCATGGAGGGCCGCAGATGCAAACGACGGCGGCTACGGTGTCCGCACCGGACTTCGCAGGAGCCTCACGAGCACCCGCCCATGAATCGCGCCGACCGCGAGGCCGGTGACTGCGCACACAGCATAGACTGCTCCCAAGAAGCGTCCCGAGTGCCACCGCCGCGAGGGCGCTTCCGAGAATCGCCGTGAGGCCTCTGATCTGCTCTAACGCCGGCGCCACTGCCTGTCCAAGTACAAACGTGGTACCGAGGCCACCCGCTTCAGCCAGCCCGTTAGCCACGATCCAGCGTCGGTAGAAGGTACGGTCCTCAACTCCGGCCAACGACCGGCGCGCGCGGTCAGACGGTGTGCGGCTCATGGGGCAACTATCGTGCCCTGTGACGCGACGATCTGCCACCGGCCGGCGCGACGGATGAATACGTCCGTGAACCGAAGCACGACGGATGCCGCTTCGCCTCGATAGCTCCCGCTTGCTCGAGTACGCCCAGTGGCGACGGCCGTGTCCCCGAGAACTTGAACCTTCAGGTCATCGACGGTCATCGTCGCGATCTTCCGATCCGTTGTCAGAAACGTCTCATCCAGTACCTGCTGCCTGGTCAGGACACGACCCGAGGGATCGGTGACCGTCCAATCTGCGGTCAACAGCGCCTCAATGAAGGCTCTGTCCCCTTTCACCCACGCTGCAGCGAGCCTCTGCTCGAGCTCGATGATCGTGGCGGCCGCGTCGGACTCTTGACCTACGCCCGTGCCAAGGCACATGACGAAGACAGCGCCAGCGATGGTGAGGATCGAGGGCATCGTATCCCGAGACACTACGACGGACCGCCGCGACAGGGTAACACGGACGTACCTGTCTACGCGCTTGTATCAGCCAATCGGCGGTCGATTCTTTCGGAATGAGTTCTTGATCGCAATCTTGCCGCTCCG
>MELE01000092.1:49335-51689 GCA_001768615.1 Acidobacteria bacterium RIFCSPLOWO2_12_FULL_67_14b | reverse complement strand
CCTCGCGCTGCCGCAGGGCACCGCCGGCGTGCCGCTGCTGTTCATCAATGCGACCAGCGTCGACACCGGACGGCGTGTGGTCACCAGCCCGGTGACCTGGGCGCCGCCCGACCAGACGCGGCGCGTGGACCTCGTCGACATGCACGCGCTCGTCGGCGACGACCTGCGCGTCTCGACCGTGGTGCACAACAGCTCGCGCTTCGCCTACATCAGCCCGGCCGGCCGGGTCCGCACGCGCAACGGCGAAGACCGCGGCCACGTCGTCGACGGCGGCTACTTCGAGAACACCGGGGCCGAGACGCTGGTCGACCTCCTCGGCGCGCTGCGCGCGGCCGCCGGATCGCGCCACGTCCGCTTCGTCGCCCTGGTCCTGCGCAACACGCCCGACGCCGAGCGGCCTGCCGAAGCGGCGGCCACCTGGCAGGAGACGCGCCGGCTCGGCGAGGCGTTCGCGCCGCTGCGCGCGATGCTGCGATCGCGCGAGGCGCGGGGCGAGCTCGCGGTCCGCCGCCTCCGCGATGCCCTCGGCGACGATGTGCTGGAATTCGCGGTGTGCGCGGAGCGGCCGGGCGAAGCCGAGCCGCCGCTCGGATGGGAGCTGTCGCGCGAGATGATCGCCCGCCTCAACATGCAGGCCGCCGGCTGCATCACCGCGCCGCTGGCGCGGCTGCGCGAGGTGCTGCGGTAGGACTCGCGCCTGCGGCGCTCATGGGAGTCGCTCGCTCCGCTCGCTCCGCGGACTCGGTCGCTACGCTCCCTCGTTGGAGTCGCGCCTGCGGCGCTCCTAAGACTCACTTCGTTCGTGAGAGTGCTCTTCCCACGAGGGCGCGAAGCGCCCGAGTCTGAGGAGGCCCCGAAAGAGGCCGACTCCCACGCCGAGCGAAGCGAGGCGTCCCACGAGCCGCCGCAGGCGGCGAGTGGCCGAAGGCCATGAGTCTTCGCCCCCGCGTTTTTGGTACAATCGCACGCATATGAAGCTTCGACTTGCATTCCTTGCAGTGGCGGCCCTCTGGGCCGTGTGCGCGGCGCTGCCGACGCTGCGCGCCGAACAGGCCGCGGCCGCGGGCGACTCCAAAACGGTGTGGGACGGCGTGTTTACCGACGAGCAAGCCACGCGCGGCGAAACCGCCTACAAGGACAACTGCTCCAGCTGCCACGGCGGCGACCTCGGCGGCGACGGCTTTGCGCCGGCGCTGTCGGGCGGCGACTTCTCCGGCAACTGGAACGAGCTCACCCTCGGCGATCTGTTCGAGCGCATCCGCATCTCGATGCCGCCCAACGGGCCGAACACGGTGACCAGCGCCCAGAAGGCCGACATCCTCGCGCACATCCTGAAGTTCAACCAGTATCCGGCCGGCCAGACGGAGCTCGAGGCCAAGACCGAGGCGCTCAAGCTGATCAAGATTGAGATGAAGAAGTAATCTCAGATCTCAGATCTCAGATCTCAGATCTCAGGTTGCAGAGGATTGGCCGATCTGCAATCTGCAATCTGAGATCTGCGATTCAGGGACTCTTTCTCCACCAGGGATTCCCGAGGTTGGTGAAGGGCCCGCCGTCCACCGAAATGCTGCTCGCGATCCGGTAGCCGAGTGGCGAGAGCAAACGGAGCGTGTTCTTCACGCGGATCTTCTTGCCGCCGACGGTGAAGGGCGCGCTCTCGTAGTGCAGGTTGTAGATCCCGCCCAGGTCTCCCCCGACCGGACCGAATTCCAGGCGCCCGTGCCCGCGCGAGTCGGTGATCTGGCGCGCCACCGTCTTGTTTTCCCTGTGATACGCGATCAGCTCGCGGACCGTGAACGGTCCGCCCGGGCCCGTGCCCTCGGTGACCGCCTGGTAGAACCGGCCGTCGACCCTGGTGTAGACCGTGGTCCCGGTGTAATCCCCCGCAGGGCCGAGCGGCGTCTCGGGCATCGACCATTCGAAGGTCCACGTGCCCAGGAAGTACGCGTCGAAATCGAGGAGCGGCACCTCGTCGCCGGTTTGCGTCGGGCGGCCGAGCGCGGGCATCTGGCCCTTCGGCACCTGTTGCGCGGCGAGCGCGGTGGCGGCCAGGGCGAGCACCAGAACGGCAAGGCTCCAGAGTCGTCTCATGTGGTGTATCCTCACTCACTCAAAGGCAGAATGCAAAAGGCTGAAGGCAAAACATCATGCGACGAATACTGCTGATTGCGACAGGTGCGGCCGTCTTCGCGTTGAGCGCGGCCAGTGCGCGCGCGCAGGGCGACGGCGGCTACAAGGTCGTTCCGAACTGGCCGAAGCTGCCGCCCGGAGAATTCTTTGGACTGAAGAACGCGCCGCCGCCGCCGGCCGAGCGCGAAGCGCTGGCGGCCGCGCGCCGCGCCACCGGCCGGCCG
>MELE01000092.1:0-49313 GCA_001768615.1 Acidobacteria bacterium RIFCSPLOWO2_12_FULL_67_14b | reverse complement strand
GCGGGTGGCGGCGGCGGCGGCAACGCTGCCGGCCCGACCAACCAGCCCGGCATCTCCGGGCTCGCCATCGACGCGCAAGATCGCATCTACGTGTTCAACCGCGGCGCCAAGCCGATCATGGTGTTCGATGCCGCAGGCAACCTCGTGATGGCCGGCGGCGATCAGGAGATCAACGGCAAGACGCTCAACCCGAACTGGCAGCACTCAGGCGCCGTCGACTGGGAGGGCAACGTCTACATGATCGAGCGCGATGCCCATCGCATCGTGAAGCTCAGCCCGAAGCTCGACAAGTTCCTGATGCAGCTCGGGACCACCGGTGAAAAAGGCAACGACGCCACGCACTTCGACTTGCCCTCCGGCATCGCCGTGCTCAGGAACGGCAACATCGTCGTCACCGACGGTTATGGCAACAACCGCGTGGCGATATTCGACAAGGCTGGCAAGTTCCTCAAGCAGGTCGGCAAGGGAGCGGGCGGCCCGACCGACAAGGGCAACGGTCCCGGCGAGTGGGTCCTGCCGCACAAGCTCGCGGTCGACGCGCAGGAGAACCTCTACATCATCGACCGCGAGGGCCATCGCCTGCAGGTCTACGACAAGAACCTGAATTACCTCCGCGAGATCAAGGTCGAGGGCTGGAACCCCTGGGACATCGGCATTTCACGCAAGGGCGACGATGGCTTCGCGTTCATCGCGGATCACGCGCTGGAGCGCGTGCACAAACTGTCGTTGAAGGACGGCAAGGTCGTCGCCACCTGGGGCAAGCAGGGCCTCGGCCCCGGCGAGTTCGACTGGGTGCACGGCATCGTCGTCGACTCGAAGGGCGCGGTCTACGCCGCCGACACCTACGGCCAGCGCATTCAGAAGTTCGCGAAATAGGGGTCTGACCCTACGCTGCGCTCCGCACGATCGTCCAATAGAGCCCGATCGCGGCAATCACCAACGAGGCTGGTATCACCACACGGTGGCGGTACCAGCCTCGTGTCATCGCCGGCCACGCGACGAGCGTCGCGATGGCAATCACGGTCAGCTGGCCGCCTTCCACACCCAGGTTGAACGTGAGCAGGCCCGTGAGGAACTCCTCGCGCGGCAGTCCGAGCTCCCGGAGCACGCCGGCGAAGCCCAGCCCGTGCAGCAATCCGAACATGAACACGAGCGCGAGGCGCCACGGCTTCAGCTCGCGGGTCAACAGGTTCTCGATCGCGACGTAGGCGATCGACAACGCGATCAGCGGCTCCACTACGCGCGAGGGCAGCGAGACGACGCCGTAGATCGACAGGCCGAGCGTGATCGAGTGGGCGATCGTGAAGGCGGTGACCTGCAGCAGCATCGGCTTCAGCCTCGGGCTCAACAGGAAGAGGCCGAGCACGAACAGGATGTGATCCAGGCCCTTCGGCAGGATGTGCGTGTAACCGAGCCAGAGGTACTCCCGCGCGATCGCCCAGCGCGTCTGGCGCGGCAAGCTCCGCGTGAGATCGATCACGCTGCTCCAGTTGGTGCCGTGGATCCATTCGATGGCCGAGGAGCCGCCGGCCTGGCGGATCTCCAGCGGGTAGGGATCGGCGACGAGGCCGTACAGCCAACGCAGAGTGGAGGCGCTTCGCGGCATTCTTCCGTGCAACCTGAACGCGGCCAGCGCATCGGATTCCGCGGGGGGCAAATACGCCACGGACTCGGCTCGCACTTCGTGCCCGTCCACGAACAACACGATCCGATCCGCGAACACCGCACCCAGTTGCGCGAGGCGGGCGTCGCGCGCCGCGGGCGCCATGTTCGCCGGCACCAGGCCGCCGGCAAACGTCTCGAGCCGCATCAGCAGCCACAGCGGATCGTTGGCGACCTCCAGGACGAAGCGGCCGTCGGCCGAGAACGACAGCGTGACCCGCGTGCGCTCGGCCTCGTGCGCGATTGGCGCGAGCGTGGCGACGAGGATCGCCCAGATCGCGAGCGCCAATCGTCCTGAGCGAGATGGACTTCGTTTACGAAGTCCATCGAGTCGAAGGACCACGTCGGGTATCATACGGCCCGTATGAATGCCTGGTCTGCGCTCGTCCTCCTACTGACGGCGGTGGTACAAACGCCGGCGCCTGCCAAGGTGGAGATCGTGAGCGTGACCGGGTGCCTCCGCGAGCAGGGCGCCGGCAACTGGATGGTGGTGGCCGCCACCGATCCGGTGCCCAGCATTGCCAACCAGGCCCAGGGCGCCGACATCCCCAAGACGCCGCCCGACGGCAAGAACTCGTTCAGATTGCTGGGCGTCGGCGAGTTCAGCCTGCCCACGCTTCGCGATCGCACGGTGGTGGTCAGGGGCCTGTTCATCAAGGCCACGCCGGTCAGCCGCCTCAACATGACCTCCATCGTCGAGGCCGTCGCGTCCTGCGCGTCAAGCGCGCCGAAATAGGCTACTATCCCGGGAACTTGATTCGGGCTCCGGGCTCTGGGCTCCGGGCTCCGGGCTCCGGGCTCCGAGAGCCGAGAGCTGAAAGCCGAAAGCCGAAAGCCGAAAGGGAACAGGATGAAGCGTCTGCTGCTCGTCGTTGTCGGCGTGGCAACCCTGACTTCGTTCACGGCCACCGCACAATCGCCAACGCCCGCCAGGGCCGCTGCCAAGGCGCCGACGTTTGCCAAAGACGTCGCGCCGATCATGTTCAACAAGTGCGCGAACTGCCATCGCCCCGGCGAAGTGGCGCCGATGGCGCTGCTGTCGTACGAAGACGCGCGGCCGTGGGCCAAGGCGATCAAGTCGAAGGTCGTGGCGCGCGAGATGCCGCCGTGGGGCGCGGACATGACAGAGACGCTGCCGATGCGCAACGACGTCAGCCTCACGCAAAAGGAGATCGACACCATCGCCGCCTGGGTCGATGGCGGGGCCGTGAAGGGCAACATGGCCGACATGCCCGCTGTGCCATCGCTCGCCTCGGGCTGGACCTACGGGACCGAGCCTGACGCGGTGCTCGAGATGCCGGTGGAGTTCGACATCCCGGCGGAAGGCGAAGTCGGCGTGCAGATGTTCTATTCGAAGGTGCCGTGGAGCGAGGACCGTTTCGCCGAGGTCGTCGAGCTGCACCCGAGCAATCGTTCGGTGCTGCATCACGCCGGCATCTACTTCGTCGACCTGCCGGAAGGCACGCGGCTGGTCAACGGTCGCATCGTCGATGAGAACGGCAAGGTCATCAGCGACCGTGGCTCGCGCGGATTGCCGTCGACCGATAGCGGCCTGCCCGGATCGAGCAAGCTGCTGTCGTGGGTGCCCGGCCGTGGTCTCGATCGTCACCGCCCGAACATCGGCAAGCGCATTCCCGCCGGCAAGTACGTGAGCTGGCAGATGCATTACAACCCGACCGGCACGCCGCAGAAAGATCGGACGAAGCTGGGCATCTGGTTCAACAAGGTGCCGGTGACGCACGAGGTGCTGATCCGCCAGGCCGGCGATCCGCTGGCCACGACCAAGGGTGGCCTGTCGATCTATCGCGCCGAAGGCCGCGAGACGGAATACAAGGCGGACCCGGGCAGCACGCGCCGCAGCCGCACGACGCCGAACATCCCGCCCTACGCCGAGAACTGGAAGCTCACCGGCATCACGCCGGTCACCGAAGACATCACGCTCTACGCGATGTCGCCGCACATGCACTTGCGCGGCAAGAGCCTGAAGTGGGTCGTCACCTATCCCGACGGGCGCGAGCAGGTGATCCTCAACGTGCCGAAGTTCGACTTCAACTGGCAGTTCAACTACGAGCTGGCCGAGCCGCTGAAAATTCCGGCGGGCAGCAAGATCAGCGGCATCGGCGTCTACGACAACTCGGTCCGCAACAAATGGAACCCGGGACCGCAGCTCGAGGTCTACTGGTCGGAGCAGAGCTGGGACGAGATGTACCAGCCGTTCACCGAATACTCGGTCGACTCGCAGGACCTCACGATCCTCAAGCCGGTCACGCAGCAGAGACAGTAGCCTTCAGCTTTCAGCTTTCAGCTTTCAGCTTTCGGCTTTCAAGGCCAATATCTGGCCTCTTGCGTCAAAAGCGCGGGAGGCCAGAATGCTGTACGCCAGCCGAATTGTCCGCGCCGTTGCCATCACCGCGCTCGTCGCCGCCGCATCGAACGCGCCGCTCGCCGCGCAAGCCGTCGATCAGGTCCGCATCGCCGCGGTGAACCTGTCGTACGTCGCGCAATCGAGTAGAGCCGGCAAGGCCGCGCTCGCGCGACTCGAGGAAGCCGGCAAGAAGAAGGCAGCGGAGGCCGCGATCAAGGCCGCCGAGCTCGAGACGCAACAAGTCGAACTGCAACAGCGGGGCAGCGTGATGAGCGCGCGCGCCCTGGCCGATCTGCAGAAGGCCTTCGAAAAGGGTCGCATCGACTTCCAGCGCTTCCAGCAGGACGCGCAAGCGGAGCTGCAGGGAATGCAGACGCAGTTCGAAGCGGAGTTCCGGTTGAAGCTGATGCCGGTCGTCGATCAGATCTCGAAAGAGAAGGGGCTCCACTTCGTGTTCGGCCTGGAGCAGGCGCCGATCATCTGGTGGAACCCCTCACTCGATATCTCCGACGAGGTCGTCAAACGACTTGACGCAACCCCGTAGGCACTTGAGGCACCGTACGCACCGCACGCACCTTACTTTATGACCTTCCCGCCCTTGCGGTTATCGATGACGAACTTGTCGCGCGACGGCATCACGACCTTCGGCAGCGTTGCCGGATCCATCACGGCGTCCTCGGCCACGATCTTGTTGAGCGCGAGGATGTAGGCGACGAGCGCGTAGGTTTCGTTGGGCGCGAGCGTGCCCGGCTGCATGAACGGCATCGCGCGAGAGGTGTAGTCGAAGAGCGTGGTCGCGTAGGGCCAGTAGTTGCCGACCGTCTTCACCAGCTTCGGGTTGATGGCGAAGTCCCAGTTCTTACCCGATTCGCGATCGACCAATCGCTCCGCCGAAGCTCCTTGGCCATTGACACCATGGCACGATTGGCACTTCTGAGCGTAGAGGGAGGCACCCTCTTGTACGGTGCCGCGGCCCGGCGGCAGACCGCGGCCATCAGGCATGACGTCGATGTCGATCGCCTTGATCTCGTCCGGCGTCGCCGGACGACCAATTCCGAATCGCGGTTGTGATCTTTGTGTTTGGGCAGTGACAGCGACGACCAGAAACAGCGGCAGGCCGCAAGCCACAAGCCTCAGGCCCCAAGCCTTCACGCCCCACCTCCTGCGAATTTCACCGTCCCATCCGGGTTCACCTTCCACGCGCGGATGTGATTGAAGTGATACGCGGTCGACGGCCCGCGCGCGGCCATCAGTACGTCGAGGGTCGGCTGCGTATAGCCGGTTTCATCGGTCGCGCGGCTCATCAGCGTGGCCTCGCCGCCCTTCCATTGCCACGGCAGGCGGAAGCGCGTGTGGCACTTCGGCAGCACCGGGTCGTCGAGCGTCGCCGGCTGCCACGTCCGGCCGCCGTCGGCGCTGATGTCGACGCGTGTGATCCTGCCGCGTCCCGTCCAGGCGAGGCCGCGGATTTCCCACCAGCCCGGGCCCGTCAGCTGGTCGGGGAACGACGGCTCGGTGATGAGCGACTTCGCATCCATGTCGAGGCTGAAGATGCGCGCCGTGCCGTCGGGCAGCGGATCGGTGTACTTCGAGGTTTCCTCGCGCGTCATGAACGGCTGATCGGCGAGCTCGATGCGGCGCAGCCACTTGACGCTCGCGTTGCCTTCGACGCCCGGCAGGAACAACCGCGCCGGGTAGCCCTGCTCGGGGCGCAGCGGCTCGCCGTTCTGCCCGTACGCGATCAGCGCATCGTCGAACGCCTTCTCGATCGGGATGCTGCGCGTCATCACGGCGGCGTCGCTGCCCTCGGCGAGGAACCACTTCGCCTTCGGTGACGCGCCGACCTCGCGGAACAGCGTGGCCAGCGGCACGCCCGTCCACTCGCTCGTGCTCGTCAGGCCGTCGATCTGCTGCGGCGTGACGTCGGTCTGGTTGCCTTCGCGGCGATAGGCGCGGCCGCCGTTGCCCGAGCACTCCATGAACCGGATGATCGAGCGCCCGGGGAAGCGGCGGAGATCCTCGAGCGTGAAGACCAGCGGCCGGTCGACCAGGCCGTGGATCAGGAGGGTGTACTGCCTGGGATCGATCGCCGGCACGCCCCCGTGGTGCCGTTCGAAGTGGAGATCGGATGGCGTGATGATGCCGTCCAGATCCTGGAGCGGGCTGAGGCTCGAAGTGCGCCGATCGCTGAACGACACGCGCCTGGGCCGCTCGAACGGCGACCGCCCGCCGACGTCGGTGGCCAGCGGACCCTGCACCTTGGTGGGGTCGGCAGGCACCTTCGGTCGGGCCGCCTGGTCGGCGTTCTGGCCGGCGATGGGCAGCGCCGCGCCCATGATTCCCGCGGTTCCGGCGGCCAAGACGCGCCGCCGGGTGATGGTTTTCGCCCGTTCCATGCGCCCTCCCTGGAGGGATGATCGGGGACAGGCCCCCAAAATCACACGAGTTCTAGTCGAAATACCGTAAAAAGTGTGACTTTGGGGGCCTGTCCCCAATCATCCGATTTCCAGCGGGAGCCTATCATGGCGGTGACAAGCGGTGACAATAAAATCCCTCTAAGTCGTTGATAATCCTACTTGTTAGTGGTAAAACGTCGCTAGTGAAAACGGTCCCCGGGTCGGGGACAAGGCGAGCAATGAAGAGACATTCGGTCGTTGCCCATTTTGCCCTCGTGTTGGGACTCGGTCTGCGTGTGTTCGCCGACCAGTCGCCGGCTGCTCGCACGCCCGCGGCATCCACCACGAAATCTCCGGCGATGGCGGTGGCGCACGCGCCCGCCGCCGCGACCGAGGCGCAGACCGCGCTCGTCAAGCAGTACTGCACAGGCTGTCACAACGATCGCACCAAGGACAACGCCGGCGGCCTCACGCTGGCCCTCTTCGATGCGGCGAAGGTCGGGCCCGACGCGCTTGCCGCCGAGACGGCGGAGAAGATGATCCGCAAGCTGCGACTGGGGATGATGCCGCCGCCGGGCGCCCGTCGCCCCGACGCGGCGACCCTGATTGCGTTCGCCGAGTCGATGGAAACGCGGCTCGATCGCGCCGCGGCGCTCAGCCCGAATCCTGGCCGCCGGCCGTTCCAGCGGCTCAATCGCGCCGAGTACGAGCGCGCCGTGCAGGGCCTGCTGTCGCTCGATGTCGACGTGACGACCTTCCTGCCGCCCGACACGATCAGCGCCGGGTTCGACAACGTCGCCGACGTGCAGCGCTTCTCGGCCACCCTGATGGAAGGCTACCTGCGCGCGGCGAGCCGCATTGCCAGCCTGGCGGTCGGCGACCCGCGGGCGGGCGCCGCCGAAGTCACCGTCAAGGTGCCGCGCACCGCGTCGCAGATGCGGCACGTCGAGGGCGCGCCCTTCGGCACGCGCGGCGGCATCTCGGTGATGCACACGTTCCCGGCCGACGGCGAATACAGCTTCCGCATGCAGCTGCACTCGATCCCCACGGGCCAGTTGTTCGGCAGCACCGTGAGGGGCGAGCTGATCGAAGTGTCGATCGACGGCGATCGCGTGGCGGTGCTCGAGATCAACCCGCGGATGAGCGAGGCCGATGCCAACGGCATGAACATCGTGACGCCGCGGATCCACGTCAAGGCCGGGACGCAGCGTGTTTCGGCGGCGTTCATCCAGCGGTTCGACGCGCCGGTGGACGACCTGATGGCGCCGATCGATCACACGCTGGCCGACACCCAGATCGGCGCGGGCTTCGGGATCACGACGCTGCCGCACCTGCGCGAGTTTGCGATCGGCGGGCCGTTCAAGGTGACCGGCGTCTCCGACACGCCGAGCCGCCGCAAGATCTTCACCTGCCGCCCGACCTCGGCGGCCGACGAGGCGGCGTGCGCGTCCGAGATCATCCGCCGCCTGGCGACGCAGGCGTACCGCGGCCCGCTCAGCGCTCAGGACGTCGAGGGTCTTCAGCAGTTCTTCGCCGAGGGGCGCAAGGACGGCGGTGACTTCGAATCGGGCATCCGCATGGCGCTGCAGGCGATCCTGGCCAGCCCGCGTTTCCTGTTCCGTCTCGAGCATCCGCCGGCCACGGCCCGGCCCGGCCAGAACTACCGCATCGCCGACCGCGATCTGGCCTCGCGCCTGTCGTTCTTCCTCTGGGGCACCGGCCCCGACGCCGAGCTGGTGAAGGTCGCGGGCCAGGGCACGCTGAAGACGCCCACGGTGCTGGCCGCGCAGGTCAAGCGCATGCTCGCGGATCCGAAGTCGGAAGCGCTGGCCACGCGTTTCGCGTCGCAGTGGCTGCGCCTGCAGGACCTCGAGAAGATCCATCCCGACGCGTTGCTCTTCCCGTACTACGACCACCATCTGTCGGACGCGCTCAGGACCGAAACCGAGCTCTTCTTCCACAGCATCGTCAAGGAAGACCGCGGCATCCTCGACCTGCTGACGGCCGACTACACGTTCGTCAACGAGCGCGTGGCGAAGCACTACGGCATTCCCAACATCAACGGCTACGAGTTCCAGCGCGTCACCCTGGCCGACGACAACCGCCGCGGGCTGCTCGGCCACGGCAGCGTGCTCGCGCTCACCTCGGTGGCGGACCGCACCTCGCCCGTGCTGCGCGGCAAGTGGATCATGGAAGTGCTGCTCGGCTCGCCGCCGCCGGCGCCGCCGCCCAATGTGCCGTTGCTCGACGAGACCAAGATCGAATCGGGCGACCGCCAGCTGACGACGCGCCAGCGCATGGAGCAGCACCGGGCCAATCCGCAGTGCACGTCGTGCCACCGCGTGATCGATCCGCTGGGCCTCACGCTCGAGAACTTCGACGTCACCGGCCGCTGGCGCATTCGCGACAACGGCGCGCCGGTGGATTCGGCGGGCGACCTCTACGACGGCACGAAGATGGCCGGGCCGGCCGGGCTGCGCGCGGCGCTGCTCAAGCACCAGGACGCCTTCATCCTGAGCTTCACGGAACGGCTGATGACCTACGCGGTGGGCCGGCGAGTGGAGTCCTACGACATGCCCGCGATTCGCGCGATCATGCGCGACGCGGCGAGGAGCCACAACCGCTTCTCGGCATTCGTGATGGGCGTGGTCACGAGCCCGGCGTTCCAGATGAGCCGGGCGGAAGCGGTTGAGACGACGGTTGAACGATAGGAGACAGGCGCGATGATGATCACGAAGAAGCACGTTTCCCGCCGCATGGTCCTGCGCGGCCTCGGCGTCACGGTGGCGCTGCCGTTCCTCGAGGCGATGACGCCGGCCTTTGCCCGGGCGGCCGCCGCGCGCAAGGTCCGGCTGTCGGCTATCGAAATGGTGCACGGATCGGCTGGCGCCACGGTGTTCGGCCTGTCGAAGAACATGTGGTCGCCGGCCGCAGTGGGCACCGCGTTCGACCTCAGCCCGGGCGCGCTGTCGCCGCTCGAGCCCTTCCGCGACTACCTGACCGTGGTCAGCAACACCGACGTGCGGAACGCCGAGGCGTTCTCGCTGCCGGAAATCGGCGCCGACCACTTCCGGTCGAGCGCCGTGTTCCTGACGCAGTCGCATCCCAAGAAGACGCAGGGGTCCGACGTGCACGCCGGCACCTCGCTCGATCAGATCTACGCGCAGCGGTTCGGGCAGGACACCGCCATTCCGTCGATGCAGTTGAGCATCGAGACGGTGGATCAGGCCGGCGGCTGCGCCTACGGCTACAGCTGCGCCTACACCGACAGCATCAGCTGGGCGTCGCCGACGCAGCCGCTGCCGATGATCCGCGACCCGCGCGCCGCCTTCGACTCGCTCTTCGGCGTCGGCTCGACGCCGGCCGAGCGCGCCGCGCATCGCCAGACCGACAAGAGCATCCTCGACTGGGTGACCGGCGAGGTGGCGCGGCTGCAGAAGGACCTGGGCGCCGACGACCGCCGGCGCCTCGGCGCGTATCTCGAAGAGGTCCGTGAGGTCGAGCGCCGCATCCAGCGCGTCGAAGCCCACAACGCCACCGGCGAGGCGCGCGAACTGCCCGAAGCGCCGATCGGCGTGCCCGATTCATTCGACGAGCACGTCAAGCTGATGCTCGACCTGCAGGTGCTGGCGTTTGCCTCGGACGTGACCCGCGTCTTCTCGTTCAAGATGGGCCGCGACGGCTCGGCGCGCGTCTATCCCGAGAGCGGCGTCCGCAGCGCCTTCCACCCCGCCTCGCACCACGGCGAGCGCGAGGATCGCGTCACCGATTTCATGAAGATCAACCGCTACCACGTGAGCATGATTCCGTACTTCCTCGGCAAGCTGAAGGCGACGCCCGATGGCGACGGCACCCTGCTCGACAACACGCTGGTCGTCTACGGGTCGCCGATGGGCAACTCGAACGTGCACAACCACAAGCGGTGCCCGCTGTTCCTGGCCGGCAAGGCGGGCGGGGCGCTCCGGGGCAACCTGCACCTGAAGGCGGCCGACGGCACGCCGATGGCCAACGTCATGCTGTCGCTGCTGAACGACATCGGCGTCACCGACATGACGAGCTTCGGCGACAGCACGGGCCGCTTCGAGCTGAAGACCGTGCCGGCGTCCACGGTGGCGGAATAACGGTTACCGGTAGTGCGGTGTAGCGCGGACCTTCAGGTCCGCGGTTGATCGCGACAGGGGCAGATATGGGAAGAGTGACGATCGCGGGCGGCGTGTTCGCCGTCGTGTTGCCGGTGCTGGTGACGGCCGCGGGGCCGGCCCAGGTCGCCGACGCCCGCCTGCGCGGCGTGGAGGCCCAGGCCGCTACGGCGGGGCCCGCCAGAGCGACCGAGAAATTCCCGGTCGCGGCGGCGGCCGCCAGGCGCGACAAGGACGCCGTCCGCACGTTGCTGAAAGGCGGCGCCGACGTCAACGCCGCGCAGGGCGACGGCATGACGGCGCTCCACTGGGCGGCGCGCGGCGGTGACGTCGACCTCGCGCAGATGCTGCTCTACGCCGGGGCCAACGTGAAGGCGACGACGCGCCTGGGCGCGTACACGCCGTTGATGATGGCCGCCGAACAGGGACACGCGGCGGTGATCGCGGCGCTGCTGGCGGCGGGGGCGGACGTCAAGGCCGCCAACGCGACGGGCACGACCCCGCTGATGCTCGCGGCGCTGTCCGGCGACGCCAGGTCGGTGACGATGCTCGTCGAGAACGGCGCCGAGGTCGACGCCAAGGAAACGTCGATGGGGCAGACGGCGCTGATGTTCGCGGCCGGCACCAACCGCGTCGACGCGGTCGCCGCGTTGCTGAAGGCGGGCGCCGCCGTGAAGCTGTCGTCGAAGGTCAACAACGTCGGCAACCTGAGCAGCGTCGAGCAGGACGCGGTGCTCGCGGCCTCCGGCAGCGGCGGGCAGCCGGGCGGCAATGGCCAGATCCGCAACGGCCCGGGCACCGCGGCCGTGGTGCCGGGCGCCCAGGACGCGGCCGCTCAGGGGCAGGGCCAGGGCGGCAGGCCGGGCGGCGGCGGGCGCTTCGGCGGCGGCGGCAAGGCCGGGATCGATCGCCCCTACTTCTATAACGAGCTCGTCGGCACGCAGGGCGGCATCACGCCCCTCCTGTTTGCCGCGCGCGGCGGCTACGTCGACGCCGCGAAGCTGCTCGTGTCGGGCGGCGCCGATGTGAACCAGGTGAGCGCCGGCGACCAGACCAGCCCGCTCCTGATTGCCACCATCAACGGCCATTTCGATCTTGCGACGTGGCTGCTCGATCAGGGCGGCGACCCGAATGCGGCCTCGGCCAACGGCGTCACGCCGCTCTACGCCGCCCTCAACGTGACGTGGGCGCCGCGCGCGCTCTATCCGCAGCCGCGCGCCTTCCAGCAGCAGCAGCTGACCTACCTCGATTACATGAAGGCGCTGCTCGACAAGGGCGCGCAGCCGAACGTGCGCCTCACGCGCAAGGTCTGGTACACCGAATACAACTTCGACCTGGCGGGCGTGGACGAAATCGGCGCGACGCCGTTCTGGCGCGCCGCGTTCGCCGGCGACGTGCCGGCCATGAAGCTGCTGATGGACTTCGGCGCCGATCCGAACATCCCGACGATGAAGCCGGCGGGCCGGCCGCGGGTGGGCGACTCGGGCGCGCGCGAGGTCAAAGAGATCGCGAACCTGCCGCCGCTGCCGATCGGCGGTCCCGGCGTGCCGGCCCTGCAGGCCGCCGCCGGCGTCGGCTTCGGCGAGGGCTTCGCCGCCAACTCGCACATCCACTCGCCGGCAGGCTTCCTGCCCGGCATCAAGTTCCTGATCGAAGTGGCCGGCGCCGACCCGAACCAACGCGATCACGACGGCAACACCGCGCTGCATCATGCGGCGGCGCGTGGCGACAACGAGTCGATCCTCTATCTCGTGTCGAAGGGCGCGGATGTGACCGTCGTGAACCGCGAAGGCAACACCGTGGCCGACATGGCGAACGGGCCGGTCCAGCGCGTGCAGCCCTGGCCCGAGACGTTGAAGCTGCTCGAAAAGCTCGGCTCGAAGAACAACCACAAGTGCGTCTCGTGCTGAGATCGAGGGGCATGAAGCGGGTCGTCGTCGCGGTGCTCATCTGCGCCCCGGTTGCGCTGGCCGCCCAGCCGCCTTCGCGGGCGGCCGCGAAGCCCGCGCCCGCTTCGGCGGGCCAGGGCCCGACCACTCCGAGCCCGAAACCGGTGGCATCGCATGCCCCAGCGGTCATGCTGCCCGCGGAGCAGACGGCCCTGGTCACGCAATATTGCGCCGGGTGCCACAGCGATCGCGGCAAGGCCGGCGGCCTCTCGCTCGCGGCGTTTGACGCCGCGCAGGTGGTCGATCACGCCGAGACCACCGAAAAGATGATCCGCAAGCTGCGGGCCGGCATGATGCCGCCCGTCGGCGCCCGCCGACCCGAGGCGGCGGCGATCGCGGCGCTGGTGGACGCGTTCGAGTCGCGGATCGATCGCGCCGCGGCCGTCAGTCCCAATCCCGGGTCGCGCCCCTCGCAGCGGCTGAACCGCGCCGAGTACGCGCGCGCCGTGCGCGATCTGCTCGCCATCGACGTCGACGTGACGGCCTACCTGCCGCCCGACACGATCAGCGACGGCTTCGACAACATCGCGGACTCGCAGACGATTTCGTCGACGCTGATGGAAGGCTACCTGCGCGCGGCGAGCCAGATCAGCCGCCTGGCCGTGGGCGATCGCCACGCCTCGGCCAGCTCGACCACGTGGAAGATGCCGCGCACCGCGTCGCAGATGCGGCACGTCGAGGGCGCGCCGCTCGGCACCCGCGGCGGCCTGTCGGTGCTGCACGTGTTCCCGGCCGACGGCGACTACCTCTTCAAGATCATGCTGCACATGGGCCCGACCGGGGACCTGTTCGGCGGCCCGTATCGCGGCGAGCAGATCGAGGTGTCGATCAACGGCGAGCGCGTGGCGCTGATGGACATCAACCCGCGCATGAACGAGCAGGACCCGAACGGCCTGACCATGCAGACGCCGAAGGTCCACATCAAGGCCGGCCAGCAGCGCGTCTCCGCGGCGTTCGTGCAGCGGTTCGACGGCCCGGCCGACGACCTGATCATGCCGATCGAGCACACGCTCGCCGACACCAACATCGGCGAGGTGTTCGGCACGACGGCGCTCACGCACTTACGCGACTTCACCGTCACCGGGCCGGTGGCGGTCACGGGGGTGTCCGACACGGAGAGCCGGCGCCGCGTGTTCGTCTGCCGGCCGATCACGGCCGCGGAAGAGCCGACGTGCGCGTCGACCATCGTGCGACGCCTGGCCGGGCAGGCCTATCGCGGCCCCGTGCACGCCGACGACCTCAAGGATCTGCTGGCGTTCTACGGGAAGGGCCGCAAGAACGGCTCGCCTTCGCGGCCGGAGGCCGCTACGGCGGAGCCCCGCCATAGCTCGCTGGAGAACTCGCGAGCGGAGGCGGGCGACTTCGAAAGCGGCATCCGCCTGGCGGTGCAGGCCATCCTGGCGAGCCCGCGCTTCCTGTTCCGCCTGGAGCAGACGCCCGCCGCGCTCAAGGCCGGCCAGACCTATCGCATCACGGATCTCGACCTCGCCTCGCGGCTGTCGTTCTTCATCTGGGGCTCGGTGCCCGACGCCGAGTTGCTGAAGGCGGCGACCCAGGGCACGCTGCAGACCCCGGCGGTGTTCGATCGGCAGCTCAAGCGCATGCTGGCCGACCCGCGATCCGAAGCGCTGGCGTCGCGATTTGCTTCGCAGTGGCTCCGGCTGCAGGACGTCGAGAAGGTCCGGCCCGATCATCACTTTTACTCGTACTGGGACACGACGCTCTCGAGGGCGATGGTCCGCGAGACCGAGCTCTTCGTCGACAGCCTGATCCGCGCCGATCGGCCGGTGACCGACCTGCTGACGGCGGATCACACGTTCGTCAACGAGCGGCTCGCCAAGCACTACGGCATCCCGAACATCCTCGGCGACGAGTTCCGCCGCGTCACGATTGCGGACCCGAACCGGCGCGGCGTGCTCGGGCAGGGCAGCGTGCTGCTGCTGACCTCGATCGCCGATCGCACCTCGCCGGTCCTGCGCGGCAAGTGGGTCATGGAAGTGCTGCTCGGATCGCCGCCGCCGGCGCCGCCGCCCAACGTGCCGACGCTGGAAGAGACCAAGGCGGTCGATGCCGGCAAGCTGCTATCGACGCGCGGGCGCATGGAAGAGCACCGCAAGAGCGCGGCCTGTTCGTCGTGCCACCGGGTGATCGATCCGCTCGGCCTCGCGCTCGAGAATTTCGACGTCACCGGCGTGTGGCGCATCAAGGACAACGGCGTGCCGGTGGACCCGGTCGGCGACCTCTACGACGGCACCAAGCTCGATGGGCCCGCCGCGCTGCGCCGCGCGCTGCTGACGCACCAGGACGTGATCATGCTCAGCTTTACCGAGAGCCTGATGACGTATGCGCTGGGCCGTCGCGTCGAGTCCTACGACATGCCGGCCGTGCGCGCGATCATCCGCGACGCCGGGCGGCACAACTACCGGTTCTCGTCGTTTATTGCCGGCGTCGCCAACAGCGGCGCATTTCGGATGGGTCGGGTGGCCGCCGCGGAAACGACGGCTGCCGCGGGTCGGTAACCACAGGAGAGGCTGATGTTCATCACCAAGAAGCACATTTCCCGTCGCGCCGTGTTGCGCGGAATGGGTGTGACGATGGCGTTGCCGCTGCTCGAGGCGATGGTGCCCGCGCGTACCGTGTTTGCCAAGACGGCCGGCGGCAGGGTCCGCCTGGCGGCCATCGAGATGGTGCACGGATCGGCCGGGGCCACCAAGTTCGGCCTCCAGAAGAACCTGTGGTCGCCCGCGGCCGTCGGCCGCGACTTCGACCTCGCGCCGACCGCGCTCGCGCCGCTCGAGCCGTTCCGCGACTACCTCACCATCGTCAGCAACACCGACGTGCGCAATGCCGAGGCGTTCGAGCTGCCCGAGATCGGCGGCGATCACTTCCGATCGAGCTCGGTGTTCCTGACCCAGTCGCACCCGCTGCAGACGCAGGGGTCGGGCGTCCGCGCCGGCATCTCGCTCGACCAGGTCTACGCGCGGAAGTTCGGCCAGGAAACGCCGATCCCGTCGATGCAGCTGTGCATCGAAGCCGTGGATCAGGCGGGCGGCTGTTCCTACGGGTACTCGTGCGTCTACACCGACACGATCAGCTGGGCCGGCCCCAACTCGCCGCTGCCGATGATCCGCGACCCGCGCCTGGCCTTCGACCAGCTGTTCGGCGTCGGCGCCACGCCGCAGGAACGGGCCGCGCGCCGCGCCGAAGACAAGAGCATCCTCGACCTGATCAGCGGGCAGTTGAGCCGGCTGAACCAGGAACTGGGCGCCGCCGACCGCGTGCGCCTGGCGAGCTACATGGACGAGGTCCGCGAAATCGAGCGCCGCATCCAGAAGGTCGAGGCCTACAACAAGAGCGGCGAGGTGCGCGAGATGCCGGCGGCGCCGATTGGCGTGCCCGACTCGTTCGACGAGCACGTCGCGCTGATGTTCGACCTGCAGGTGCTGGCGTTTGCCTCGGATTCGACCCGCGTCTTCTCGTTCAAGATGGGCCGCGACGCGTCAAGCCGCGTCTATCCGTCGAGTGGCGTCACCACGGGCTTCCACCCGGCGTCGCACCACGGCGACCGCGAAGACCGCATCCTCGAGTTCAACAAGATCAACAAGTACCACGTCGGCATGCTGCCGTACTTCCTCAAGAAGCTGAAGGACACGCCCGACGGCGACAGCAACCTGCTCGACAACACGATGGTGATCTACGGATCGCCGATGGGCGACTCGAACATCCACAACCACAAGCGCTGCCCGCTGTTCTTCGCCGGCAAGGCGGGTGGGAACCTCAAGGGCGGCCTGCACCTCAAGGCGCCGGACGGCACGCCGATGGCCAACGCGCTGCTCACGGCCATCCACGCGCTTGGCCTCGACGACGTGCACACGTTCGGCGACAGCACCGACGAGTTCGGCCTCACGGCGCTGCCCGGATCGACAGTGGCTTGACAGTTACCTGTAGGGCCCCCCTTTAAGGGGGGCCCTACGTTGAAGGCCGCGGAGAGAATATGAAACGTTTCGGTTTGCGGTTGTGCGGTGTCGTCCTGCTGTCGGTGGCCGTCGCGGCCGCGACGCAGGACGCCCCGGTTGCGGAGGCGGCCCGCCTTCGCGGCGCATTCGCATACGGCGCCGCTTCGGCGAGGCTCGCCGAAGCAACGCAGGATGCTCCCGTTGCGGAGGCGGCCAGCAGGGGCGACCGTGACGGCGTGCGGGCGTTGCTCAAGAAGGGCCTCGACGTCAACGCGGCGCAGGGCGACGGCACGACCGCGCTGCACTGGGCCGCCATCAAGGGCGACGCCGAGCTCGCGCAAATGCTGATCTATGCCGGCGCCAATCTGCGCGCGACGACCCGGCTGGGCGCCTACACGCCGCTGTATCTCGCCGCCAAGGGCGGGCATTCGGCGGTGGTGGCGGCGTTGCTGTCGGCCGGCGCCGACGTGAAGGCCGTGACCAGCAACGGCACCACGCCGCTGATGATCGCCGCCGCGGCGGGCGACACGCGCACCATCACCAACCTGGTCGAGAACGGCGCCGAGATCAACGCCAGGGACGCCGCCAAGGGCGAAACGCCGCTGATGTTCGCCGCCGGCTTCAACCGCGCCGAGGCGGTGAAGCTGCTGCTCGCGCGCGGCGCCGATCACGCGGCCACGACGAAGGTGGTCGATCTGTTCGCGCTCACCGCGCCGGAAGAAGAGGCGATGGCGCGCGGCGCCGGTGGCAACGGCGTCGCACGCCAGCCGGGCAACCGCCCCGCCGACGTCGCCGGCGCGACCCGCGGGTTCCGTTACAACGAGCTGATCAGCACCCAGGGCGGGCTCACCGCGCTGCTGTTTGCGACGCGGCAGGGCTCCACCGCTACGGTCATGGCGCTCGTCGAAGGTGGCGCCGACATCAACCAGCTGAACGCCGGCGACCAGACGAGCCCGCTGCTGATGGCGATCATCAACGGTCATTTCGACCTGGCGAAGTACCTGCTCGAGAAGGGCGCGGACCCGCGCGTGCCCGCGTTCAACGGCGTGACGCCGCTCTTCGCGGTGCTGAACATCCAGTGGGCGCCGAAGTCGCTGTATCCGAGCCCGAAGGCGTATCAGCAGCAGAAGACGACCTACCTCGACATGATGCAGGCGCTGCTCGACAAGGGCGCCGACCCGAACGCGCGCGTCGGACGCAAGGTCTGGTACCAGGCCTACAACTCCGACTACGCCGGTCTGGACGAGGCGGGTGCGACGCCGTTCTGGCGCGCCGCCTACGCCAGCGACGTTGCGGCGATGAAGCTGCTCGTCGCCCACGGCGCCGATCCGAACATCCCGACGATGAAGCCCGCCGGCCGGCCGTTCACCGGCGAAGGCATCCGGCAGGTGCAGGACCTGTCGGGCGTGCCGCCGGTGCCGTACGGCGGTCCCGGCATCCTGCCGCTGCACGCCGCCTCGGGCGTCGGCTACGGCGAAGGGTTCGCCGCCAACTCGCATCGCTATGCGCCCACCGGCTTCCTGCCCGCGATCAAGTACCTGGTCGAGGAATTGGGCATGGATGTGAACGCGTCGGATCACGAGGGCAACACCCCGCTCCACCTGGCGGCGTCGCGGGGCGACAATGAGTCGATTCTGTTCCTGGTCTCGAAGGGCGCCGACGTCATGCGCGTGAACCGCGAAGGCAATACCACGGTGGACATGGCCAACGGCCCGGTGCAGCGCACACAGCCGTATCCGGAAACCATCAAGCTGCTCGAGAAACTCGGCGCGAAGAACAACCACAAGTGCATCACATGCTGAAGATGAAACTCACGATTGGGGCGCTGGGCACGCTCGTCATCTCGATGTCGGCGGCGGGCAGTGGCCAGGCGCCGTCGCCGGCCGCGGCCGACAAACCTTCCGCCTCCGCGCCAAGCGCTTCGGCGGACAAGAAAGGTTTGTCGCCACAGGCATCACATGCGCCGGCCGTCAAGACGATGCTGCCGGACGAGCAGACCGCCGTGGTCAAGCAGTACTGCGCCACCTGCCACAACGATCGCGGCAAGGAGCGCGCCGGCGGCCTGACGTTCACGACCTTCGACGCGGCGAAGGTCGAGGCGCATGGCGAGGTCACCGAGAAGATGATCCGCAAGCTCCGCGCCGGCATGATGCCGCCGTCGGGCGCGCGCCGGCCCGAGGGCACGGTCCTCACCGAGATGGCGGCCGCCTTCGAGGCGCGGATGGACAAGGCGGCGGCGCTAAGGCCGAATCCGGGCTCGCGCCCGTTCCAGCGCCTCAATCGCGCCGAGTACGCCGCCGCGGTCAAGGACCTGCTCGACGTCGACATCGAGGTGACGGCGTACCTGCCGCCCGACACAATCAGCCACGGGTTCGACAACGTGGCGGACGCGCAGACCTTCTCGCCGACCCTGATGGACGGCTACCTCCGCGCCGCCAGCCAGATCAGCCGCCTCGCCGTGGGCGATCGCTCCGCCAGCGCGACGTCCTCGACCTACAAGATCCCCCGCTCGTCGTCGCAGATGCGGCGGGTCGACGGCGCGCCGATGGGCACGCGCGGCGGCATCTCGGTGATCCACACGTTCCCGGCCGACGGCCACTACATCCTGAAGACCTCGCTGCACTACGAGCCGCTGGGCGGCCTGGTGGGCCGCAACTCGATGACGGCGTTCGGGCTGACCGAGCAGGTGGAGTTCTCGGTCAACGGCGAGCGCGTGGCGATTGTCGACCTCAATACCCGCATGAGCGAGACCGATCCGAAGAACAACCTCGACCTGCAGACGCCGCCCGTGCACATCAAGGCCGGGCCGCAGCGCGTGACCGCGGCCTTCGTGCAGCGGCTCGACGGGCCGGTCGACGACCTGCTGATGCCGCTCGAGAACACGCTGGCCGACGTCAGCATCACCTTCGGCATCACCATGCTGCCGCACCTGCGCGACTTCACCGTGCAGGGGCCGTCGGATGTCACCGGCGTCTCCGACACGCCGAGCCGCCTGAAGGTCTTCTCCTGCCGCCCGACGAGCGCGGCCGAAGAGGAATCCTGCGCGGCCGAGATCGTCAAGCGCCTGTCGACGCAGGCGTTCCGCGGGGCGCCCTCGGCGGCCGACCTGCAGGACGCGCTCGGCTTCTACGAGCAGGGACGGAAGAAGGGCGGCTTCGAGCCCGGCATCCGGATGGCGGTGCAGTCGATCCTGATGAGCCCGCGTTTCCTCTTCCGTCTCGAGCAACAACCCGCCGTCGTCCGCGCGTCGTCGACGACCTACCGGATTGCCGACGAAGACATCGCGTCGCGCCTGTCGTTCTTCCTGTGGGGCACCGTGCCCGACGCCGAGCTGGTGAAGGCCGCGGCCGTCGGCTTGCTGAAGACGCCCGCCGGCGTCGAGAAGCAGGTCCGCCGCATGCTGGCCGACAAGCGATCGGAAGCCCTGGCCACCCGGTTCGGATCGCAGTGGCTGCGGCTGCAGGACCTCGACAAGATCTTCCCCGACTACCTGCTCTATCCGCAGTACGACGACACGCTCGCGCAGGCGATGAAGCGCGAAACCGAGCTCTTCTTCGACAGCATCGTCCGCGAAGACCGCAGCGTGACCGACCTGCTGACGGCCGACTACTCGTTCGTGAACGAGCGGCTGGCCAAGCACTACCACATCCCCAACGTGAGCGGCAGCGCGTTCCAGCGCGTCACGCTGCCGGCGTATCGCCGCGGGCTGCTGGGGCAGGGCAGCATCCTGACGCTGACCTCCGTGGCCGATCGGACCTCGCCGGTGCAGCGCGGGAAATGGGTGATGGAGGTGCTGCTGGCGTCGCCGCCGCCGCCGCCGCCGCCGAACGTGCCCTCGCTGGATGATTCGGTCAAGGCCAACGAGGGCGGCAAGATGCTGTCGACCCGCGAGCGCATGGAAGAGCACCGCAAGAACCCGTCGTGCACGTCGTGCCACAGGGTGATCGATCCGCTGGGCCTCGCGCTCGAGAACTTCGACGTCACCGGGGCGTGGCGGATCAAGGACAACGAGGTGCCGGTCGACGTGGTCGGCGATCTCTACGACGGCACGCGGATGGACGGCCCCGCGGGCCTGCGCCAGGCGCTGCTGAAGCACTCGGACGTGTTCCTCACCGGCTTCACCGAGAGCCTCATGACCTACGCGCTCGGCCGTCGGGTGGAACACACCGACATGCCGGCGATTCGCGGTGTGGTGCGCGACGCCGGCAAGCGCGGCAACAAGATGTCGGCGTTCGTGCTCGGAGTGGTCAACAGCCCCGGCTTCAGGATGGGCCTGGTCGAAACCAGTAAGGAACGGCGTGCGGCGGAAGCCGACAAGCGCTAGGAGAGACGATGTACATCACGCAGAAGCACATTTCCCGCCGCACCGTGCTCAAGGGCGTCGGCGTCACCATGGCGCTGCCGTTCCTCGAGGCGATGGTGCCGGCGCGCGCCGCGCACGCGCAGGCCGCCCGCGGCAAGATTCGCTTCGCCGCCATCGAGATGGTGCACGGCTCCGCCGGCAGCACGGCGTTCGGCATCAAGAAGAACATGTGGGCGCCGGCGGCGGTGGGGCGTGACTTCGACCTCACGCCGAGCAGCCTCGCGCCGCTCGAGCCCTTCCGCAACGACATCACCATCGTCAGCAACACCGACGTGCGGAACGCCGAAGCCTTTACGGCGCCGGAAATCGGCGGCGATCACTTCCGCTCGAGCGCGGTGTTCCTGACGCAGATGCACCCGAAGCAGACCCAGGGCTCGGACGTGCACGTCGGCACGTCGCTCGACCAGTACTACGCGCAGCGGCACGGCCAGACGACGGCGATACCGTCGATGCAATTGTGCATCGAGAACGTCGACCAGGCGGGCGGCTGCTCCTACGGCTACTCGTGCACGTACACCGACTCGATCAGCTGGGCAGCGCCGAACCAGCCGCTGCCGATGATCCGCGACCCGCGGACGGTATTCGACCAGCTGTTCGGCGTCGGCGCCACGCCGGCGGAGCGGCAGGAACGGCGCAGCGAAGACAAGAGCATCCTCGACTGGCTCGGCACCGCGGTGGCGCGCCTCAACAAGAACCTGGGCGCGGCCGATCGCGCGCGCCTGGCCGACTACCTCGAAGACGTGCGCGAGATCGAGCGCCGCATCCAGCAGGTCGAGGCGGTCAACCGCACCGGCGAGCAGCGCGAGCTGCCCGGCGCGCCGGTCGGCGTGCCCGATTCATTCGAGCAGCACGTGAAGCTGATGTTCGACCTGCAGGCGCTGGCGTTTGCGTCGGACACGACCCGCGTGTTTGCGTTCAAGCTGGGCCGCGATGCGTCGAACCGCGTCTATCCCGACAGCGGCTACAAGGCGGCGTTCCACTCGGCGTCGCACCACCAGGATCGCGACGAGCGCATCACCGACTTCGCGAAGATCAACAAGTACCACATCAGCATGATTCCCTACTTCCTGTCGAAGCTGAAGGACACGCCTGATGGGGAGAGCAACCTGCTCGAGAACACGCTGGTGGTCTACGGATCGCCGATGGGCAACTCGAACGTGCACAACCACAAGCGCTGCCCGCTGTTCCTCGCCGGCCACGCCGGCGGCGCGCTCAAGGGCGGCCGGCACCTCAGGGCGGCCGACGGCACGCCGATGGCCAACGTGATGCTGTCGCTGACGCACCTGCTGGGCATGGACGACTTCACGTCGTTCGGCGACAGCACGAGCGCATTCGATCTCAATACCGTGCCGGCCACGACGGTCGCGGCCGACTGACCACGAGTTGATCCAGTAACGAGCAGGGTAGGGGCGGGTCTTTAGACCCGCCCGAGTGACGAGGCGATATGCGCACAGCGATTGGGGCTTTGATTGGGGCGCTTGGTTTGTCGGCCGTTCTCTTCGCGTCGTCTTCGCCGGTGGCCGACGCCGCCCGCCTTCGCGGCGTAGCCGCTTCGGCGGGGCTCGCCGAAGCAACTCAGAGTGCCCTGGTTGCGGAGGCGGCCGAACGCGGTGACAAGGCGGCGGTGCGGGCGTTGATCAAGCAGGCGGCGGACGTCAACGCCGCCCAGGGCGACGGTATGACGGCGTTGCACTGGGCCGCCATGAGCGGCGACGCCGAGCTGGCGCAGATGCTCGTGTATGCGGGCGCCAACGTCAGGGCCACCACGCGCATCGGCACCTACACGCCCCTCTACCTGGCCAGCCAGCAGGGCCACGCCGCGGTGATCGAGGCGCTCGTCAAGGCCGGCGCCGACGCGACGGCTGCAACGGTCAACGGAACCACGCCGCTGATGGCGGCGGCGCAGGCCGGCAAGGTCGACGCGGTGAAGGTGTTGATCGACAACGGCGCCGACGTCAACGCCAGGGACGGCGTGCGGTGGCAGACGCCGATCATGTACGCGGCCGCGGCCAACCGCGCCGCGGTGATCGAGCTGCTCGTCGCCAAGGGCGCCGACCTCAAGCTCACGAGCCGGGTCACTGACCTGTCGAGCCTGTCGCGCGAGGGGATGGGCTTCGGCGGCAACCCGCAGGTTCCCGGCGCCCCGGCGCCGGGAGCCGCCGCCCCGGCCGGCCCGCCAGGGCGGCCGCAGGCGCTTCCGGGTCCGGCGGGCGCGGCCGGCGCGCGGCGCGCGCCGATGCCCGGCATCGATCGGAACTACCAGCTCAACGAGCTGATCTCCGCCCACGGCGGCCTGACCCCGCTCCTGTTTGCCGTGCGCCAGGGCTATGCCGAATCGGTGAACGCGCTCGTCAGGGCCGGCGCCGACGTCAACCAGGTGTCGGCGGGCGACAAGACGAGCCCGCTGCTGCTGGCGATCATCAACGGCCACTTCGACGTGGCGAAGACGCTGCTCGACACGGGCGGGAACCCGAACGCGAGGAGCGAGAACGGCGTGTCGCCGCTCTACGCCGTGCTCAACGTCGAGTGGGCGCCCAAGGCGCTCTATCCGCAGCCGCGCGCGCACATGCAGCAGCAGCTCGGCTACCTCGACCTGATGAAGCAGCTGATCGACAAGGGGGTGGACCCCAACGCCCGCCTGAAGATGAAGGTGTGGTACTCGGGCTACAGCTTCGACCTCTCCGGCGTGGACGAGATCGGGGCGACGCCGTTCTGGCGCGCCGCCTACGCGAGCGACGTTGCCGCCATGCGGCTGCTCGTGGCGGCTGGCGCCGATCCGAACCTGCCGACGATGAAGCCGGCGGGCCGGGCGCGCTTCGGCGACATGCTCGAGCAGCGTGAAGTGCGCGATCTCTCCGGCCTGCCCGAGGTGCCGATCGGCGGTCCGTCGGTGATGCCGCTGCACGCCGCCGCGGGCGCCGGCTACGGGGAGGGCTTCGGCGCCAACTCGCACCGCTTCGCGCCCACGGGCATGATGGCGGCGGTGAAGTACCTGGTCGAAGAGCTCGGTGCCGACGTCAATGCCGCCGACCACGAAGGCAACACCGCGCTGCACCATGCCGCCGCGCGCGGCGACAACGAGATGATTCTCTACCTGGTGTCGAAGGGCGCCAACGTCAAGGCCGTCGATCGCGAGGGGCGAACGACCGTCGACATGGCCAACGGGCCCGTGCAGCGCATTCAACCGTTTCCCGAGACCATCGCCCTCCTGGAAAAGCTCGGAGCAAAGAACAACCATAAGTGCGTGTCCTGTTAGGTTTCTTCCTCCTTTTCCTCTCGACTCCCGCCGTCTTCGCCGCACCGCAGGCCTCCGGGCCTGCGGCTTCGCAGGTCATTGACGGCCCGCCGCCGCCCCCGACTCCGGGCGAGATGGCGCGCGACGCCGACGGCAAGTCGACGCTCCGCGCCATCAAGCTGGCCGAGCCGCTGCGCCTCGATGGAGCACTGGACGAGGCGGTCTACAAGACCGCGCCGGGTTTTGGCGGCATGCTGCAGATCGCACCCCGCTACGGCCAGCCCTCGTCCGAGAAGACCGAGATCTGGGTGATGTTCGACGGCGACTACATCTACGTCGCGGCCCGGTGCTGGGATGCGGCCGAGCCCGGCAAGTGGATCGCCAACGAAATGCGCCGCGACACCAACCAGATGCGCAACAACGACCACTTCGGGGTCGGGTTCGACACCTTTTACGATCGCCGCAGCGGGTTCATGTTCTACGCCAATCCGATCGGCGGCTTCTCCGACTACTCAATCGTCGACGAAGGGCAGCCGAACAGCGATTGGAACCCGGTGTGGAGCTCGCGCACCGGCCGGTTCGAGGGCGGCTGGACGGTGGAGATGGCGATCCCGTTCAAGTCGCTGCGCTACACCTCCGGGCCCGGCCAGGTGTGGGGCATCCAGTTCCGCCGGTCGATCCGTCACAAGAACGAGTGGACCTACTGGACGCCGGTGCCGCAGAACATGCAGGGCCCGATGGCGCTCAATCGTGTGTCGTCGTACGGCACCGTGGTGGGCCTCGACCTGCCGCCGGCGGGGCGCAACATCGAGATCAAGTCGTACGCCCTCGGCAAGATGACCACCGACCGGCTGCAGCAGCCGGCGACCTCGAACGATCGCGACGGCGACGTCGGCGGCGACTTCAAGTACGGTGTTACCGCCAACCTCACTGCGGACCTGACGGTGAACACCGACTTCGCCCAGGTCGAGATCGACGAACAGCAGGTCAACCTGACGCGCTTCAACCTGTTCCTGCCCGAGAAGCGCGAGTTCTTCCTCGAGGGCCGGGGCCTGTTCGATTTCGCCAGGGGCGGCGCGGGTGCGGGGGGCGGCGGCGGCCCCGGCGGGTTCGGCGGGTCCAGCGACCAGCCCTACCTGTTCTACAGCCGGCGCATCGGCCTCAACCGCGGCCGGGTCGTGCCGATCGACGTCGGCGGCCGGCTCACCGGCAAGCTCGGCCGCTACGGCATCGGCGTGATGAACATCCAGGCCGGCGATGAGTCGGTGTCGGCCACGCCGGGCACCAACTTCACCGTGGTGCGCGCCAAGCGGGACATCTTGCGGCGCAGCACCATCGGCGCGATGTTCACCAATCGTAACCAGTCGAGCCTGACGGCGGGCGGGTCGAACCAGGCGTACGGGGTGGATGCGGCATTCGGTTTCTACCAGAACGTCAGCCTCGGCGGCTATTACGCGCGCACTGAGACCACCGGCCTTGGCGGCGATGCCGAGAGCTTCCAGGGCAAGTTCGACTGGGTGCCGGACCGCTACGGCGTGCGCGCCGAGGTCCTGAAGGTAGGGAAGGACTTCAATCCGGAGGTGGGCTTCCTGCGGCGCACGGACTTCACGCGCTCGTTCGCGTCGGCGCGATTCAGCCCGCGGCCGCGGTCGATGCGCCGCGTGCGCAAGTTCACGTTCGAGGGGCTGTTCGAGTACTACGAGAACGGCGCCGGCGCGGTCGAGTCGCGCCAGCAGACCGGCCGCTTCAACGTCGAGCTCGACAACAGCGACGTCCTCAACATCGAGGCCAATGCCAACTACGACCTGCTGGTCGTGCCGTTCTCGCCGGCGGCGGGCGCGATCGTACCCTCGGGCGGCTATCACTACAACGACGTAAGCCTCTCGTACAACATGGGGCAGCAGCGGCGGCTCTCGGGCAATGTCGGGCTGCAGCTGGGCGAGTACTACGACGGCACCATCACGGGGCTGACGTTCTCGCAGGGCCGCTTCTCGATCCTCAAGCAGCTGTCGGTGGAGCCGCGGGTCACGCTCAACCGCATCGAGCTGCCGTCCGGTGCCTTCACGACGAAGCAGTTCGGCGTGCGCAGCGACTACGCCTTTTCGCCGCGGATGTTCGCCAGCGCGCTGCTGCAGTACAGCTCGGCGGACCGCACCTTCAGCAGCAACGTCCGCTTCCGCTGGGAGTACCGGCCCGGCAGCGAGTTCTTCGTGGTGTGGACCGACGAGCAGGACACGCATCCGCTGGAGCCGAGCCGCGGCCGCATCGCCCTGAAGAACCGCGCGTTCGTCGTCAAGATGACGCGGTTGTTCCGATTCTGACCCCGTTCCCCACGCGGGTTCCAGAACCTCCGTGAGGAACCTCCGTCGGCATCTGACGTAGGATGTTGGGCATGACCAGCCGCGTTGCTCTCGATACTGATCAGGCGCACTTGCTTCACCCCTTGCACCACCCGTCGGCCCATGCGGCGACGCGGGTGTGGGTGTCAGGCGACGGCGCCCTCATCAAGGACTCAACGGGACGCGAGTACATTGACGGCCTCTCCGGTCTGTGGAACGTGAACGTCGGCCACGGACGTCAGGAGCTCGCCGATGCCGCGCGGGAACAAATGGCCACGCTGGCCTTCCACTCGGCCTACGCCGGCGCCACCAACAAGCCCGCGATCGCCCTGGCCGAACGCCTGAGCGCGCTGGTCTATCCTTCGATCAACACGTTCTTCTTCACGAGCGGCGGCGCCGAGGCCTCCGAGAGCTCGTTCAAGACCGCGCGGTTCTACTGGAAGGCGCTCGGCAAGCCCGACAAGTTCAAGGTCATCTCACGCCACCGGGCGTACCATGGGCTCACCCTGGCCGCCATGAGCGCCACGGGCCTCCCGGCGTTCTGGCCGATGTTCGAGCCCCGCACGCCCGGCTTTCTTCATATTGATGCGCCCGATCCCTATCGCTTCAACAACCCCGACCCGAACCTCAGCCTGGGTGTGGCGGCGGCCAACAAGCTGGAAGAGGCGATCCTGCGCGAGGGCCCCGACACCGTGGCGGCGTTCATTGCCGAGCCGGTGCAGGGGGCGGGCGGCGTCATCGTGCCGCCGGCGGATTACTTCGCCCGCATCCGCAAAATCTGCGATCAGTACGCCGTGTTGTTGATTGCAGACGATGTGATCACGGGGTTTGGACGGACGGGCCGTTGGTTCGGGCTCGAGCATTACGGCGTCGAGCCCGACATCATGCAGTTTGCCAAGGGGATCACGAGCGGCTACGTGCCGCTCGGCGGCATTGGCGTGTCCGACACGATTCGAGAGGTCATTAACGGCGTGCCTGCGGGCAAGCGTTGGATGCACGCCTATACCTATTCGGGGCACCCGACCTGTTGCGCCGTGGCCCTTCGCAACATTGACATCCTCGAGCGCGAGCATCTGGTGGAGCGCGCCGCGGTCGCGGGAGCCAGGCTGCTCGAGAAGCTGCGGGGTCTTGAAGCCATGGACGGCGTGGGACACGTGCGCGGCCAGGGGCTGATGGCAGCGGTCGAAGTGGTGGCGGACAAGGCGACGAAGCAACTGTTCCCCGCGCAGGTCGCCCTCACCCAGAAGCTGACCGACGCCCTGCTCGAGCGTGGCCTCTACACTCGCGTGGCCATGGACTGCATTTGCCTGGCTCCGCCCCTGGTCACGAGCGATGCGCTCATCGATCGGATCGTCGACACGGTGCGCGACACCATTCCCGCGGTCCTCAGCGCTGCCCGCGAGCAGGTCAACGCTTTGTAGAAGCGCTTCGAGGCCTCATGATGTGCCAGTATCCTAATGAGCTATGCGTCACGCCGGGTTCCTCGCCGTCCTGATCCTGACCGGGCCGGCGGCTGTGCTCCACGCCCAGACCACCGACATCATGAATTCCGGCCGCCGCACCCTCACCGCCGAGCGGTTGCGCGCCGGCGAGCGCGTGACGCTGGACGGCGTGCTCGACGAGCCGGCGTGGACCCGGGCCGTCTCGGCGGGCGAGTTCATCATGCAGGACCCCGTGCTTGGGGACAAGCCGACCGAGCCGACCGACATTCGTGTCGTGTTCAACAAGGACCACCTCTACATCGGCGTCGTCTGCCACGACTCGGAACCGGACAAGCTCAAGGGGAACACCCGGAAGCGCGATGAGTTCCTGAGCGCGGACGACCGTTTCATGTGGACCATGGACACGTTCCTCAACCAGCAGACCGGGTACTTCTTCGAGATGAACCCGTCGGGGCTGATGGCCGACTCGTTGATGGGGCCGGGCGGAACCAACAGCCGCGAGTGGGACGGCATCTGGAACGCGCGGGTCCGCCGCAGCGAGGTGGGCTGGACCATCGAGATCGACATTCCATTCCGCACGCTGGCGTTCGATCCCAAGGCGCCGGCGTGGGGTGTGAACTTCCAGCGCACGGTGCGCCGCAAGAACGAGGAAACCGTGTGGACCGGGCACGAGCGGAACCAGGGCCTGCGCCGCATGTCGAACGCGGGCCTGCTGGTCGGCCTGACCGACGTGACCCAGGGCCGCGGCCTCGAGATCAAGCCGTACGTCGCGGGCACCTTCGCCGACGCGCCGGGCCGCGTGCCCGAGGTCGCTCGCGAAGGCACCGGCGACATCGGCGGCGAGATCACCTACAACCTCACGCCGAGCCTGCGGGCCGTCGGCACCATCAACACCGACTTTGCCGAAACCGAAGTGGATACGCGGCGGGTGAACCTGACGCGTTTTCCGCTGTTCTTTCCTGAGAAGCGCGGCTTCTTCCTCGACGGCGCGACGTTTTTCGACTTCCACGTGCCGGCGTTCTTTTCGCGCCGCATCGGCCTCGACGCCAACGGCCAGCCCCAGCGCGTGCTTGGCGGCGCGAAGCTGACCGGGCAGGCGGGCCGCTTCGACGTCGGCGGCCTCTACGTCCGCACCGGCGAAGACCACGACGTGCCGGGTGAGGATTTTCTCGTCGCGCGGGTGCGGCGGCGGGTCTTCCGGCAGTCGTTCATCGGCGCGCTGTATACGGGCCGGGCGACGCGCGATCAGTCCGTCGTGCCGACGCGGTCGACCGCGGGCGTCGATTTCCGGCTGGCGACGTCGGCCTTCCGCGGCAACAAGAACCTCGAGGCGAGCGGCTTCTTCGCCGCGACCTCGCCGTCGGACGGCATCGGCGACAACCTCTCGTACGGCCTGCGGCTCGCCTACCCGAACGACATCTGGGAGGGGAGCCTGGGGTTCCAGGAAGTGCAGAAAAACGTGAACCCGGCGGTCGGGTTCCTGCCGCGGCGCGACTATCGCCGCTATCAGCCGGCCCTGCGCTACAATCCGCGGCCGACCCACCGCTGGATCCGGCGGCTCGGGTTTGGCGGCGACCTCGACATCTATACCGACACGCGCAACCGGTTGGTGACCCGCGAGTTCGACTTCACGGCCGCCCGCCTCGAGCTCCATAGCGGCGACAACATCGAGGCGGGCGTCGTGCCGAGCTACGAGCATCTCGAGGAGGATTTCGAGATCTCGCCCGGCATCACCCTGCCGGCCGGCACCGGCTACTCGTTCACCAGGTTCCGGGTGTCGGGTCAGACCGCCAACAAGCGGGTGGTCTCGGTGCAGCCGCGGATCGAGTGGGGCCACTTCCTGTCGGGCACGCGCACCGAGGCCGTGATGGGCGTGGGCGTGCGTCCCAGGCCGGGCGTCACGCTCAACCTCGCCTACGAGTGGAACCACGTCGACCTGGCCGAGGGCCGATTCCAGACCCGGCTGTACCGCCTCGTCGCCGACACGCAGTTCAGCCCGTTCATGTACCTCGTCAACAACGTGCAGTTCGATTCGGTCAGCCGCGTGCTCGGCTGGCAGTCGCGATTCCGCTGGATCCTCACGCCCGGCAACGACATCTTCGTCGTCTATACCCACAACTGGATCGACCCGGCCGACGCGTCTGCACGGTTTGTGACGCTCGACCGCCGCGCCGCGGCGAAGGCGGTGTATACCAAGCGTTTCTGACGGGCTCCGGGCCCCGGAAGCCGAAAGCCGAAAGCCGAAAGCTGGCAGCTGGAGGATCGCATGCCGACGCTTCAGGACGTCACGCTGGCGCATTCGCGCCGTCTGTCCGAGATTCACAAGGCCCGTGAAGCCCAGGCCGCCGAGGCCGTGCTGCAGCGCGACGTCGAGCTGCGGGCGCTCCCGTCGACGTCGAAGGCCTACGCGCAGTTTGACGAGGACATGGCCTCGGCGCGCGAGAAACGGGCCGCCACCGAACAAAAGGCGGCCGCCGCCCGAGTCGCCGCGCTCGACGGCGCCATCGAGGCGCGGGGCGAGGGTCTCGAGGGCGCGGATGCCACCAGGCGCGCCGCCGACCTGGCGGCCATCGAGGCGCGCCAGAAGGCCGAGGCCGCCGCGGAGCGGAAATACCGGGACGCGATTTCGGCCCTCTCGGCTACGACGGCGCTGACCGAGCGTGTGAAGGTGACCAGAGACGCCGAGCGGGTGCGGCGCGCGGAACTGGAGGCGGCGCAGAGGGCGTATGCGGAGGCTGTGGCCGCTGCCCAGTCCGGGTACCAGGGCGCAGTCGTTGGCGCCGTGGCCAACGATCGGCGCGCGGCCCGCGAGGCGGACCGCGCCTACGCCGACGCGGTGCGCCTCGCGGACGTCGCCCTCAGGGCCGCGGTCGCCACGGCGGAGCGCGTGCTGAACAGCAGCTTGTCGGCGCTGGACGATGCGAGGAAGGTGGTCGACGAGTGCCGACAGGAACTCGCCGCCGTCACCGAATCGACCCGTCGCCTCGAGAGCGACGAGTTCGATCGGTTCCGCCGGGAGCTTGACGCCGTGAGGTCCGGTTGAAGCCGGACCCCCACGTTACTGGTTCTTGATCGGATCCTTCTTGATCCGTTGCAGCATCAGGTTGAACGCCGGCAGCTGATCCGACAGCGTCTGGTCCAGCCGATCCGTCTCGGCCTTCAGCTCCTGCACCAGCTCGTTGAAGATCGGCTCGACGTTCCCCGTCGGCCGCCCTTCACCCGACACCGCCACGCGCAGCAGCGAGGCCAGGCGGTTGTTGGTCTTGATCGGGAAGTTCAGCGGATCCTGGCCGCTCTGGTTCTTCACCTGGTAGACCTCTTCCTCCACCGCCACGAGCGCCTTCGTCAGCTGCTCGCCCGCTGACCGGACTTCCGCCGGCGCGTCCTTGATGCGCTCGGCAATGTCGGTCTTGATGCGCCGGATCTTGATCACCGCCAGGTTCGCCTCATTCACCTTGTCGCGGATGCGGCCGGCCAGGGTCCACTGATACTGCAGGTCCGCGTCGCTGATCGGACGGAGCGGGTGCTTCAGGACCTGGAACGACTGCGCCTGCGTGACCCCGTCGGCCGTCAGCCGCACCTGGTAGCCGCCCGGTAGCACGGTGGGGCCGTTCTGCGTGGCGCCCCACAGGATCATCCCCGGGAACGTGACCACGCCCGTTGAGTTGAGGTCCCACGTGTAGCGATTCAGTCCGGCCTCCATCGGCGCACTCTGCGGGCCGCCGAAACCGCCGCCACCGCCACCACCGCCGCCCGCGGGCGCGGCGCCGGCCGCCGGGGGAGGCTGGCCGTTGATCGATCGCACCACCTGACCTTTCGCATCGAGGAAGTCGATGGTCAGCGTCCTGGGCTGCGACTTCAGGAAGTAGCTGACGATCGGGCGATCGAGCCCGCGCGTCGCATTCGCAGGCTTGAACACCGCCACGTCGGTGAGCGGCGCCAGGCCGAACTGCCGCAGCGCGGCAATGTCGTCCATCACGTAGAAGGATCGGCCGTGCGTCGCGATCGCAAGCGCGTTGTCTTCGACCACCAAATCGGCGATCGGCACGTCGGGCAGCCCGCTGCTGAACTTCAGCCACTGGTCGCCGTCGTTGTAGGAAATGTAGACGCCGTGCTGGGTGCCGGCGTAGAGCAGGCCGCGGCGTACGGTGTCTTCGCGGACGGTGTGCACGTAGTCGCCGGCCGGCAGGCCGTTGACGATCTTCGTCCACGTCTTCCCGTAGTCCTTCGTGCGGAAGATGTACGGCGATCGATCGCCGAGCAGCATCTTCTTGACCGCCATGTAGGCCGCGCCGTTGTCGAACGACGAGCCATCGAGCTGGCTCACGCGTCCGAGGTCGGGCATCTCCGCCGGCGTGACGTTGACCCACGACTTGCCGTGATCGCGCGTCACGTGCACGAGGCCGTCATCCGATCCCGCCCAAATCACGTTGACGTCCTTCTTGCCGGGCGCCAGCGCGAACACTGTGGCGTAGATCTCGGGGCTGTTCATGTCGTGCGTGATCGGGCCGCCCGAATCCTGCATGGTCTTCGGATCGTGACGGGTCAGGTCGCCGCTGATTGCCTCCCAGGTATCGCCGCCGTTGATGGTCTTCCACACGCGCTGCGAGCTGGCGTAGAGGACGTTCGGATCGACGTACGAGAAGATAATCGGATAGGTCCACTGCCAGCGTTCCTTCACGTCTTTCGACGCCTCGCCCGAGAAGAAGCGCGGGTAGGCGCCCACTTCCTTGTACTCGCCGGTGCGGCGGTTCAGCCGCGTCAGGAACGAACCGTTGTTGGTGCCGGCGAAGAAGACGTCAGGGTCCGTCGCATGCGGCGCGATGTAACCGGGCTCGCCGCCGCCGGCCGGATATGGCGCCACCGGCGCGTTACCGCCGCCCCCGCCGCCGCCAAGATTGGTGTTGCTCGGCACGCACAGCGTGCTGTTGTCCTGCTGCGAGCCGCACACATGGAAGGGCAGGTGCGCGGTCGTGATCACGTGATACCACTGGGCGGTCGGGAAGTCCTCGGCGCTCCAGTTCGGCACGCGCTCGTTGACGTTGTAGGTGATGGCGCCGCCGCCGTCGTTGCCGTCGACGAGGTGGTTGGGATCGTCCGGATCGACCCACAGGTCGTGATGGTCGCCGTGGGTCCCCTGGCCGACCGGCGCGGTGGTCTTGCCGCCATCGCTCGATCGGAAGAGCCCCGTGTTCTGCATGTAGACGACGTCCTTGTTGCTGGGATCGCCGAAGACGTGCGTGTAGTAAAACGCGCGTTGACGAATCGTGCGTGACGGGTTCATCAGCTTCCACGAGGCGCCGGCGTCGTCCGACACGAAGAGGCCGCCGTTCTCGTTCTCGATCAGGGCGTAGACGCGGGTGGAATCCGCGGCCGTCAGCGCCACACCGATGCGGCCGACCATGCCCTGCGGCATGCCCGGGTTGCGCGTGATGTCGGTCCAGGTCTCGCCGCCGTCGGTCGACTTGTAAAGGCCGCTGCCGGGGCCGCCGCTCGACATCTGGTACTCGAGGCGGTACGCCTCCCACAGGGCGGCAAACAGCACATTCGGGTTCTTCGTGTCGATCGCGATGTCAACCGCGCCGGTCTTGGTGTCCTTGAACAGCGTGCGCTTCCACGTCTTGCCGCCGTCGGTGGTCTTGAAGACGCCGCGCTCTTCGCTTGGCCCGTAGTACACACCGAAGCTCGCCACGTAGGCGATGTCGGGGTTGGTGGGGTGGATGCGGATCTTCGCAATCGCATCCGAGTTGCGGAAGCCGACGTGGTTCCACGTCTTGCCCGCGTCGCTGGACTTGTAGACGCCGTCGCCCGGCATGATGTTGCCGCGGATGCAGGATTCGCCCATCCCGATATAGACGACGTCGGGATTCGACTCGGAGACGGCCACCGCGCCGACCGAGGAACTGGTGATGAGCCCGTCGGTGACCGGCGCCCAGTCGTTGCCGGCGTTGGTCGTCTTCCAGAGCCCGCCGCCGACGGCGCCGAAGTAGGCCTCGCGCGGACGGCCCTTGACGCCCGCAACGGCGATCGATCGCCCGCCGCGGTTGGGCCCGATGCTGCGCCAGCGATAGGCGTCGAGCAGCGCCGGATTGATGGTCGCGGTCTGGGCCCGGAGCGTCGCCACTAGCGCGTCGACATGACCGGTGAACAGCAGAGCTGAGAGGGCGGCGGACGCCGAGAGGAGCCGAAACCGCGAGCGCAGGAGCGTCATGGTGGAAACCTCCCAAAAACGAAAGTCTATCAAAGAGGGAATGATTCTTCACAGTTAGGGTTGTTTGCCGGCTCAGGTGAGGCGGCGAATGCCAAGTCCCGAGGTTTCCGACACAGAAATCCCGGCATGGCCCTTGCTGTTGGATGGGGCGAGGCATTCATGACAGCAACACGAATGGGACTGTTTCTGACCGGCTGCGCGCTCACCGCCCTGATGGGCCTGGCCTGCACCCGGACCGAGGCCGTCGAGAAGATGCCGGAAGGCACCGAGGTGACCGTCGTCACGCAGGACGGCACGCTGGTGCGAGGCAAGATCGCCAAGGTTGAACCCGAACTGATCACGCTCACCGGCGATCGCGGGACCGCGAGGACCGAGATCGCGCGCACCAGCGTGAAGGAAGTCAAACGCGTCACGCCCGCGGATGATGCGCCGGCGGCAGCCACGCGCGCGCGGACCCTCACGATTCCGGACAGCACGAGCCTCGACGTCGAGCTGAACACGTCGCTCGCGTCCGACACGAGCCGCGTCGAGGATGCGGTGCGCGGCACGGTGTCGTCTCCCGTCGTCATCGACGAGGTCACGGTGGTCCCGGCGGGCAGCACGCTGCTCGGCCACGTGACGAGCGTCCAGGAATCCGGAAAGATCAAGGGCCGCGCCGAGCTGGGCTTCGCGTTCACGCGCCTGCAGGTCGGACCGGTCACCTACGACATTTCCACAAAGCCGTTCTTCTATCGCGCCGAGGGCACGAAGAAAGAGGATGCCGTGAAGATCGGCATCGGCGCGGCGGCCGGCGCGATTGTGGGCGCGATTACGGGCGGCAAGAAGGGCGCCGCTATTGGAACTGCGGTTGGCGCCGGCGGCGGAACCGCCGTGGTGCTGGCCACAGATGGCGACGAGATCCGTCTCGCGTCCGGACGCACGTTGAAAGTGTCTTTGACAGACCCGCTCATCATCCGCACGAGATAGTCCCTCCTTATACGGGCGGAGGCCAGGTACTGGCCTCCGCAGCCCGCCTTGTGTCGCCCGGCCGCCAACGGTTGATGGGTATGATGCAGGTGTGTCATCACCAGTCGAGGCATACTCTGAGCGGCTCGCGCAGCGGCAAACCATGGTCGCCGAACGCGAGCGCGTGCACGTTCGCCTCGGCAACGCGAAAGTCGCGATCTTCCTCGGCGCGATTGTCTATGGCGCGGTCACGCTCGGCGGCGATCCCAGCCTGACGGTCTGGGTGGCCCTGGTGGCGGCATACCTCGCGCTCGCGGTGTGGCACGAGCTGACGATCCGGGCGATGACCCGCGCCGAGGCGGCCGTGCGGTTCTATGCCGACGGCATCGCGCGCATCGAGGACCGCTGGGTGGGCACCACCGGCGCCACCGGCGATCGCTTCCGCAACAGCGACCATCCGTATGCCGACGACCTCGACGTGTTCGGCCGTGGCAGCCTGTTTCAGCTCTTGTCGGGCGCGCGGACGCCGATGGGCGAGGCCCGGCTGGCGTCGTGGCTGTCGTCGGCCGGCGAGCCGCCCGCGATCCGCGAACGGCACGCGCGCATTGTCGGACTGCGGCCCCGGATCGATCTCCGGGAACGCATCGCCGTGGTCAACGCCGGCGAGCATCGGCGGATCGAGGCCGATCGGCTGATCGCGTGGGCCGAGGCGCGGTCCGCGGTGCCGCGGTGGGTCAGGCCGATCGCCGTGCTGCTGGCACTGGCGTTTGCCGCCACGGTGGTTGTCGTTCTGTTCGGCGGCAGCGCGCTGCCGATGGCCTTCCTCGCCCCGATCGATCTCGCAGTCCTCTGGTGGCTCTTCAAGCCCGCCAACGCCGTCGTCGACGGACTGTCGTCGGCCACCGAGTCGGCGGGCCTGGACCTGTTGTGGCGGGTGATCGCCGAGATCGAACGCGAACGGTTCGACGACGCGGCCCTGTCGGCGCTCGCCGCGCGATTGAACGGCGGCGGGAACGCGGCGGCGGCATCGGTGGGTGTCGCCCGGCTGGCACGTGTGTCGGACTGGACCGATTCCCGGCACAACGTTTTCGCGCGGCTGCTCGAGATCCCCGCGCTGTTCACGCTGCAGGTGGCGTTCGCGGCGGAATCGTGGAAGGCCCGTCATGGCGCGCAGGTTCGCGGCTGGGTCGATGCGGTCGGGGAGATGGAGGCGCTCCTCTCGATTGCCGGCTATGCGTTCGAGCATCCCGCGGATCCATTCCCGGAGTTCGTCGAGGGCGGCGACGCCATCTTCGACGGCGTCGATCTCGCCCACCCGCTCATCCCTGCCGCGACCGCGGTCGCCAACACCGTCGGCCTGGGGCCAGGCCATGCGTCGGTACTGATCGTCAGCGGCTCCAACATGTCCGGCAAGAGCACGCTGATGCGGACGGTGGGGCTCAACACCGTGCTGGCGCTCGCCGGCGCGCCCGTGCTCGCGTCGCGATTGCGGCTCACGCCCGTGTCGGTGGGCACATGCCTGCGTCACACCGATTCGCTGCGCGAAGGACGATCCGGTTTCTATACCGAAGCGCTGCGCCTCCGGCTCGTCTGCGACCTGCTCGACAGCCCAAGGCGCGTGATCTTCCTCTTCGACGAGCTTTTGAGCGGCACCAACTCGAAGGACCGCCGCATTGCGGCGGAGGGCCTGGTCCGCATGTTGCTGGCGAGACGGGCCATCGGCATGATCACGACCCACGACCTCGCGCTTACCGAGATTGCCGCGATGTTTCCGGGCGAGGTCCGCAACGTCCACCTGCAGGATCATGTGGAAGACGGCCAGATGCGGTTCGACTACAAGATCCGCGACGGGATCATCACGCACAGCAACGCGCTCGAGCTGATGCGGATGATCGGCCTCGACGTGTGATGCATTTATGATGGGCCTCATGATTCGTTCGTCTCTCGCAGTGGCCGCCGTCCTGGTGTTGGGCTCGGGGCCCGCCGCCGCCCAGAACAGCCCCCGAGCCGGGATGCTGGAGCAGGACGGCTGGGCGGCCATCAAGGCCGGGCAGGCGCAGGCGGCCGCCGATACGTTCAAGGCCGCCATCGTGCTCGATCCGAAAAACGCGCGGCTCCATTTCGGCGCCGGGCTGGCCGCGTTCCTGCAACGTCGTGATGCCGATGCGAAGGCCGCGCTCGAACAGGCACTCGCCCTCGATCCGCGACTCACCGCGGCGCGGGCGCAACTGGCGCAGGTCCTGCGGCGCCAGCAGGACTTCCAGGGCGCCATCAGCCTCTTCGAGGTGGTCGTCGCCGAGTGGCCGGAGGATCCGGCGGTGCGCGACACGCTTGCGCGGTGGAAGCGGGAGATGGAGCTGCATGAGCGCATGCGGCTGGCCGTCGGCGATCACTTCACGGTGTCGTTCGAGGGGCCCGAAGACGCCGACATGGCGTCGAAGGCGCTCGAGGCGCTCGACCGCGCGTTCTGGCGCATCTGCGATGTGTTCGGCGCGTTCCCGACCAGGTCGGTCCCGGTCGTGCTGTACAGCGGCGAGCAGTTCCGCGACATCACGCGGTCGCCGTCGTGGGCGGCCGGCGCCTACGACGGCACCATCCGCGTGCCGATGCGCGGCGCGCTCGACCAGGGCGAGGAGCTCGACCGCGTGCTCGCGCACGAGTTCGCGCACGCGCTGATCCGATCGCTGGCGACGCGGAGCCTGCCAACCTGGTTGAACGAAGGATTGGCCGCCGTGCTCGAAAGCGACGACCTTTCCTGGGCTCAGCAGCGGGTGGCGAAGGCCAGGTCGGTGCCCTCCCTGACGGTGCTAGCCGGCCCTTTCGGAAAGTTGAACGGCAACGACGCGACAGTGGCGTACGCGGCGAGCGCGCTCGCGGCTCGCGCGCTGCTCGACGAGGCCGGCGGCGCCGCGGTGGCCAACCTGCTGCGCGATCTCGGGGAGGGCATCGACTTCGAGGCCGCGTTCGTGCATCGCATCCAGCGTTCCTTCGCGGAATTCCAGGCGTCGCTCGGGAAATAATCCGCACGCCTGCGAGAAATCTCGCGGCCCACGCATGGGTTTCCCAGCATTCCCGCTCGCCTCCTTGAGATCACGCGGCACAAGATTTGCTTGCTGCCGGTAGCAATTCGGGTCCGTCAACGTCCATCCGTGCTGCGAAGGGAGCTCATGATGCCAGGAAGGAAGCTTCACGTGGGGTTGGCGGCGCTGGCCGCCTGCGGGCTGCTCGAAATGCATGGCGTGGCGATTGCCGCGGAGCCGCCGGAGACCGTCACGTTCTCGAAGCACGTCGCGCCGATCTTCCAGGCGAAGTGCCAGTCGTGCCACGAGCCGGGCTCGATCGCGCCGATGTCGCTCATGACGTTTGACGAGGCGCGTCCATGGGCGAAATCGATCCGCGCCCGCGTGTCGACGCGCCAGATGCCGCCGTGGCACATCGACCGGAGCGTGGGCGTCCGCAAGTTCAAGAACGACATGTCGCTCAGCGACGCCGAGATCGAGACCATCACCACCTGGGTGGATCAGGGAGCGCCGCGGGGCAACCCCGCCGACATGCCCGCGATCCGGCCGCCGGCCGCGGGCCTTTATTGGCAGGCGGAACGAGACGGCTTCGGCCCGCCCGACCTCGTCATCAAGACCCCGGATCAAACGATGCCGGCCCTGCACCAGGACGCGTGGTGGCGTCCGCTGGTCGACATCCCGATCACGGAGCCGCGGTGGGTCCGGATGGTGGAGATCCGTCCGTCCAACCTCGCCGGCCGCAAAATCCTACACCACTCGATCGCCTACCAGGTGCTCAGCCCGCAGAACGTGGACGCCGTCAACACGGGCACCGGCCGCGGCTTCGGCGGCGTCGCCGCCAACCCCACGGTGGACGATCGCGTCAACCGCCGTCAGCAGCTGATGGAGTGGGCCATCGGCAAGGGCTACGACCGGTTCATGGATGGCACGGGCAAGCTGATCATGCCGGGCGAGAAGATCTCGTGGGACAACCACATCCACGCCGCCGGCGAAGACATTACGTCCGGCGCCGAGCTCGGCATCTGGCTCTATCCGAAAGGCCAGGAACCGAAGAAGCGCAGTTACCTGATCGGGTTCAGCGGCCTCAAGAACGGCCCCGGCGCCCTCGACATTCCGCCGAACCAGGTGTCGCACACCGAAGGCTTCACGGTGCTGAGAGAGCACACGATCATCACCAACTTCCAGCCGCATTTCCACCTGCGCGGCAAGGCCATGATGGTCGAAGCGATTCTGTCGAACGGGTCGACGCAGGTCATCAGCTACGTGTCGGACTTCAACTTCAACTGGATGACCAACTACATCTACGCCGACGACGCGGCGCCGGCGTTCCCGAAAGGGACGATCATCCACGTGACGGCGTGGTACGACAACACGAAGAACAACAAGAGCAACCCCGATCCCGATCAATGGGTCGGCTACGGCGACCGTACCGTGGACGAAATGGCGCACGCCTGGATGAACGTGGTCTACCTGACCGACGCGGAGTACGAGCAGTGGCTGGCGGACCACAAGAGGCCCGCCACGACGGAGAGACAGCGATGAACCGACCACGCGTCCTGCGATTCTGTGCCCTGCTGGCGCTCGCCGCCGGCGGTGCGATGGTCTCGGCCCAGACGTTGTTGCCGAGCACGCCACCGAAGGGATTTGGCGCGAGCGTGACCCCGGCCTTCGAGGGTTGGTTCGACAACCCCGACGGCACGCACACGTTCCTGATCGGCTACTTCAACCGCAACACCGCGTCGGAAGTCGACGTGCCGCTCGGGCCGAACAACCAGTTCACGCCCGGCAACCCCGACATGGGACAGCCCACGCATCTTCTGACGGGCCGCCGCTATGGCATGTTCGTCTACACCGTCCCGAAGGAATTCGCGAAGACCCAGAAGCTGACCTGGTCGCTCACGGTGAACGGCGTCACGTCGAAGGTCCCGTTCTACATGAGCCCGGACTACAACATCTCGCCGATGCAGGCGTCCGAGCAGGGCCCGCACGGCTACAACCTGCCGCCCGTGCTGCGCTTCGAGCCGCAGGGCGCGTCGTTTACCGGGCCGCTGGGGACGATCGCGAAGGCCATCTCCCGGACCGCGACGGCCGGCATCCCGATGCCGCTGGACCTGGCTGCCGACGACGACGCTCAGTACTCGAGCGGCGCCAACACGCCGATGAACAACGCGCCCTCACCCGTGGAGTTGGTCATTTCCAAGTACCGCGGTCCCGGAGCGGTGACGATCGCGGAGCCGCGGGCGAAGATGACGGCGCTCAAGGGCGGCAAGCCCGACCAGCCCTTCTCCGGCAAGGCGTCGACGACGGTCACGTTCAGTCAGCCCGGCGAGTACATGCTTCACGTCACGGCGAACGACTACTCCGGCAACGGCGGCGGCGGCGCGGCCTGCTGCTGGACGACGGCCATCGTCAAGGTGACGGTCGGGAGCGACGCCCCCCGCACCACGGGCGGGCGCTAGAGGCCGAAGCCCAGTGCATTGTGGCGGGTCATGATCGGGCCGCGCCCCTCCATCACGAACTGCGGGCCGATTTGATCGATCGTCGTGGTTCGCGTCTGCCGCATCACGATGCGGAGTTCGGCGAGGAGCAGATCGATCACCTCAGGTGCCAGTACCGCCGGACCGCGCGGCCTGCAGGGCGACAACCTCTTCAAGCACCGGCACGACCAGCCGATCCTTCGGGCGATCCGCAGCTCGCTTGCTGGCCAGGATTCGTGTCAGGGGGAGGACCCTGGTCACGACATCGCCCACCGTCAACTCGATCGCGTTCGCCCATTCTTCATCGAAGCTCTCGAGTCCCTGCATGCGGAGCACGATGTCGAACAACTCGAGTCCCTCTCCGGCGAGCATCGGGGGCGTGTAGACCGTCGGCGGAACATATGCGCCACCGACCTGCTTGAGTGCTGCGGTCAGGTTGGGATCATCAAGGCTGGCGAACCATAGGTCGACATCCTGCGTCACGACCGGCGCACCCTGCAACGCTGCGGCCGAGAGCCCGACAATCAGAAAGCGCACCTGATGGCCGACGAGCTCCCGCACGAAGCGGAGCTCACGTTCGGTGAACGGCGGCAGTTCGGCCACGAAGCAGGCTTCGATTGAGGCGGGTCAGCGGGTCCAGGCGAAGCAACGCCAGAGTGTGGCGGACCGTGTCCGGGTCGAGCCCCGGATCGCGCTGGAGCGCAGCCGCCACTTCTCGGAGCAAGTCGTCGGCTTCCGCGAGGGCTTGCGTCATGGAGTCCTGCCCACTCCCGGTCACCGATCCGACTCGCGTACTCACGCCGCCATTGTCACGCGGCGTGCATGAAGGCGTCAACCTATCACACGCCAGGAGAAGCCTATCGTCACGGTGATCAGGATTGTCTGTTCCGCCACCAGGAAGACGGCCTCGGCGCCCTCGACTACGACGCGCGCCCGAGGAACAGGTCGTAGGCCGCGTTGTCCTTCTCGCGCTGATGGAAGTAGCCAAGCGTCCGCAGGAACTGATCGAACTCCACGGCATCACCGTCCGGGACCTCGAAACCCGCGAGCACCCGGCCGAAGTCCGATCCGTGATTGCGGTAATGAAACAGGCTGATGTTCCAGCGTCCGCCGAGCCGTTCCAGGAACTCCATCAACGCCCCGGGACGTTCGGGAAACTCGAAGCGGTACAAGCGCTCGTTGCGGACGTCCGGCGAACGCCCGCCGACCATGTAGCGCACGTGCAGCTTCGCCAGTTCGTCGTCGGTCAAGTCGACGGTCCGATAGCCGTGGCCCTCGAGCAGCGCCGCGAGGTCTGCGGCGTTCTGTCGTGACTCGGTCGCGATGCCCACGAAGATGTGGGCTTCATGACGGCCGCTCAGCCGGTAGTTGAACTCGGTGACGACGCGCCGGCCGATGGTGGCGCAGAACTCGCGAAAGGCGCCGGCCCGCTCCGGAATCGTGACGCCGAACAGGGCCTCACGCGCCTCGCCGACTTCCGCGCGCTCCGCCACGAAGCGCAGCCGATCGAAGTTCATGTTGGCGCCGCTCAGGATCGCGACCAGGCTGCGGCCGGCGGCGCCCGTGCGCGCCGCCCACGCACGCAGTCCCGCCACCGCCAGCGCGCCGGCCGGCTCCATCAGGGCGCGCGTATCGTCGAACACGTCCTTGATGGCGGCGCAGATCTGGTCGTTCGAGACGCGCACGACTTGGTCCACGCAGGCCTGCACGATCGGGAAGGTGAGTGCCCCGACTTCACGGACCGCCACGCCGTCCGCAAAGATGCCGACATGGTTCAGCGCGACGCGGTGACCGGCCTCGAGAGAGCGATACATCGCGTCGGCCTCGAACGGCTCGACGCCGATCACCTTCACCTCCGGCCTGACCGCCTTCATGTAGCTGGCGATGCCGGCGATCAGCCCGCCGCCTCCCACCGGGACGAAGATCGCGGTGAGGTCGTCGCGGGCCTGCCCGACGATCTCCATCGCGATGGTCCCCTGGCCAGCCATCACCAGCGGATCGTCGAAGGGATGAATCAGGATGCGCCCGGTGGCCGCGGCCAGCTCGTCGCAGCGGGCCTTCGCGTCGGCGAACGTGTCGCCCGCCAGCTCGACCTGTGCGCCGAGCGCGCGCACGCCCTCCACCTTGATCTCAGGCGTGGTCTGCGGCATCACGATCAGCGCGCTCAGGCCGAGGTGCCGCGCGGCGAAGGCGACGCCCTGGGCATGATTGCCGGCGCTGGCCGTGATCAAGCCGCGGGCCTGCTCGTCGGCCGCCAGGTGCGCAATGCGGTTGTAGGCGCCGCGCAGCTTGTAGGTGAAGATCGGCTGAAGGTCCTCCCGCTTCAGGAACACGTGGTTGCCGGTGCGGGTCGAGAGCCGGGCAGCGCGATCGAGCGGCGTCGTCCGCGCGACGTCGTAGACGCGGCTGGTCAGGATGAGGCGCAGCATGGCGTCGGGACTCATGACGCCCCCAAAGAGCAGATGTCGTTGAGCAGGCCGGCCGCGGTGACTTCCGCGCCGGCGCCTGGCCCGCTGATCACCAGCGGTTCGCGCCGATAGCGGCGCGAGTGGAACGTCACGATGTTGCGCGTGCCGCCCGCGCCGCCCATCGGGCTCGAGGCGGGTACGGCCACGAGGCCGGCGGTCACCCGTTTCGGCGTGGCCGACACCACGTAGCGCAGCACCCGCCCGTGCGCCGCCTGCGCCGCGGCGCGCGCACGCCATGCCTCGTCGAGCTCGGGCAGCCGATCGAGGAATCCTTCGATGGGCAGGGTTCGATAGGCCGCCGGCACCAGGTCGTCGGCGGCCGGCGCCGCCCCGCGGTAGCCGATCATGCGGGCGAGGATCAGCCCCTTGCGGGCCGCGTCTCGACCCGACAGGTCGTCGCGCGGATCGGGTTCGGCGTACCCGCGATCGACCGCTTCGCGCACGGCCTGCGAAAACGGCCGGCCCGCCGACACCTCCGACAGGACGTACATCAACGTGCCGCTCACGCATCCGTCGATGCGCCGCACGCGGTCGCCGGTTTCAGCGAGCTTGCGATAGGTGTCGATGATCGGCAGGCCGGCGCCCACGGTGGCCTCGTAGCGAATGCGCCGTCCGGTCGTGATCGACGAGTCGAGCAACCGGGCGTAGCTCTTCCACGAACCGGCCAGGGGCTTCTTGTTGGCCAGCACCACGTCGAATCCCTGTCCGACGGCGGCGTGAAGCAGCGCGGCGGTGTCGTCGCTGGTGACATCGACGACGACGGGCCGCGAGACGGCGTGGCTGGCCATGAGCGCGAGCGCATCGTGAGCGCCGGCCCGGGCGCCGCCGAGCGATGCGAGCAGCGCCCCCGCATCCTTTGCGCGCGCGAGACGCAGCAGCCGCGAACGCGATAGCCCTCGCGCGTCGAACACGTAGCCCGATCGATCCAGCAGGCCGACAATGCGGACGTTGCCCTCGCCCTGGCTCGCCGAAGCCCTGGGGCGAAGGCGGCCGTTGGCCGCGGCAATCTGGTCCGACAGCGCCCGTCCCACCCGGCCGAACCCGAGCAGTACCACATCCGTGTGCGGCCGCGCGACCGCCCGTCCGCCGCCGATCTTCGACAGTTGAAAGGCGGCGTGCACGCGTCGCGCCGCGTCGGGCGCATCGGCCGCCGACACGACGAACGAGATGTTGCGCTCCGAAGACCCTTGCGCGATCGCCACCACGTTGATGCCGCCGGCTTCGAGGGCCGTAAACACCCGCGCGGCAATGCCCGGCGTGCCGGCCATGCCGTCGCCCACCACCGCGATCACGGACACCTGCGTGCGCGCGCTGACGCGGTCGATCAGGCCCTGGTCCAGCTCGTGCCGAAGCCCGCGGCGGACGCTGATGACGGCTCGCTCGGCCTGATCCTCTGGGACGGTGAACCCAATCGAGCTTTCCGACGAGGCCTGGAAGATCGTCGACACCGACAGGCCCGCAGCATCGACCGCGGCGAACGTGCGCGCCGCAATGCCGTGCACGCCGACCATGCCCTTGCCGGCGACGGTGATGACGGCCTGGGCCGGCAGCATCGCCAGCGCCTTCACCGGATAGGCCTTCAGCGACTGGCGTGCGGAGACTTCCGTGCCCAGCAAGGCGGGGTCGACGAACGAGCGCACCGACAGCGTGATGCGCGTGCCGGCGATCGGGATAAGCGCGCGCGGATGCAGGACCTTCGCGCCGTAGTGGGCCACTTCGGCCGCCTCCCGGTGATGCAGCTGCGGGATCACCCGCGCATCCGGAACCAGGCGGGGATCGGCGGTCAGGATGCCGGGCACGTCTTTCCACAGCACGACGTGCTTCGCGCGCATCGCCCGCGCGACCAGCGTCGCGGTGAGGTCGGATCCGCCGCGGCCAAGCGTCGTCAGGCTGCCATCCGGCGCCCGGCCGATGAACCCCGGGATCACGGGAACGACCCCGGCGGCCACCACGGCCGCCAGCGCGCGCCGCGCGCGGCGCGCCGTCTCGTCGAGATTCGGCGCCGCCCCTCCATGGGCGTCGTCGGTGCTGATGAGGTCGATCGCGTCGACGTAGCGCGACCGGCGCCGGGCGCGGTGCACCGCCGCCGCCACCAGCGTGGCCGAGAGGCGTTCACCGCGCGAGACGAGCAGGTCCTGCACCCGCGGCGACATATGGCCCAGCACCTGGACCGCGGCACACATCTCGCGGTACTCGCGTGCGGACGCGTCGATCTGTTCGAGGATGCGCCGTAGCGCCGGCCCCCGGCCCAGAAGCGCCCGCGCGGTCTGCTGATGCCGGCGCCGGAAGGCCTCGCCCGCCCGCGGGCTGCCCTCGAGCAGCAGATCGGTGACGCCCGCCAGCGCGGATGCGACCACGACGAGCGGCCCGCGATGGCCGGCGATCCGATCCGCCGCCTTCTGAATGGCGCGCGCGTCGGCCAGCGAGGCGCCCCCAAATTTCCAGACTTCAAGTCCCGCGTTCATCTGATATCTCCAAAAAGCAAAAGGGCCATCATCCCTGCGGATGATGGCCCTTAGGAAAAAGGCCCGGGAGTTGGAAAGCTCACCTCATCCGCTGGACACGTCACCGGTCATGGTGACGCCCATAGTGCAAATCGAGGTGGTTGCCGTGCCGGATGTAGACATGAGCTCCGCTAGGCTACCATGGCCGGAGGAAAAACATGCGCCACACGGTCCTTGCCATCCTGTGTCTCTCGGCGGCGATCGGGCTGCGGGCGCAGCCGGCGCCCGCAACGGCCATCGTCGGCGGCACGCTGATTGACGGCAACGGCGGCCCCGCCGTCAGCGATGCCGTCGTCGTGATCGCGGGTGGCCGCATCACCGCCGCCGGTTCGCGACCGACCGTCGCCGTTCCGGCGGGCGCGACCACGATCGACGCGAAGGGCAAGTTCCTCGTCCCCGGCCTGATCGACACCAACGTGCACCTGTCGCTCTACGGCGGCATCGGCGAGCGGTATGAAACGCTGGCGAAGTACCACCCGCGGCAGCGCGACATCGTGCTCGAAGCGGCGCAACTGCAGCTGAAGCATGGTGTCACCACGGTTCGTGACAGCTACGGCCTGCTCATGCCCCTGGTCGCCGTCCGCGATCGGATCAACGCCGGCGGCGACATCGGCCCGCGCATTCTCGCCGCCGGCAACATCGTCGGGTGGGGCGGGCCGTATTCGATCAGCTTCAGCCTGATTCGCGAGCTGGGGCTGACGCTGTTCCAGGAACAGGTGAACGACGAGGTCTCGCAGGGCGTCGGCGAAGACCTCGTCGACATGGAGCCGGACGAGTTGCGGGCGGCGATTCGCGCCTACCTCGACAAGGGCCCCGACTTCATCAAGTTCGGCGGCACCGCGCATTTTGCGCGGCCCGCGTTCATCGGCTTCTCGGCGGAAGCCCAGAAGGTCCTCGTCGAGGAAGCGCACCGGCGCAACAAGGTTGCGGAAACGCACGCGACCACGGCCGATGGACTGCGGATGTCGGTGGCGGCCGGCATCGACCTCGTCCAGCACCCCGAGTTGCTCGGTCCCCGCGAGCTGCCCGACGCGCTGGTGCGCACGATCGTCGCCAGGAAAGTGATCTGCTCGATGCTGGCCAACACGATCACGGGCGAGGCGTGGAAGAAGGCGATGAAGGACCGCGACGAGGCCATGGCGAAGCGCGCCGAGGCCGAGAAGGGCCAGAAGGGGCCGCAGCGTCCTCGCACCGGCGCCGAGTTGCGCCAGCGCGCCGTCGAAGAGGCCGCCGAGCTGCAGATGCGCCGCCGCAACGCGCAGAAGCTGATCGCCGCCGGCGCCCTCGTGACGATTGGCACCGACAACTACTGGGCCGCCGCGCCGGAGTTCACACGGGGCGGGACCAAGCCCGACGCGCAGAATCACGGCATCGGCAGCATCATCGCCATCGAAGGGCTGGTCGAGCTCGGCATGACGCCCGCGCAGGCGATCGTGGCGGCCACGAAGAACGGCGCCATCGCGTCGAAGGGGCTGAGCGAGTTCGGCACCATCCAAGCCGGGAAACGCGCCGACCTGCTGGTGCTCGATGCGGATCCGACTGCCGACATTTCGAACCTCCGCAAGCTCTCCACCGTGATGCGCGACGGGAAAGTGATCGATCGGGAAGCGCTCCCGGCCACGCGCGTGCTCTCCCGATGACCAAGCGCGTCGTCGCGCCGCGGTTCCCGACGCCGGCCACGCCTGCCAGCGGCAACGGCGCCGCGCGCCTGCCCGACGATGTCGTCGACGAGCAGGTGAGGCGGGTGTGGCTGTTCAGCGGCATCAGCGCGTTCATGTGGTCGTTCGGGCTGGTGATGGACGGCGTGGCCTACCCGGCGGTCCTCGGCGCGACCGTGCCGCGGTCGGCCCTGGTCGTCGACGTGATTGCGGTGATCGTGACGCTGACGATCTTCGTGACGTTGCGTTATGCGCCGATCCCGCCGCGCGCCAAGGTGGACGCCGGCCTCGGGCTGATGCTGCTCAACGTCTTCGGCGCAAGGCCGATCCGGCCGTGGCCGACACCGAGACGATGCTCACGGCGCAGCATCTGATCGGGACCCCGGCCTATATGGCGCCCGAAGTGATCCTGGGTCGTGAGGACGTGGATCGACGCGCCGACGTCTACGCGATCGGCTGCGTGACGTACTACCTGCTCACGGGCCGCCGGGTGTTCGAGGACAGCACGCCGATGCAGGCGCTGGTCGATCACGTGCACGCGGCGCCGGCGGCGCCGTCCCGGAAGGCCGGCCAGGCCATTCCGCGCGAGGTCGACGAGCTGGTGCTCCAGTGCCTGAAGAAGGCCCCCGGCGACCGGCCGAAGGATGCGACCGAGATCCTGCACCGGATTGTCTCGGGCCAGATGGCGAAGGGCTGGTCCAGCACCCATGCGCTGGCGTGGTGGCGGGCGCACCTGCCGGATTTGACGGGCCCGCTGCCCTGCGCCGGTGCGTCGTCGGTGGTTTCGATCGAGGAAACTGCACACTAGGGACGGAGGTGGGGACCAACCCCGACGAAAGTGGGGACAAGCCTTTAGGTTTGTCCATCCCTGTGCAAGGCCGAGCGGGCGTTTGCGGTGTCTAAAGGCGCGAGGTTCTTTCACATGGCGCGGCGGTTGTGGTTGAAAGTCCTGACGGTTTGCGTAGCGTTGGCGGTGTTGGGGATGGCCGGTCCGGTGCGGGCGCAGGGCCCCGCCGCGGTGCCCGAGCCCGATGTACCCGAGAAGAAGGGCAAAGAGCTGCGAGCGTATCCGGTCGGCGACAGGGCGCCGCGCATCGACGGCCGCCTGGATGACGAGATCTGGAACGCCGCGGATCGCATCGAGGATCTGGTCCAGAACGATCCCGACAACATGACCGCGCCCACCGAGCGCACGGTGATCCAGGTCGCCTACGATGACCGATCGATCTATGTGGCGGCGCGCCTCTACATGACCGACGTCTCGAAGATCACCACCGTCCTCGGGCGGCGCGACACCAACCCGCGCAGCGACTCGATCAAGATCACGTTCGATCCGCGCCACGATCACCTGACGGCCTACACCTTCGACGCCAACCCCTCCGGCGTGCAGGGCGACATGACGTGGTTCGACGACACGCGCTCCAGCTCGGACTACGACGCGGTGTGGGAAGTGCGCACCGAGGTGACCAAGGAGGGCTGGAACGCGGAGTTCCGCATTCCATTCTCGCAGATGCGCTTCAGCATCGCGCCCGGACAGGAATCGGTGTGGGGCTTCAACATTCGCCGCGACATCGTCGGGCGGGCCGAGGTCGATCGCTGGGTGGCGACGCCCCGCGGCGTGAACGGCTTCGTGTCGCGGTTTGGCCACCTGACGTTCGCCCGGCCGCCGGCGCCGCCGCGACGGCTCGAGATCCAGCCGTTCCTGCTGGGCCGCGAGGCGCACGTCACCGGCGCCGGGTTCGATCACGGCTTGTCGGGTGGCGTCGACATGCGCGTCGGCCTGGGGACCTCCGCGACACTTTCGGCGACAGTAAACCCCGACTTCGGCCAGGTCGAGCAGGATCCCGCCGTGCTGAACCTTTCGGTCTTCGAGACGTTCTTTCCCGAGAAGCGGCCCTTCTTCATCGAAGACAGCCGGACGCTGGTGCCGCCGTATCAATTGATGCCGACGTTCCATTCGCGGCGGATCGGACAGCGGCCCGGCCGGCTGGCCTTGCGGGAGGGCGACACGCTGATCGAGAAGCCAGACCAGACGACCATCCTCGGCGCGACCAAGGTCACGGGCAAGGCCTCGGGCTGGACCTTCGGCGGGCTGACCGCGCTGACCGACCGCGAATACGCGACTGTTGACGCGAAGGCCGTGGATGGCGCCGGCCGCGAGCAGGTCGTGAGGACGGAGCGTCT
>MELE01000091.1:15274-19186 GCA_001768615.1 Acidobacteria bacterium RIFCSPLOWO2_12_FULL_67_14b | reverse complement strand
GCCGATCATGTCGAGCTGATGACCTCCTGCGCTCTCTCGAAAGCTAGAACCGCACTCGGACTCCCAGTTGAACCTGGCGCGCGGACGTGATCGTGGTTCGCACGCGGCCGAAGCTCGCGAGCGTCGGCTCGATGTCGGCCGCGCCGGCAAAGGCGGTGAGCTGGGGCGGGCCGAAGTTGGCGCGGTTGAAGATGTTGAAGGCGTCGAGCCGCAGCTCCACCCGTCCGGCGGAGCCCAGGGCCCGCCACGCCGTGTCCTTGACCAGCGTCAGATCCACGGTGCGAAAATCCGGGCCAATGAAGTCACCGCGGCCGGTGTTGCCGAAGGTCCCCGCCGCCGGGACGGCAAACGCCGCCGTGTTGAACCAGGCGTTGGGATCACCGGCCACCGCATCGGCCGGCCCGAAGCCCGGCGCATAGCTCGCGCGGTCGCGGCCGATGCCCGGGCCAAGCGAGGGCTGCCACAGCGATCGCGATCGGTTGTTCTGCACGAACACCGTCAGTGGGCTCCCGCTCCGCACGTTGACGATGCCCGACAGCTGCCAGCCGCTGAACACGGCCCCGGCCGCCCCGGTCAGGCCGCGTCCCCACGGAATGTCGTAGCTGAAGTTCGTCACCCAGTTGTGCTCGGCGTGAAAGTCGGAGAGGCCCTTGTTGTAGTCCGGAATGAACTCGGGGAACGCCGAGGTCGTGCCGTTGGTGCCATCGGAGAAGAACGTCGAGGCCTGCGTCGTGTCTTCCGACTTCGACCATGTGTAAGCGGACTGGAACATGAAGCCGTTCGACCAGCGGCGCCGCGCCTCGATTATCAGCGCCCGATACCAGGAGTCTCCGTCCGAGCTCTTGAGCTCGATCGTGGTCCAGGCGGTGTTGATGCGCGGCCCGCCCGGCGGAAAGAACGGCAGGCCGTCGGCGCCCGTCACCGGCGCCGCCGTGTTGACGTCGTTGCTGCGCAGCAGATGCCGGCCGCGGGAGCCCGCATAGCCGATGGTCAGCGCCGTGCCGGCGAACACTTCGCGCTGCAGGTTGACGTTCCACAGCTGGACCTGCGGCGTCTCGATGTCCCACTGGACGGGCCGCACCGACAGGCCGGAGGTGCGATTGAACGGCGGCTGCGGGAACGTCGGGTTCGGGAACACCACGCGGGGCGTCGCCGGCGGGTTGGTGACCGTGACGATCAGGTTCTGCGAGCTGTTGGTGTTGAAGTACATCCCGTAGCCGCCGCGCAGCGACGTGCGCCCGTCCGCGGTGAGGGCCCACGCAACGCCCGCGCGCGGCGACAGGTTGTTGGTGTCGGGCCCCTTGTAGAGCCGGCCCAACGCGGCCGTGCGATCGGACAAGTTGACCAGGGCCGAATCGCGGCCGTTGATGTCGCGTGGCATCGTCATCACTTCGTAGCGAAGCCCCGCGTTGAGCGTGATGCGATCGGTGACGGAGAACTCGTCCTGGGCGTAGCCGCCGAGCAGCCAGAACCGCCAGTAGCGGTCGAACTGCCCTTCCGGGGTGAGCCCGATGAAGCTGGTCGGGCGATTCTCGAGAAAGGCCCGCAGATTGGCGAACGAATAGGTGCCCAGGCTGAAGGTCGGGTTCACCATGTTCTGCAGATACCGCTCGGCGAGCCCGCCGAGTTTCACGAGGTGCCGGCCTCGCGTCGTCGAGAGGTCCCCCTGGGCGCTCAGCACCTGCTGGAGGAATCGCACGTCGACGGAGCTCTGCGTGCCGAAGCGGTTCAACCCGCCGACATCGATGTTGCCAACCAGGGCGCGGCCGGGCACGAACGGGGCGAGCGGCGTGGCGGTGTTGGCCTCGACTTGCTGTCCGACCCGCGTGCGGCTGTAGCCCAGCCGGTAGGTGGCGAGCATGTGATCGGTCAGCACCTGCCGGTACTCGCCGGTAAAGAACTGGTTCCGGGAAACGAAGTAGCGGGGAAACTGTGGATAGTCCGTCGGCAGGTACTGGTCGGCGTCGTCCAGCGTGTAGCGGCCGAAGATCTGCCGGCCCGGTCCGGCGATGTAGTCCATGCGTCCCTGGACGAAGTGCTGGTCGAGGCGCTGATCGAACCGGAAGCTGTGGAGCGCGGTGCCGTCGCCGAGGCTGGCCCCGTTGGCGCGAGGGTACTCAGCGAGATAGGGCGCGACGCCGGCGTTGATGCCGACATTGAGAAGGGCGCCGGGGTTGGCCGGATTGGGCAGGAGCCCGGCGCGGGCGTTGTCGTCGGGGACCGTTGACGTGATCGTGCGTCCGAGGTTTTCCTTGAGCGCTTCGTAGCCGGCGAAGAAGAACAGCCGGTCGCGCCGCAGCGGGCCGCCGGCGGCGCCGCCATACTGGTTCCGCTTGAACGGCGGCTTCCCGGCGACGTCGAAGTAGTTCTTCGCATCCAGCGAATCGTTGCGATGGAACTCGTAGGCGCTCCCGCGCAGGTCGTTGCTCCCCGCCTTGGTGAGCACGTTGATCTGGCCGCCGCTCATGCGCCCGAACTCCGCGCCGTAGGCGTTGGTCTCGACGCGAAACTCCTGCACGGTCTCCATGCCGAGCGCGGTACCCGCGGCGCTGCCGGCCGGGCCGTTGGTCATGTCGTTGAGCAGCGTGCCGTCGAGCAGATACACGTTGGATCGCGGATCCTGCCCGTTGACGCTCATGCCGAGGCCGTGCGCGACCACCGAGCCTCCGTCGCGATGCGGGTAGGCGACAACGCCCGGCTGCAGGAGCGCCAGATCCGTGTAGTTGCGGCCGTTCAGAGGCAGGTCCTCAATCGCCTGCTCCGCCACCAGGTAGCTCAGCTCACCCGTGCGGGTGTTGACGGCCGACGCATCGCCCCGCACCGTCACCGCTTCGGCGACGCCGCCCACGGTCAGCGCCAGATCGACGACGGCCGTCTGCGCCACCGTCAGCGTGACACCGGTCCGCTGGAGCGACTGGAAGCCCGACAGATCCGCGCGAATCGCGTACGGCCCCGGCGTCAGCGACGCCATCGTGTATCGCCCCTGCGTATCGGAAACCGCGGTGCGCTGCAGGCCCGTTTGTGTCTGTGTGGCCGTGATCGTCGCGCCGGGCAGCACGCCGCCGCTGGCATCCATCACGCGGCCGGTCAGCGAGGCAGTGGTCTGGGCTGCGGCCGACTGAGCCAGCGATAGAGTGGAGGCAATCGCAAGGAGAATGACTCCGGGGCGCATATGACTCATAGTACTGCGCGCCATGGCGCCGGGGCGCACCGGAATGAGGATCAAGAAAGCAGCGTGTCGATCACGTCGGCCGCCGTGTAGTCGGCCGCCCCGGGCCGCAGGAACCGCGTGACGCCCGCCAGGTCGTCGCCCGAGGTGACGATGCCCCGTTCCACATACTTGCCGGCGCGCACCTGCGGGTGACCGGCGGTGGCGATGAGCGCGTTGCAGATGCACTTGCGGCCCGTCGTCGCTTCAAAGTCGCCGCCCTTGGAGACGTACACGTTCACAGGCTCCGCGGGACACCTGAAGCCCACCGTGCCGTCTTCCTGGCGGTAGGCCTCGCGCAGGAAGCCGAGGTCGCAGATGCGTGGCCGGGCGTCGTACTCTTCCGCCTCCGACATGGTGCCGGGGAGTCGGGCCACCTTGAACGGGAACCCGGTGGGTGACGCCAGCGGGTCGGTGAAGACCTTCACGCGGCCGTCGATTGCCTGCTGCAGCAGCGCCTGTCGATAGTCCGGCCGCAGGCCCGACTCGGCGCAGAAGGCAAACGCGGTGCCGACCTGGACGCCCGCCGCTCCGGCCGCGATGGCCTCGCGCACGCGCTCGGGAGTCGCGTAACCGCCGGCGAGCCAGAACGGCAGGCCGAGCCCTCGCAGCTTGGCGAGGTCCACCTGGTCGCGTTCGCCGTAGATCGGTTCGCCGCGCTCGCTCAGTTGCAGCTTGCCGCGCGGCGGCGCGTTGTGCCCGCC